>NZ_JBGONI010000141.1:0-1002 GCF_041439035.1 Vibrio sp. 1F263 | reverse complement strand
ATAAAAAAACACAGAAAAACAAGAGAGCGCCTAAAGGTGCTCTCAAAAGATGGAATGGTCATAGTAACCTCTTCATTATGGCCGCTGAAAGGGTGGGTAGAGGGTGTGAGCGTTTTGGAAGCTGATTGACAGCACCTTACGAGCATTGAGATCGCGACAAAACGAGAAGCAAAACTGCGAGAGCGGGAAACAGCAGTAAATGTGCTTGTTGTTGGCGAGCTCTGTTTTTAAAAAATCGGTAAGGGAGTCAGGGTGACTGGCAATAAATAGGTCCGTTTCATTTTTGTGGGGAAGAATGGGCATCATCGCGTCACCTTATAAAAAGACACAGTTGCGCTTTCGCCATTGTACAAAACCAAAGTTATCCCCTGTCACCGGGTTGTCATGGCCGGCTTCCCAGAGTGTGGTTGTCGTGGTGTACGGGTGACACCAGGCGGCATCGGGAATAGGCCCCGACATTTGATACCGATAACGAGATTTTGGCAAAATAGGATCGGGATATTGATAACAAATCGCGCCATCTTCGCCGCGCGTCTCCCAGATGATCCCTTGCCGGTGCAGTTTGTAGTTCAGCTTTTCCATCAAGAGTGTCGCCGCCTGGATGGACGTGTCTCGATAGTTGGTGGTGCCGGTGAGCGGATAGGCACTGCCCTGTGAGCCTAAACACCAAAATAAAGCATCAATAGGTAAGGCAGTATTAGTGGAGGTCAACAGGGCTTCGGGCACGCAAGCAAGCTGCGCCACCAGGTTACCAAACAGTAACGCTTCGGGATTGAGAATGAGGGATAACTCATCGTCGTCCCAAAGTGGGTCAATTTCCGTCATGTAGGCCACATCAAAAACGTCCGTGGCCATGCAGGCGGTGGATTGCATCAGTTGCAGCCAATAAATGACGGGGTACTTATACCAATGGGCGTGATAAAAGCCTCCGTCACTGCTGTCACTGTCACGGGCGGTCACGCGCCCACCGATACGCTGAGTGTTAGCGCCGGACATTTGCAC
>NZ_JBGONI010000140.1:0-1035 GCF_041439035.1 Vibrio sp. 1F263 | reverse complement strand
CCTCAACTTGCTTGGCTCTACGACTGATGCAGGTGTAATGCGGACAACTTAACGGTACATGGGCTAACCTAAATATCGAGTCGATAAATCCTTGCAGCGCTCTCAATGGCATAGAAAAAACTCGTTTCACCATGAGTGCTGTCGTGATAGCTAAATCACTGAACCGACGCGGCCTCCCGCGCTTATTCTGTTTACTTTGCGCCCACCCGCTTATTGCTTCTTCATCAATCCAAAAGGTCAGAGAGCCACGGTTAATGAGTGATTGGTTGTATTGCTTCCAGTTGGTTGTTTTGTAACGAGGCTTAGGCATAGGGCTACGAGAGAGGGTGGAGGTAGCTGATCAGATCGTAGGTTCTTGATTTAGTTACATTGAATTACGCAACAAAGCCTTATCGACCACAGCTCCACCCCAGGCACTGATTCATTTTACCTTTCACTTTTCGATGACTTTGCTCAACTATATTGTTCAGATATTTAATTTGACACACTTCAATCAAGTTGAGTATTTTTCCCATCAGCCAGAGTTGAACATTAACATTATGCAACGCTAACGCGTTGGCACCACTCTTATCGCTAACCACTTTTCCTGGTAAACCATTATAGCAGATTGCCTTGGTAAAGAAGGCGCGAGCCGCTTTCTCATCACGGCGTTTGCAGAGTGAAAAATCAATGAAATGACCGTGCTTCTAACGACTCGAGAGTAATATTTCCACTGACCTTTGACGTTAATGTATGTCTCGTCCATTCGCCACGAAGAAGCGACAGGCTTCTTTATTTCACGGTAGCTCTAGTTTGTAGGAAATATAGTAACGAACGGACTGCAGTATGAGCTCAGAAAGAAAGTGACGGCCAGTAAAGCTAAATGTTAAAGCTGATGAATGTTGAGGGTGATCATAACCTACCACCCTTGTTTGCGATAAACCCCCTAGGAGAGGGCAATGCCAACCTCACTTCAGAAGAAGAGATTTGAGTTCCATAACAAGATCGTTTGCGGGATAATTATCGATTAAAGAACAAAAGTCTTCTTCTAATTGA
>NZ_JBGONI010000139.1:0-1048 GCF_041439035.1 Vibrio sp. 1F263 | reverse complement strand
AAATCCCACCTGCGCCGCCATTACGCCCGAAGAACTGGGTCAAATCAATTTTGAATATATTGATTTTAAAGAGTTCTACCCGGAAATGCGTGCCAACACCAACCTCCCCAACTTTGATGAAATCAAGAAACGACTTCAAAGTGCCACGGGCGGATAACCGCCTCCACGGAATCAAGGTCTATGATGATGAAAAAACCTCTGCTTTGCGTCATTACCCTAGCGCTGCTGACTCACCTCCATCCAGCTCTTGCTCAAGAAACCCCTCCTGGGTGGCGCTGGTACAACGAGCCAAAGGCAATGCCCGTAACGCCCAAACCTAAGCCGCTACCAAGCAACACTCAAACCACCGTATCAAGCCCTAAAACGTTATCGGCGACCGAACAGATGGCCTGGTTTCACTCTGTGCATATTGAAGCGCAAAACGACGCGGCCATTCATCCCAAAGATAAAGACAAGCTCGCGAAGTTTTTAGCGTTAAATCATTTTATCACGGACCAAACCGACCAATTAGGCATGACCTTTAAAGCGCTGCTGCTCGAAAGACCTGAGTTCTCTTACACCAAAGACCATCCGACAGAGCAAGCGGCAAGACAGGTGTATTTAGCACTGGAGGATAAGAAGAAGACCGACGCGGTTGAAAAGATGAAACAAGACGGATGGGGCTTTTTCTTTGTTTATGAAGGAAAAGATGCGCTAAGCCAGCAACTCGCCCCGTCCATTCAAGCGTTTGCTGACCAATACCATTTTGAGCTCCTTGGGATCAGTAATGATGAAACCTTCATCACTCACCTCAAAGAAAACCGCCACAACCAGGGAAAAGTCACGGTGCCTTTTACGCCCGCCTTGATTTTGGTGCATCCAAGCACTGGAGAGATGAAGCCACTGGCGTACGGCTGGATAAGCCAAAATGATTTAATTGGGCGCTTTTACAACGTCGCCACCCACTTTGAGCAATCGGATTTTTAAAGCCACTCAATCCATGTAAAACCACCCAAACGTAAGGAGGCGCTATGCCATTTCTTCGTACCCTTGTGCTTGCTTTTTTGAT
>NZ_JBGONI010000138.1:0-1080 GCF_041439035.1 Vibrio sp. 1F263 | reverse complement strand
TGAGTTTGAATTACCCTCTGACGCTGATAAATCGAAACGCTAATCTTAGTATTCAAGGGGCCATTCATTTTGTAAAGCAGTAAGCTTAAGCGGCTGAATAAGAACCGTGACCATTTAATGAAATTAAGAAGAAAGCCTCTCACAGCGCCATACTGCTCTTTTTAGGCTGCAATATTGACAGCACTAAAAACCCTCGCCCTGCTAAGCCATACCATCCGGATGAAGGTGGACGTTAAGTAAGGAGATGATGAAAGGGAGCCACCTGACTCAGCGTTTAATCGAAGAAGGTCCCTGTCGTATGACAAAAGAAGGTTGCCGCGCCGTTTTTTTTGCTTGTCCTTAAGTATTTATTTTTCTATTGATTTAATTATTTATCTTTATACGTAGTGTTCATAAGCGCAGCCCCTTATTGATGGCCATTGTAGCGGTCTTTTTTATCCTTCCTTTCTTGCACGGCCTTTCTTATAAAAAACCGTGAATAGAGAAATCCCTTCCGAATGAGACTGCGTGCGCAAGATAACCCTGAATAACCTGTTGGGAGAAACCAGAAAAATGAGAGATAGAGCAGGGTAGGCTAAGGTTCAGACGTGCTGATCCCTCCGCCTTCGCGGAGACGAACGTGTCTTTTTAATTAGGGGCCAGGTCCGGTTGATACTCACTAAAGAAGGCTGAGGTTGATTGCGCATAGGTGTTTAACGTTGACGCATTGAAGATCTCTTGTATCCCTGACGCTATCTTACGGAAAGAGAGCCATTGAAAGCTCAGTCCTTTCTTTGTCTGGCGTTCCCGTGTTGCGAGGATCAATTCGCTGATGTTGGTGTAACGCACGACTTTTAAGTCATTAAAGAAGCGAGGTGTAAACTGTTTGTACGCGGGTGCACTGCGTATCGTCCCTTCGTCTTGGTCGACACACACATTGATCCGCTCACTGTGAAAATAGCTGGCACGCTTTAGATACTTCACCGCTTTAGCAAAGGACTTCGGCGAAATAAACTCTCCAAAGCGCAACGCATAATCTTCTTGAAGCTGGTCGTAGCTGATGGTTTTCAATCCCGCTTCGGTGGGCAAACCGATGCGCCC
>NZ_JBGONI010000136.1:0-1085 GCF_041439035.1 Vibrio sp. 1F263 | reverse complement strand
GCAAGGCTTTTTTACGTTCATTCATCAAGGAATTACCATGTCAAATAAGACCCTCTTTAATTCTGACCATCTACCGATATTAAAGAAACAATTACACACTATATTCGATCAACTTACCTTCGCTGAAATCATTCAGGGCAACGCCACCGAAAAAAACACATGGTTATCGATTTGCGCTCAAGCGGTAGGTTATGGCGACTGGGACGACTTAAAAGCGCAAGCAGTCACGCACCACGAGCCAACCCACAACATTCTATTTAACCAAGCATCCATCATTCCTTTCATCCAAAGTGTCAGAGTCAGCTTGGGGGAGCACATCGACAATATTGAAGGCTTTACCCATGTCATACTAAGAAACTTAACTACCGAAGAGTTAAACGCCATGAATGGCAATAAAGAAGAGCTTCCCCCCCTACCCAAAGCGCCAACGTCCTATACGTTAGAATTAGGACCGAATACGGCCTATGCCCGCGACCTTTTAGATTGGCTGTGGCCAAGAACAAAAAATTACCAAGTAGACCCTATCAACACTCAGTATCTAGCGCACATGAAAGAAAAGCGAATGAGCTTGAGCAAGTCTCAAGCAAAAGAGCGCGCTTTGGATGTTTACCCACACTCTGGCATGCTAATCAGAGACATCTTAGAGCAACTGATTTCAGAAAATTACCTAGAACTCAACGATGATCAAAGGTGCGTCACTTTTACTCGCAAAGGTCTTAATTATCTCAACGGAAAAATGACCCACGAATATGACGACCAATGGAAAGAATGGTTTAAGGCATTTGCAGCGCATCTCAAAAAAATCCCATACCGATACATCAAGATAGATTGGACACCCTATATCGATTTATATGCCCGGGGCATGTCACCCATTGAGGCGGCAAAAAGTCTTGAATGGTCAGAATGCTACACTCAAGCACACTCAGAGATCCAATCGGCCATTAAACACCAACTCGACATCCATCTGCCTCTATACCCCAAGGAACGATACCTGCAATTTACGCCTAGAATATTTCTGACACCTGAGCTGACCAGCAACAAGGTAACAGACATTCATTTTGAATTTATAGGACCCGACTGGGCTA
>NZ_JBGONI010000135.1:0-1119 GCF_041439035.1 Vibrio sp. 1F263 | reverse complement strand
CTCTACCGATGGACTGGTGAGGCTTTTGTCCTGTCACTAGAGGCTCAACAAAATAAAGAACAATCTGAAAGGCGCGCAAAGGCTAAACATTACCTTGATGCGACCGATTTTTACTTAGTACGCCAAGTAGAAAACGGTGCGGACGTCCCCCAAGAGGTTCTCTCCAAGCGTGAGACAGCCAGAGCCTTACTCGTGACCCAGTTACCGGATTTCGAATAATGACCATTAAAAAGTTGAGTGCGCTCGTTGTGCTCTTCACTTTACTAGGAGTGTATTTCATGAACAAAAAAACCGTCGATAAAGCACTCAGTCAGTTTGCGTTATCAGCAAGAAGCGAGTCTCGCATGATTGGGGTTCATGGCGATCTCAAACGCGTGGTTCGCAGGGCGATTGAGTTAACCCCGTTTGATTTTGGCATTACCTCGGGAAAGCGAACGGCCGAAGAGCAAAATGCGCTCTTCAAAAAAGGCGCTAGCCAACTCGATGGCTACAGTAAAAAAAGCCGGCACCAGTCAGGCCATGCGATTGATTTTGTGGTGTATGACGAAAACAGCAAAGTCACGTGGGGCTTTAGTTATTACGAACAAGTGAGTTGGGCGTTTAAACAAGCGGCAAAAGAGCTGAATGTGCCTATTGTCTGGGGTGGGGATTGGGTCAGCTTTAAAGATGGGCCTCATGTGGAACTCGATAAACGGGTTTACGCATGATAGGCGCCATCGCCAACCTCATCACTGGCGGCATTGATGCCTATAAGCAGCACGGCCTCAATAAAGCGAATGCCCTCAAGCGACAAGATGAGATCGAGCAAGAGCGTCACCAAGCTCAAGTGAAGCGTTTACAGTCTGGAGATGAACAGGCCGCCGATTTAGATAGGGTGAGCCTCAAAGATCGCGGCCTTAAAGATGAGTTCATTCTCTTGGTGGTGTTTGTTCCTCTGATCTTGTCGTTTATCCCAGACTATGCGGAGTATGTTCAAGAAGGGTTCAAAGCGTTGGAATTTGTGCCCGAGTACTATTGGTACATAGTGGGTGCGGTGGTCATCGACACGTTTGGGTTTCGCTCTATGGTGCGTTACTTACTGGAGTTCTTTTCATTTAAATTCAGGGGTAAGTAATGGAG
>NZ_JBGONI010000134.1:0-1137 GCF_041439035.1 Vibrio sp. 1F263 | reverse complement strand
ACAGATTGATAGGTTTAAATTGTTAAAGAGCTTCACTTGTTGAGCGTTCCTTTTAAGTAAGGAGCCTCTCAAAGTGGACGGCCATTCTAGCGAATTAACATTCAGTGTCAAACACTTTTTGAAAATTAATTTTTGTCGCTTTCCGTCTGACTGATTCTTGCTGAAGCCTTGTGGCGCCTGCCGTCTCAGTGGTGTCGCATTATAGGGAACCCTCTCAGCTTAGCAACTACTTTTTCATGAAAAATGAATAAACAAAGCTTAAGTGCTTAATAGTTCACCTAAACGGAAAAAAGAGAGCATTTCTGCTCTCTTTTTGCTCTAAATCTGAAAGAAATCTTAGATAAACGCGTAAGCATCTGCGTACATATGGTCACGCTTTGCTTCTTTATTCTGAGTAAACAAGTCTCTTGCAGCACCTGCCATTTCGAAACGGCCCGCAATGTAGATATCAAAATCAGCTAATGATTCGAAACTTTGCGTGATTGCTTCAAGTACGTTACCCGTTTGACCGTGCCAAACTTCAGGTGCTTCTTCTACTACTGGTACAAAATGCACATTGCTGTGTTTTGCTGCAATGTCGACAAGCTCTTCTTTCGCGTACAGCTGGCACTCATCTTTTGCGCCCCAGTATAGATGAATCTCTTTTTTACTGTTCTGCGCGATGCAGTGATCGAGAATAGAGCGCACGTAGCTGAAGCCAGTACCACCAGCAATTAGTAACAGAGGACGATCGCTTTCTTCTTTAACCCACGCATCACCGTGCGGAGCATCAATAGCTATGTCGCCATCTTCCGCTTGCGCTTTCTTCATTGCCTCAACAACTTCTGAAGCGTAAGCATTGTGCTCAGCTGCACCAATGTGTAACTCAAGCTCGCCTTCATGACGACAAGGGCTGCTTGCAATCGAAAATGGACGCTTGTCTTTTTCACCCATTTCAACCATCAAGTATTGGCCCGCTTTAAAAGCTACCGGTGTTTCTGGGTGAAGTAGGATTTGGTAAGTGTTACAAGCCAAAGGCTCGATAGATTTCACTTTACATTTAATAGTCATGTTCTTCCTCTCACTAACCCTTAATCGGCAAAGGTTAGAACTAAATTACTTTCTGCAAATGCTTGGCAAGCAAAAATCCAACCTTGT
>NZ_JBGONI010000133.1:0-1161 GCF_041439035.1 Vibrio sp. 1F263 | reverse complement strand
TTGTGGATGATGACGGTAGACCGGTCGACCCCATGATGGAAGCGCTCGATAATATTACGGCGTTGTTTGCCACCATCGCGTCACCCTACGTCCCACTGACGGCGTTTCAACAAAGCGTCTTAGGCGATGCGATAGTGACGGCATGGGAGCGTAAAGGTAATCAAGCCTTGGTGGATGATGTCAGAGACGCCTTGATTGAGATTGCTGGAGAAGAAAGCGACCGACGCATCAAAGACATTGCGGTGCAACTGAAAAAGTTCTGCACCGACGGCATGTACAAAGATGTGTTCAACAAGCCCTCCATGCTCGACCCCAGTGTGGAAATCACCACGCTGGAGCTGGATGGGTTTCCGCCTGCTGTGCTCAGACCCGTGATTTTTGCGTTGATGGTGTCGATTAACCAGCAGATGTACCTGGCTGGCTCTCGCTCTACCCCAAAGCTGTGCATCATTGAAGAAGCCTGGAGCCTCCTCTCTGGGGCAAACGAGCAAGCGAGGGAGTTCATCAACACCGGTTATCGCACCGCCCGTAAGTTCGGCGGCGCTTTTTGTACAGTGACTCAAGGGATTGAAGACTTCTTTAGCAACGAGGAAGCCAAAGCCTGCTACAACAACTCCGATATCCACATCATTCTTCGTCAAGGGGAAGGGTTTGATGAGTATCTGATCCAAAACCCGGATGCCTTCTCACCGTTTGAGCAGCGCCTCATTAAAAGTTTCGCTCCGTCTGCCGAAGCGGGATACAGCAGTGCGCGCATCAAAGCGGGTGGCCATGTCACCTATCACCGCTTTTTCGCCTCTCCGGTGAAACGCGCCATGTTCTCAACCGAGCCTAAGGAGTTTGAGTATTGTGAAAATCTTTATAAACAAGGCCACTCACTGGAGCGCGCCATTGAGCAAACCTCTAGGCACTTTTATGGCAAAGACATTGACGCCTTTAATCAAGCCATTGGGGCGAGCGCTTAAATCCCCCCTTTTTCTTTTGGTCGCTGGACTGGCAACGACAAATGCCGCTGGAAAGAACTTGGGCCAAGTGGCCCCTATCTTCCCCATCGGTGAGATTGACATGCTGGAGTGGATTGACCAAAGACTGAAAGGGTTTGAGGCCAGTGGTCAATTAGCGGACATGCAAAACGAGTTCACGGAGCGCGCCAAGCAAAGC
>NZ_JBGONI010000132.1:0-1166 GCF_041439035.1 Vibrio sp. 1F263 | reverse complement strand
TACCTTGGAACTTCAAACACTGACAAGTCGCCCCGTGGGTTCATGGGGCGGATACCTAACAGTGTGTACAATTCAGAGATCTTTTGTTTTGAACAAACGTCTCCGAATAGCTCTTGAGCTAGTTTATGGTACTGTTTCCACAGTTCGTTTTGCTCAGCGATAGTTTCTTCGGATTGTATGGCGGAGACTATATCTTCGTCTGAATAACTTGGAATACTATGTGTAGTGAGAAAGTCATCCAGTTTAGATACTTCTGCAATAGTAAATTTGTCATCGGCTTGAGGCGCTAAAACGTCCCTAGGAATGTAGGGAGTTCCGGCTGAGAAAAACAAGCCTTCGCGAGTTATCCAAATAGGACAAATAACAGGAGACAGTATCTGTGGTACCGTCCCTCGAAAGTCTTGTCCGTGTTGTTTTGTGACCGTATAAAGCACGGGGCGATAATGTGCTTTTACAACAAGTACTTTGTCGTCTTCATCAACAAAAAGCTTGTGTAATATCTTGCTATTGGGTTCTAACATACCTAAGGAAAAGTTAGTACGTTTGATATGGTGATAACCGTTAAGGTCTCTTTTTTTTAGAGCGCCTTTACCACTATCTGCATCGGCAAGAGAATTCCGCCAATACCGCACCCAGCTCAAGTCATCCATACTACTTCCTTACCAATATCTATCTAATTCCTTCGTATTATTAGAAAGTTACCATTAAGTCAAAAGTTTATATATGGGTTAGATGGCATATTTGTGTATACACATCTTAAATTAGAGCTTTATTGCATCATTAACCAATCATCAACCTCTAGGCCTAAGTTGTCCCTAGAAGGAAGTCAATGAGTCGGTTCGCAGACGCTTACATAGGCTGATACATACTTAGAAGCTCTCATCCGATCCAAATTCACGAGTTGTGATCTGATTTAACTTTTTGGTGAAATTACCTCTGTTAATCCCTAAAACCCTAGCAGCCTTAGACTGATTACCGCGCGTATGAGTTATCAACTCAGTAAACAATATTTCAAACACAGCAGGAGTCACCCAAGACATATCAGGGCTAACTGATTGTTTATCAAACCATGTCGGTTCCAGTTCTGCTCGGATAAGTTTTTTTAAATGGTCTTTGTTGATTGGGGTTAGTTGGTCATTCATAGAAGTTGAAGGTCATTAAGGAAC
>NZ_JBGONI010000131.1:0-1213 GCF_041439035.1 Vibrio sp. 1F263 | reverse complement strand
AACAGAGGTAATTTCACCAAAAAGTTAAATCAGATCACAACTCGTGAATTTGGATAGGATGAGAGCTTATAAGTAGGTATCCGCCTATTGGTACCCTAACGAGGGTGCAGAGATTAACCAACCCCCATGACCTCTCAAGAAATCAATGGCAGTTGCTCTAATTTTCGCTTCAAGGAGCACTGGCGGTAATCTACTCCAATTGCAAAGTAACCATCATTGGGCTCTTTTAGAAGTCAACGAATATACCCGCCTATTAGTGTCGCGATAAGTTTTATAATTGGCGCTTTTTACTTCAATTTGAAAACAATTATCGGCATTTTTAGGTGATTTCGATCTATTTGGTACCATGAGCATAAACTCAACCGACGAAGGTTTTAGACAGGTTACGCCCCAACTTTGTGGATAACTGCTTTAATTTGTTATAAAAAAATAATGTTAGGTTGGAATTTAACGAAGCAAGCAAAACGGAAGGCCAAATTAACCATGGAAAAGATAATTCACTACGATATTCTCAAGGTTAAAGTTAGAAGCGATAAAGAAAGCACTCGACTGATCAGCCAATGGGATCAGGTTCTACAAATCTGTCGTGACAAACCACTCGGAGAGATCGCGAGAGCAAGATTAGCGTTTAACCTTGTCGATTACATCACAAGTGAAGATCTACCTTTTCGCTTATTCATCACACGCGCACCACAAGCTATGGCCACCATAGGCGAGGAAACACGAGTGTATAAAGAGCATCGAGTTATTAATGGTAAACAAAGCGGAATGATTTACGCCAAAAGCGAACAAATGTTACCAAGAGAAATCCACTATACGAATGAGTTTGTGGCAACCCGCTACGTTGCTGGGACAAAAACACCACTCTCTGCCACCTCCCTCGTTGATTGCCTCAAGGCTGGAGATGTCATAACACCACTCGATGGCATCTTGTTTTTAGGCTGTAAACGAATCGCCAGTGATATAGCACGTCTTAAAAAAATCGAACCCACCATGAACATCGAAATGAAACGTATCGAAGTATCAGACAACTTCACAGGCACAACAAGAAAGATGGCAAGTTACGAATGAATAACGAGGCGTAAACGATTGCCGCATGCTTTAACATGACAGATATAACTGAAACTAATCTTCGTCGGATAGACGGCACCTGTTACCAGGTGCCACCCTCCTCAGAACCGTACGTGCAACTTTCACTGCATACGGCTCAAGC
>NZ_JBGONI010000130.1:0-1214 GCF_041439035.1 Vibrio sp. 1F263 | reverse complement strand
CTCCGTAACGCAGAACAGCTCCTAATAGGGAGCTGTTCTTGTGTCTAAATTTGGGCCACACTAAGTGCCGTTACGTTAAATAAATGAAACAACTAGTCTACCGAGCTAAACGTGTATCCCTCACGAGGGATAAACGGAGCTCGGAAATCGCCTTTTAAAAAGTAATAGATATCTTGTGAGTTATCATGGACAACCTCGTAGCAGCTTTCCCCACTACCAAAGTTTGAACAATATTTATTATTTTTAATGCGCCATGTGCCTTCGCTGGGTTTTACATCACCACTACTCATCCACCACGTTGTGCCTGAATCGGAAAAATATTGAACTGTTTTTTTCCCGTAATGAACACCATGAATAGTATTATTGCTAAGCAACAAATCTACTTCTGGTGAATTAACCGGCACTTCTTTAGCTAAGACAGAACATGTTACTCCTAGAAGTATTACTGCAATGATTTTTTTCATTTATATCTCCATTATATTTATAATTACGTTAAATCGCATATATAGAAACCCAATTCAGATTTAATATCAATTCAAAAAATGAATAATTAGAGCAAATTTGATTGGTATTTATACCCGTGATCATTGAAGATGCTTGATTTTCTTTAGAATCAGGATCATGCTACGAGCCATGAAAATTGCACTGACTCCTCAACAGAAACTACAACTCGGACAAATGCACGACAATGAACGTGACAGTCGAGTTTGCGACCGTATTAAGGCTGTTTTGCTAGCTTCTGAAGACTGGAGTCAGACTATGATTTCACAAGCCCTTCGTATTAATGAATCGACCGTTGCACGTCACCTCAGTGACTACGTTCTTTCTGAAAAACTTAAGCCTGAAAATGGCGGAAGCCAAAGTAAACTTTCTGCTACTCAAACCATGCACCTAATCGAGCATTTGACTGAGAAAACCTATTCTCATACTCATCAAATTGTCGCCTATGTTAAAGAGATATTTGGACTTGATTATACGGTTTCAGGTATGAACAAATGGCTTCACCACAATGGCTTTAGCTACAAGCAGCCGAAAGGCGTTCCACACAAGTTTGATGAAGCAAAACAACAAGCCTTCATAGATGGTTATAAATCACTAAAGGCAAGCTGTGGTAAGGGTGAAACGATAGTTTTTATCGACGCTGTTCACCCAACCTTATCGTATCCGCCCCATGAACCCACGGGGCGACTTGTCAGTGTTTGAAGTTCCAAGGT
>NZ_JBGONI010000129.1:0-1219 GCF_041439035.1 Vibrio sp. 1F263 | reverse complement strand
GCATAAGACGACGTCGGCTTCCCGCTCAGCAAGCTGTCTGGTTAGTTATTTGGATGGGGCTGCAACGCAACATGTCTATCAAAGAGGTGTGCAGTTCATTAGACATTGCACTTCAGCCTAAACCTGAAGATAGCTGGTCTCGTGTTGCACCCAGTGTCCTAACTGATTCACGCCGACGTCTAGATGAGAGTCCGTTAGCAGCTCTGTTTCACACAACGGTAAAGGCTTGGAATGGAGATATCCTTCAACAAGACAAAGACTTAGAGCTTAATGTTCTTGCTGTCGATGGGACAACATTTAGGTGCCAAGATTCCCCAGAGAACGCTGAAGAATTTGGGTTCATCTCTAAAAAATTGAAACCTTACCCTCAACTTCGTTTAGTCGCTTTGATGTCAACAGAAACTCGAATGATTATGGGGGCGGCTTTTGATGGCTGTCATGTCGGTGAAACGACCTTAGCTAAGCGCCTATTCAATGATATCCCCGCACATTCATTGACCTTATTTGATCGTTGTTATTTCTCGGCAGACCTCTTGTTATCGTGGCAAGAGAGTGCGGAAAATGCTCACTGGTTAATGCCTGCAAAGCGTAAGCTACGCTATGAAGTGTTGGAGAAATATGCGGAGAACGACATGCTCATCTCAATGCCCATATCTCCTCAAGCTCAACGGCAGAATCCGAATTTACCCGCACGTTGGGAAGCCAGATTAGTCCTATATCAAGAGCCAAAAGGTGAGATAAAAGGTTTTATTACTTCACTTACAGACCCTAGTAGATACTCGCTAGAAAGCCTGCTGCGTATTTATTGGCAACGCTGGGAGATAGAAGAAGGTTATGGTGAAATTAAACAGACTCAACTGCAAAGTCACGTCACTTTACGAAGTCGTTTTTCTGCCGGTGTGAAGCAAGAGCTTTGGGGCGTATTACTTGCCTATAACTTAGTGCGATTAGAGATGGTTAAGATAGCTTCAGAAGCCGGGGTTCGAGCGACTAGGGTCAGTTTTACCGCCGCAATTAACCTTATTGATGCGCAATTACGTTGGTTAGCTTTAAGCCCAGACGGAACTCTACCTGTAAAACTGAAAAGGATGAGAGACAGTTTGAGTCACTTCATTCTTCCAGATAAAAGAAAGGACCGAACGTTTCCACGTTCAGTCCTCTTTGTCCCAGCCAAATATCCGTTCAGGTTCAAGCAATAATGCTTATCCGAACGGCATTA
>NZ_JBGONI010000128.1:0-1243 GCF_041439035.1 Vibrio sp. 1F263 | reverse complement strand
TGATCTGAACCAGTAGTTTTGGACACTGCGTTAAGTGAGTACAATCACTAACGAGGTGAACCATGACAAACAAGAAGAAACGTATTCTCCACTCTCCTGAATTCAAAGCCGAAGCTCTGAGGTTAGCAGAGAAAGTAGGTGTAGCTGCCACCGCAAAGCAGCTCTCGCTACATGAATCTCAAATCTACGGCTGGCGTAAAGCTGCAACGAAAGACACCAATTCTAGCCAAAGAGAAAAAGATCTTGCCGTTGAAGTTGCCAAACTTAAACGACAACTGGCCGAACAAGCTGAAGAGCTAGATATTGTAAAAAAGGCCGCCACCTACTTCGCGAAGAATCTAAAATAGATTGCTACGAATTTATGCTCGAGAACATGGTGGACTTTAGCGTTTATCGCATGGCCAAGGTGTTCTCGGTCTCCCGAAGTGGGTTTTATTATTGGATCAAGCATCGCTATAAAGACAACTTGCGTCTACAAGCTCGACACGTGTTGGATGAAAAGGTGAAGGAAGCTTTCGAAAATAGCAAAGGCAGAGATGGTGCAAGACGTATTCAGGTTGAGTTAGCTGAGAATGGGAATAAACATAATGTTAAGACCATCGCAACCAGTATGAAGCGCCAGAGTTTGGTGGCGAAAGCAGCCCGCAAATTTAAATGCACAACGGATAGCAACCATAAAATGCCTGTAGCACCAAACATACTCGAACAGGATTTCACAGCGAGTGCTCCTAACCAGAAGTGGGCGGGCGACATCACCTACATAGCAACGAGTGAGGGCTGGCTTTACTTAGCGGTTGTTATTGACCTGTACTCACGGCAGGTAGTCGGTTGGTCTATGGGGACACGAATGACAGCGACTCTAGTTTGTGATGCATTGTCGATGGCCTTATTCCGTCGTGGCTTCCCAGAGGATGTAATTATTCACAGTGATAGAGGAAGCCAATACTGCTCTAAAGATTATCGTGAACTCATAACTGCTTATAATTTAAAGCAAAGTATGAGTAGAAAAGGAAATTGTTGGGATAATGCCTGCGTAGAGAGTTTCTTTCACTCGATGAAAGTTGAAGCGATCCAATATGAGCCGATCATGACTAGAGACACTATGCGTCAAACGATCTTTGAATATATTGAGGTTGATTATAACCGAACAAGAAGGCACAGTGCTCTTGGGTATCTAAGCCCAATTAACTTTGAACAACGAAATGTCGCTTAATGTAGTGTCCAGTCCTGCTGGAGCAGATCA
>NZ_JBGONI010000127.1:0-1303 GCF_041439035.1 Vibrio sp. 1F263 | reverse complement strand
GTTTGATAAGATCATTCACTGGAAGGGTTACGTGCTTTTTGATGAGTTCACGCAGGTTACTTAAGAACATCAACGTATTGGATTTACTCGGCTTAATGAGCAGTTTCCCTTTGTACTTTCTATGGTTGAACCCAAGAAAGTCAAAGCCATCGTTGATATGAGTAATATGCGTTTTCTCTTCGGATAAGGTTAAGCCTCTTTCCGCTAAGAAATCAGCAATCAACGGTTTGATATCGTTCTCCAGCACTTCCTTTGAAGCGCAAGTGACGACGAAGTCGTCGGCGTATCCAATGAAGTTAGCTCTTGCCCCCTTTTTGAGTGCAGTAGACTTAATGTGCTGTTCGAGACCAGAAAGTGTCATTAACATCAAGGTTGGGGATATAATCCCGCCTTGAGGCGTGCCTTCATCGGTGTCGTAAAATAGCCCTTTGTCTACAAAGCCAGACTTTAGCCATTGCTTCAACATACGCTTATCAACGGCAACATTGTCCATCAGCCATTGATGACCGATTTTGTCGAAACACGCTTTGATGTCCCCTTCAAGAACCCATTGCGCTGACCGTTTCTGACTCAAGCAGATAAAACACTGGCCGATTGCGTCAGCAGTGCTTCGCCTTGGTCTAAAACCGTAGCTGTTAGGGTCGGCAAGACTTTCTGACACAGGCTCTAATGCTAATAGGTGAAGTGCTTGTTGCGCTCTGTCTATCATGCATGGAATGCCCAGTGGCCTAAGTTTGCCATTCTTTTTAGGGATGTAGATACGCTTGAGCGGTTGGGCTTTGTATGCCTTTCGACTCAATTGATTCACTGCTTTCATACGGCGTGTATCTGTATTCCAGATAACACCATCTATTCCAGACGTTTTACTGCCTTTATTTTGAGACACTCGCTTAACAGCAAGAAGTTTTGCTGAGCGAGAGTGAGTTAGTATCCATTGCAAGGCTTTCAACTTGCCGTGTTTACCTTCTCTAGTTGCCTTTGCGATACGCATCTGAAGCTTTAATACATGTGCCTCAACGGATTTCCAGTCTATTGACTGCCATTGAACGCTGTCAGGAGAGGCACTAATCTCTGTTGAAATCATCATTTGCATTTCTCCTTTAATAAAGTTCTTCAAATTCTCTCGCAACGGGAGACCAGTCGGAAGTGGGCTCACTTTCGTGACCAGACACAAGTCTGTATCTGCATCGTTACAATGCAGCCTTCGCTTTTTCCAACCTCCTATACCTGCATCACTATCGGCCACATAGGCTTTCCCAGAGGGAGTGATACAGGCTTACCGTGTTCCGTATGTCGCGCAATG
>NZ_JBGONI010000126.1:0-1309 GCF_041439035.1 Vibrio sp. 1F263 | reverse complement strand
AATACGCGAAACGGGGTTGTTCTATCTTTAAATTTAATTACGCAACAAAGCCACTTATCAGTACCAAGGAAGATGAATAAAGCTGCATGGAATAAAGATTACAGAGCCTCCGTTCTGTTTACATCAGATTAACAAAGTACATTCGTGCCCTTATTGAGACCATAAAAGGAATAGAATCACGCTTAAGAAGCGCGAATGCCGAAGAACTGCGTATTTTGGTAATTGCGATCTGACTGAACCTTACGTAATATATAAAAAATATCAACCAATAATAATATAAAAAACACCAGTTTAACCTATAATAACTATTAACATTTAATGAAAGGACTGTTTTTATGTCAGTACGCCAAATTGTAGATGAGGTTCTGATAGAGTTTTCTCGTCGAGTAGGCTTGCCTGAATTACATTTGACTGAAGACGAACTGGGGTTAGCTTTTGACGATAAGTTAAGAGTGCATTTAATTTTTCACTCTAAAATAGAAACACTTCAACTAGAAGTAGAGATTGTTGACCTACAAATTGTTAATTCTGATCTTTATCGTTCTTTTTTGTCATTCAACTATCACTGGTCTGAACATCAACTATTTTTTAGTCTAGATAATCACAGGCACAAGCTGTGTTTAAACAGGTTGCTTCGTGCCGAAAAACTCGACTATGAGCTGTTTGAGAGTGGACTTGCTGAACTGCTCACACAGAGCGAATCTTGGGAGTCCTTGTTGTCTGCTCATGTCGTAACAGAAGTTTCACCGTCTATGCTTCAGAGCTCAGACTTAAGAGTTTAGGTACCTTATGTCCAACGACATCAAACCAAAAATAAATGATATATATTTCAATAACTTAGATAGCAAAGGGCAACCTCCCCTCGCAACGCAAGGCACCTTTCTGGGGCGAATCGTTGTACAGACTAGTCCTGGAGAGCGAGAGGCGAATCGAGCCAACTCCAAACTGGAGTTAAGTGAGTTGTTGTCGATGCATGCGAATGTGGAAATTTATAACTCAATCTTAAGCTTCGAAAAAGACCCTCATTCTGTACAAGCCTTATTGAATAGAAAAATCCAAGTGATCAGTCAGTCTCAATAAAAACGACCATAAATCGAAATCGGCCCTAGTTTTGAGCCTTGTGTAACTCTCCTCAACTTGTGCGTTGTAATGACACAGAGTTAAAGCGGTACTAATAGCTGTAGCACACAATACACGCTGTTTCAGATAGTGGACACTTGTGATAGTCAAATTTTTGGGTCGCGACTCCAATCTGTTGTTTCTGTGTTAGAATCTAGGTTTTTTGGGATACAAATCATGGCAACTATTC
>NZ_JBGONI010000125.1:0-1326 GCF_041439035.1 Vibrio sp. 1F263 | reverse complement strand
CCCTCTGCGGCGCTTTTTGCAATCGTGAAGGCAGCCCACCTTCGAGGCCATCTGAAATAAGATCTCAGACGGCAATATCATTCGTTACAGCGACCAATTGGGAAAACGTTTGAGATGATCTTCTAATCGAAGTTTCCCTTCGCGCTTTTTGGCCCGTTCTGCTCTTTTCGCCGATAGCGTTAACGTTTTATTCGCGTTTGCTGAAAGACTAAAAGCGATACCGACTTCCTTGTTATCAACCCTACATTCTGATTTCAAATTCATACAAAATCCTTTTCAATTAAGAAAAACCGAAACGACCGAGTTCAAACTGAAATATCGCTGAACCCTCTAATCGTTCAAAAGTGACCCAGAATTATTAAACTTATTTGCTTTTGTGATGGGCCTCTCAATCTTGCAATTTAACATAACAAATATAATACGCACCAAATTAAACTTTTGATTTTAATGGTTATTTTATTAAATTTAACGTTGCCTTTGTTTTTAATTTTAAATAAATAATCCATTAATTATTTTTATTGGGATTATTTGATGTGCTATAAATTTTTCAATGTTATTTGTTATCTCATTGTTATTTATCTGCTATTTTTGGTTACGCATTATATTTGTTATGTTAAGGGAAAAATCCCAAGGCACACTTAGCGTTTGAAATATCAGGCGACGACACGCTATACTTACCTGAGGTCTATAAGGTTAAAACACACGACATTGCTTACTCCTGTAGTGTCCAATGTCGTGTGTTTTTTCTAGGATTTAGAGTGTGTTAGAGGTGGTACTCTGACTATATAGCACTCGCAAAAAAGCCGACTTTCCAAGAGTAGTCGGCTTTTTTGTGTCTAAAAAACCGGCATTTGATTTCTTTTCCCGGTTGAGATAGGTTGAAATTTCACCGTTTGGACGGCCAATCCAAACACCCCAAAAACCTCTTGGACTTCAAAATATGACGCATTTGACTCAGCCTTGGCTTGGGCTAACGCTCAGGAGAATCCACTTTCTGCCTAACACCGCCTTTTTTGTCCCTCAGGATGAAGCGAGGTGTGTTTTAAACGTGGACGGTGAGTCTTATGAAAACGTTTAGCTCCTCCCCTCCCCCGTTCGATAAATCGAGTTACGATGCGCAGTATCGCTGTAAGCGTAAGGCTCGCAAACTGGATTTGATTGAATTGTATCAACGCGTCATTGAAGAAGAGAACGCGCGGAACCCTAAGACGCCTTTTGAGATCGGATTTAAGTCTCGCCGGTTGCTCCGAAGCGGTAAGGTAGAAACCCTGCCGCCAGAATACGCGCGGATCTTAAAAGGGTGTGAAGAATTTATTACCAACCCCA
>NZ_JBGONI010000124.1:0-1334 GCF_041439035.1 Vibrio sp. 1F263 | reverse complement strand
AGGGAAGCAGACTCTGTGCCTTGCAGGAAATTACCCAGGGTTTCAAGTTCAGACGTGAGTATCAGGCTAAGCAGCCTTGCGGTCGAGCAGGGCTTGTCATCTTGGCTCATGCGATACGCCGCACTTGAAAAGATAGTCCGTGCGGAATCAACCCAGAACGGATCACCTTCACCATGTTGCGGGATAAGCGCGTTCGCAATGTTTTCAAAATCAGGGGCATCCTTAGCATCACACCAGACATCCCAATTGGCGCAGCGTTCATCGAAGGGGTTGAGTAAGGTATCTTGGCTAGGGTCAAAGAACTTACTGGTAAAGGTGCAGCCTTTATCATAAATAATGGCTTTATCCCCACGTTTACGTATCCAGCGCAGGAGTTTACGAAGCATGACGGATTTACCTGCCCCTGTGGTGCCGTCGATGAGCATATGCTGAACTTCAAACTCACGCTTAAACAAGGCCAGCCCATCCACTTTGAAATCAGAAATCCGTCCGTTGCCTACACCCTGTCTTTTGAGTTTCTTTGCCCGTTTTTTCAAATCATTTGTGAGCACTTTGGGTTCGGCGTATTGAAAGCCTCGAACGTGGAAATCTTCACTTTGCTTTTCGCCTTGTCGTTTAAAGAAACTCATGGCGAGCATCAAAATAGCGAAGGCAATACAGATGGCAATTAAGAAGTTGATTTGTGCTTGGCGAATGACGTCATCATAAAGGCTGATGAGTTGGGTATTTTCCAGTTGGGAGGCGAGCGTGCCAACGTAGCGTTTTCCACTCCAGAACGTCGTGACTTCGCTGTTAAGATTGTGCCCAAAGCTGGCATAGATATGATTGCGCCAGTAGTAGAACACAGACCAAAAGGCGTTATCGGGCGCGCGTAGCCAGGTAAGAACGCCAGTGAGCGCTATCACCGACCAAATGGCGGCGTAGACTAAGGTATTGTTGACTTGAAAGAACATCCGAATGGAGTGAAAAGTAATTTGTCCGCCACGGGTAAAGTGGTTGCCGGACGCGCGTTTAGGTCTAGGCATCGTGGTTCCTTGAGAGTGAAATGCAGTGCTTTTTTAGGTAATTACCTGCGTATGCAGATGAGCTGGCCAACAATTGAACGGTTGTTGGCTAATGGTATTGCGGTGTAGGGCTCTGATATGAAAAAAATTTACGCATGCCGAAGGTAAGTCACGGATGTTCACCTCTCCGACGGGGTGGGGGGCTAGAGCCCCGACATGCTGGCAAAACTTGGGTGGTTTATTTCCTTGCGCTGATAATCCTCACGGTCTCGAATGTGGTCAGCGTTATGCTCGAAACCTTCAAAGCAATCCTGATTACTCTTTTTAAGA
>NZ_JBGONI010000123.1:0-1347 GCF_041439035.1 Vibrio sp. 1F263 | reverse complement strand
ACCTTGGAACTTCAAACACTGACAAGTCGCCCCGTGGGTTCATGGGGCGGATACGCTTTTCAAGCTCACGCTATGCTTACCTTGCCATAAATAACAGGGTTTAGCATGAACGCTAATTGATCAAAAAACCATCACACCTCAACGCTAATTTGGGGTACGTTAATAATTATTAACATTAGTGATAGCAGAAGATAAAGTTGTTGTTTTGTACTTCCAATAAGTAATTTTAGTTGCTTGATTTTTTCCAACATTTCCAAAGTAACTTTCCCAAGCATCGCTACTTGTTAGTAACTCAGAAAACATATTACTCAAATCGCTAGTTGTCCAAACCTTTTTATAACCTTTAGTCCCTGTAGGAGCTGGACTTTTCTTATTTACATAATTATCTACTTTGTACTTATCTTCATAAGCCATAAAAATAGTGTATACAACACCTTGAGGCGCTGATTGTTTATACCATGGAACAACTACAAAATGGTGAACAGCTGACCCCATTAAAAAATGCCACACTTCTGTTTCTGAGTTTGCTCCGGAAAAAGCAAGAGCCGTATTTATTTGACTCTGCATATTTCCTTTATTTTCAATAACAGAACCATTGCCAGAATCGTTCTGAACAGAACCGTAAACAGCACGACTAAATTCAACTGGTACAGATGGGCAATTACTCAATTGCATCAGTTTTGAATTATTCTCTATAGCTAAAATTAGATCTTCACCTGTGTTACTCATATTTTGCTCCGTTAAACGTATAAATCGGGAATAAAAACCAGCAAATATACTGTATATAAAAACAGTATTCAACCAGGGACAAGGCCGCTATTTAGTTTATAAAATGGCGCTCCTTATCCTTATAGTAAAGAACACTTAATATCCCTGTGATCATCCTCATCGGGCGAGGTTTTACTGCGAAATTGCTAATTCTTATTGACGCAAGTTTTAGATTGCGGAGGACGGCTTTAAAATTGTTGCAACACAACCTCACAAAAATCGGTGTTTATTATTACTATTTGGTAAATGTGCGAGTTTGCTATCAGAAACAGCCCTCAGACCACCTCAAACGCTCTTAGCGAAGATTTTAGACACTTGATCAAGGCGGTATGCTTCCATAACGCCTTGTAAGTTTGTGACGCTTTAAGATCGGTTTGTAGAGCAAAAGTCATCGAGTTGCTTTGAACTAAGAACTGCACTCTGATACCCAGTTTACGTTCTTTTTGAGTTTGGGTGTCAGATTAGTTCTATTAGGCCAAAAACCACTCGACTGTGAATACAGACTTTTTGGCGAAACCAATTTAGGGGCAGAAATGAGCTAGAGCTACTACTCTAATGATTCATTAGAACGAATAGCAG
>NZ_JBGONI010000122.1:0-1377 GCF_041439035.1 Vibrio sp. 1F263 | reverse complement strand
CTTGGAACTTCAAACACTGACAAGTCGCCCCGTGGGTTCATGGGGCGGATACGTTGCGAGGTCATGCTCAGAAAGGAGGTTTGAATTGAGTTCATTAGTTAATGTAAATGTTGTATGTCCGAAGTGTGAAGAGCAAGAAGTGCACTCATATGTCGGACCAGAATTAGATAGTGTTACATGTAGTAAGTGCTCTACTCAGTTTACTTACCTTTTTGCAAAAACTAGAGCGAAACGTTCGAGAGGCAATAAAAAAGAAAACACTAGAGAATTTGACATTAGAGTTTACCTAAATGATGGCAGTGAACAATTTTTTCAGTTTCAAAAAACTGGATGGGATGATATCGAGTTAAGATCAAAAGACTTAGTCGTTTTCGTATTTCTCAATGGTGATGTACGGGTTGTCCAAAATATCGAAATTGGTAGCTACACCATAATCTCAAAACCAAGTTGTTACATAGCTACTTATTTGTATGGACCTAGTTCTAGTGAAGTTCTTTTCCTAAGACGTTGGAGAGATAGCAAGTTGATTCCATCTCGTATCGGCTCTTGCTTTGTTCAATTTTACTACGCCATTAGCCCAAGACTCATAAAATACTTCGGAAAATTTATATTATTCAACAAATTAGTTAAAGTTGCAGTGGGCATTTGCCTTCGAGTGTTGGGCTATAGAAAGATCTAAGTCATAGGCTAGCACATAACAAAAAATTTAAGAGCGATTCGGCACGCGTGGCATTTTTGGTTTGCATTGGCTTAGCGGTTAAGGTGGCATGCGGCAGCATCGGCATTGCGTGCCTCACACCTTAATTGGGCGTTAGCTGACAAAGGATATATTTGAGAGAGTTGTATGGATTATAGCATTAATATTTGGTGGCTGTTGGCAGGTTTTGTAACACTGCGTATTTTCAAACGATATGTTTGTATCAAAGAAAACGAGCGATTGAAGTTCGAAAAAGCTCAGTTTTTAGAAACTAGAAAAAAGGGCTTCTATAATCGTTCTTTGAGTACCTCGATGAGGTATGAGCGAATTAAAAACCACAAGTTATTAACTCTACTACCAGATTACTACGATAGTCACGTAGATGGCAGGCAATGGTCTGAATCAGTTGCGACGAAATACTATGTTGCATACTTTTCTGGTGTCAAGAAGGCATATTGTGTTCTCGTATTAGACCAGTTTAATGTGTTTTCTGACTCATGTTTTATCTCTGAAGAAGAACTAAATGGCTTATATAGCCAGCCGACCAAGGAAGTACGTTTTGTAAGTAAGTTGGTTGCATCAGAACCCCAAAATATGAGTTCATTGCTGACATCAATAGTCGCCAGCTAACTAATAAGGATTAAGGTGTTGCGTAGCCAACACTAAATCCCAAGTGTTGA
>NZ_JBGONI010000121.1:0-1393 GCF_041439035.1 Vibrio sp. 1F263 | reverse complement strand
AAGTGAAACGCTTCTTCCGCGGTCTTACCCGCCACCGCCATGGCGCCGTGGTCCGTCATGCTTAAATTAATGTCAGAGTTTTCTATTCCTGACAGAGCAAAGCCATTGTTATCACCACCAATCCCCTGACTGTTGCTTTTGTTGGTGGTCGTGGTGATGGTTTTCGCATTGCTCTTTGATTTACTCCGTCCACCCATGTCATCAAACCTTATTTGTAATACGTGCTCATTCTTGTGGGTCTCAATCTCTCGTACGGGCAATTGCAATTTACGTTGAATGTAGCGATAAGCGCCGCGTTGATTAAAGTGGGCGCGAATCGAATCAAACCCATTCGCCACTCCGTGATTGAGGGCACTGAGCGTCCCCATGGCCATGTCACCCGCTAAAGCGACCACAACCAGCTCCTTAGCGCCGGTGGGGGATTGCTCACCGCGCAGCAACATAAACGTGTCTTCGACTCGATAGAGGGACTCTCGCCCCGCTTTTACTTCAATTTCAGCCTTCTTTAGGTAGCCCCCAAGCGCTTGACTTAACTTCGGCTTGGCGTTTCCCCACGTTTCAGGAATTAAGTTACTTTCGAGTGAAAACATACAGCGCAAGAAGCGCGACGAGCGCTATTCCCCACCACGGTATGCCGTTATGACTGCCAAAGTTCATTGCGCCGGCCGTAAAGCCGCTGTTGTTGGTGGTGTTGGAGGTGTTCCCTGACTCTGCAGGTCCTGAAGACCCGCCCGTCAAACCACCGCCCCCCGTTAAAGAAGTCAATGAGCCTAGCATGAGCGAAATACTCCCGATTTATAGGCAAGGTAGAGCAAAGCCATCACCGCCGTCGCAGTTAAGGTTTTTTTGAGCCCCTGACTCACTCCAAACCCGAGTGCCGTTCCCAGACCCAGACCGCCCAAACCGATGAAAAGTAATGGCATGCGCTAATCCTTTAAGAGAACAATGAGAAGAACCACCACCAAGAGCGCGGCAATCCCACCCCCGACATAAAGCAGGGTGTTATCTTTCACCACGGCAGAGCCCCCTTGTGGCGTCGTCACGGCATTGCCGTTATTGTCGACCGCCGGGGTATTTGGCTGCTGCGTGGTGTTGGGATTGGACGAATTTGCGTTGTGGCCAAATAACCAATCGGCATTTTCGCCCACGCTATCGAGTGCACCCTCACCAAACTCCAACAGGTCATCAAAAAAGCTCATGCGCGCTCCTTAGTATTTACCTGTGAGCATTTCAGGGCGAACCACTTTCACCGATTCAACCAAAATAGGGATTGAGCCGGCGACGTCACTCGTGGTCACTGAGAATTTCAAATTAGAGCTGTGTTGTGTTGGGAAGAGTTCATCAATAGAAAAACCACGCACAATCGGATCAAAGTGAAAGTAACCCGCTTGCG
>NZ_JBGONI010000120.1:0-1449 GCF_041439035.1 Vibrio sp. 1F263 | reverse complement strand
TCTCCGTGGCGCCGCCAAGCAGATTCAAGCCAATTTTATCGCTGTTGATGCTTTGACTTGGGCCGAGCGCCGTCGGTGTCGTGGTTTGTGCCAGCGCTTTACCTGCATCCCCTACGCCTTGCAAGATCCCCGCAATGCCGGCCATTTGAACGATCTTACCGTTTTTCAAAATGGTGGTACCGCGAATACCATTGCGACCAAAGTTAAACACGGTCGCATTGACGGGGATATCGAGAATATCGCCATTGGGTTGTATGCAGCTCATTCTACTGGTGCGAGCGACGCCGCGGCTGGATGAGATCTCACCGTAGACGGCGCCGGTGATCGTGCAATCCTTCAATTTAGAGGCCTGACCGTTGGGTAAGACCCCCTGATTGACTGTCTGAAAGACAATCGGTGAGGTATCCCCTTGTCCAGAGACGCCCCCATTAGCATCAGCGCCGCCGGTAATTACGGCGGTCACAAAGGTGCCGGTTGGCACGTAGTTATCGGTCGTGCGACGGGATTGTTTCTCCTCGACACTGGCTTGCCAGTGAAATTCAAAGCTATCAAAGGCATCACCACTAAAGGCCACATCATCTTGCTCTTGGTACTGGAACTCATTCACCTTGGCGTTATCCATGTTGCTATTAATGGCCGGTCTTGGGGGCAGTTTGTATTGGCCAAAGGTGTCTCCCTGGTTGGTCTCGATGCCGTGTTGAGTCGAAGGATCGCCTGCCTTGAGGGTTGAGGCTAATTGCGTCTCAAGCTGCGCCTTGAGCGCGTCAACTTCATCGAGCTTTTGTTGCATCTGCTGCTCAAGCTCTGTCAGTTGCGATTTTGTATCGCGCTCATTGGCCTTTTTAATGTTCTCTAACTCAGAGGTTAAGCTTTGTCCAAAGCGACTTAATGTGCCTTCAAACCGCGCTAAGCTTTGTTCTATTTGGTTGATTTTGTCTTGTTGAAACGTCAGGGCGGACTGGTTGTCTTTGTCGGTAAAATCATCGGTGACGACAGCGCCAAATCCGACATCTTGAATGCCCTTGCTTGGCGCTTGGGGAGACAGTGTTAACCGCCAAACAACAAAAGCCAGGGCGGTCAATATCAGCAATACCGTGAGCGTAATGGTGCGATTGCGCTTTCTTGTCACGGCATTGATCGTGCCGCCGTCTTCAAAGTCCCCGTCGGTGTCTTTGAAGACGCGTTTCTTAAAACGGCCCAAGGCGTCTTTTTGTTTATCGAGCATGGGTGGCGCCTCCTCCAGTAATGAGATAGAGCGTGGTAGTTTGCCCAGGTTTTAATTGATAGGCATCGAGCGCGGCTGAGCGTGCGGAATAGCTGTAGAACTGCGCGGTGGTCAGCGCCATGTCACTGCGGCTTTGATTTTTGAGCTGATAAACCACCCCAGAATAATGACGGCCCACGAAGACCGTTTGAGGGATGATGGCCAGTGACGCTTCATCTTTGGGT
>NZ_JBGONI010000119.1:0-1502 GCF_041439035.1 Vibrio sp. 1F263 | reverse complement strand
CCTCGCGGCCGGGGATGCGCAGCAAAACATTCACCCACTGTTGCGCACGCTCTATTCCCAATAACCCTCTCTCACCCCAACTTTTGATGAGGTGCTCCTTATGCGCATTGACCTCTGGGCTGCGCTCACGCTCAGTTTTTTATCTACTCTCGCTCTTGCCAGCGAACAACAAACCTTTACCGAGAGCGCCAATTGGGCGAAGCAAACGGCAAGCCAAGCTCTAGCACCTCATGCCCTGCCACTCAATGTCGATGACTATTGCAAAGACGCCACGTGTCGACAAGAGATCCGCAGTCCAAAAGAGTCAAGACTGTCAGACGGTGATATCAATGCACAAAAAGGGACAGAGTTTGTGACCAATGGATTGGCTCAAGACATCAACACCCACTTTAATAAAGGGCGCCCCGATGTGAAAAGCGACCCAGCGATGCGCTTTGCCTTACTCGGCCAAGAGAATGCGTATGAAATCACTCACGGCCTCTCAAATGCCTATGTCGATTGTGATAGCGGCTCCCAGTGCCTTATCGAACACATTCCTAAACAGTGTCATCGTCCAACGAACAACAACGTGCCTTGTACAAAAGTCCCCGTTGCCACCGTGGTTACTGGCAATGTCATCTACCACTGTCCATCCGGTTGGACAAAGCAAGGGGATAATTGCCAACGTCCCCTCCCACAATGCCGATACAATAATAAACATTATGTGAGGCAAACGAGAGGTGATGGCATTTTCTCATCGTCAGGAACCATGTATTTATGGGGCGGTAAGAGTGTCTATCCCAACCAAGGCTACACGCTTGGCGAGTTAAAACAGACCTATCACGTTAATTGGCAAGCGAGCGAACACTGGGATAAACGCTACGAGATTTGTCGACCCACCACACAAACGAAAAAAGCCACCTTGAGCTGCTCAAACGGATTCTCCTTATCCGGAGGGAACTGCATCAAAAACACCATGACCTGGCGAACACAATGCCGCCTGATGAACTCGTGCAAGGTCACTCGCCAGCAATGTATTGAAGGTCGAGCCACTCGCACCATTAATGGCATTCCCACCACGCTCAATTGTTGGAAATATCGGATAGACCATCATTGTGACCGCCCTAATACCTGCGCAAACCTCCCGAAAGACTGTACGACTCAAACTCAACATTGCAGCCTTAAGCAAAATGGGGTGTGCGTCGAGCAAGAGGTCACAAAGCGTTGTGCTGAGAAGACATGCCGAGCCACTGATCTGCAATGTGGGGAGCACTCCTTCTGTCTTGACGGGGAGTGTTACGAGGAGGCGCCCAAATTGAATAACAATTTTGATAAGTCCGTTGCGGCACTGGCAGGACTTGCCGAAGCCGTGAAAGACATCGGCGACCCACCCAAAATATTCACGGGAAAGCCGATGAAGTGCAGTAAGAAACTCGCGGGCTTCAACGATTGTTGTAAAGACTCAGGATGGGGGCAAGGATTGGGAGCGAAATGCAGCGAAGCGGAAGAAGCGCTGGGGGAAG
>NZ_JBGONI010000118.1:0-1568 GCF_041439035.1 Vibrio sp. 1F263 | reverse complement strand
AAGTGCAGATGGTGCAACAATCACTCAGTTCGTTTATGACGGACAACTTAGAACACTGGTTCAAACAGATACTGGTGAGCAGCGGTTCGGTTTCACTGAAGGGACGTTAGTCATCACCCTGCAAGGTGAAGTGCGCTTTGAACCCAATCGCGATTTAGTTCATACAAACAACGAAGACATCGTTAAAACAATCGTAGTGACGTCAAGTGACTTTGATAAAGATCCGGTGACATCCACCGTGACTTTGACCATTACCGATGGTGATATTCCAATCATCAACACCATTCCAAGCGTTACGCTATCAGAATCTAATCTTGCCGATGGCTCGGCAGCAAGCACCGTGCCTGTTAGCCAAACTGAGACTATTCAGTTCACCAATCAAAGTGATAATGTAGTCAAATTCCGTATCGATCCTGCTCAATTCAACCCGAACGACACACTTAAATCGAATGGGTTGGTCGTTGAGCTTAAAGCCGATCCAAACACGACTGGGGGGTACATCGGCTTTGTGAAAGACGGAGCCAACCCAGAAGTTCCTGTCTTTACGATTAGTTTCTCTACTAGCACTGTGGGTGAGTACACCTTTACTCTGCTTGAAGCATTAGATCATGCTGATGGCCAAGCGAAGAATGACCTGAGCTTTGAACTACCTGTATTTGCGGTCGACCGTGATGGTGACGACTCATTGATGTCGCCACTGAAAGTGACGGTCAGCGATGATGTTCAAGGCATGCAAAATCAAACGCTGAGCATTACAGAGCCAACGGTTGCAGATTTAGCTGCCGGTGTTGTTACGACAGGCACTGTCGATGTGATGCCAGTGCAAAGTGCAGATGGTGCAACAATCACTCAGTTCGTTTATGACGGACAACTTAGAACATTGGTTCAAACAGATACCGGAGAGCAGCGGTTTGGTTTCACTGAAGGGACGTTAGTCATCACCCTGCAAGGTGAAGTGCGTTTTGAACCCAATCGCGATTTAGTTCATACAAACAACGAAGACATCGTTAAAACAATCGTAGTGACGTCAAGTGATTTTGATAAAGATCCGGTGACATCTACTGTGAAGTTGACCATCACCGATGGTGATATTCCAACGATTAATACCATTCCAAGCGTCACGCTATCAGAATCTAATCTTATCGATGGTTCGGCAGCAAGCAATGCTCCGGTGAGCCAAACTGAGACTATTCAGTTTACTAATCAAAGTGATAATGTCACCAGTTTCCGCATTGATCCAAGCTTATTTAATACCAACGATACACTTAAATCTAATGGGTTGGTCGTTGAGCTTAAAGCCGATCCAAACACGACTGGGGGGTACATCGGCTTTGTGAAAGACGGAGCTAACCCAGAGGTTCCCGTCTTTACGATTAGTTTTTCTACTAGCACGGTGGGTGAGTACACCTTTACTCTGCTTGAAGCATTAGATCATGCTGATGGCCAAGCGAAGAATGACCTGAGCTTTGAACTACCTGTCTTTGCGGTCGACCGTGATGGTGACGACTCATTGATGTCGCCATTGAAAGTGACGGTCAGCGATGATGTTCAAGGCATGCAAAATCAAA
>NZ_JBGONI010000117.1:0-1574 GCF_041439035.1 Vibrio sp. 1F263 | reverse complement strand
ATCAAAGGCTCACACACAACGCAGGACTAGGGAAAATATGAGGGGATCCGTCAGCGCCTGCATAACACGTTTACTACCAAACAACTATACTTAATATTGACGCCTTAAAACGAGAAACACTCGGCAAACTGAGATTGCCGAGTGTAGTAAATCGTGTTGATGCATTTGTTATACGATTAATTTAACCCAAAATTTGAATTAGCTTCCTCACTGTAGATTCCATAGCCTTTGCCAGTTGGCTGTTTTTGTATATTAAACTGACCAATTGCATCAATTAACGGGGCTTTCTTAAAAGGAATATGAATAGCATTAACTGACCCGTTTTCTATTCTCTGTTTCAAAGATTTTGGCCAATAATGCGATAAATTCTTGGAGTTACGAATCGCATTATCTGTATTAATAATAGAAGACGCATACACAATAATTACTGGCATTTTGCATTTATCAATTGCGTGTTCAATTTCAAATGGCACCCAGTCAGTATCATCTTTCGTTGTTTTACCAATAATTAAAACAAGGTGCTTAGAATTATTAAGTCTTTGAACTAAACGAGAACGTAACGTTATTTTTTTACTGGTATCACGTACGGATGCTGTCTTTTCATGACTGTTAATAAATGAAAAATCATCATCAGTTTTATTTGTCCAAGCTTTCATCAAATTATAAAATTTGATATCTGAGGCTGTAGGATCTTTTGTTCCATTCGCATGAAATGCGATATATGTACCATTTCTATATGCCATCTTTATCCCTATAATGCTTGATAATAACTTTCTATGATATTAAGACTAACTTCATCTTTAACGCTTTGATGTAAGACAATATCAAGACCATTAATTAATGTAAGTTTGTCATTTAATGTTATAGATAACAGTAAGAATTCAAGTAACTTTTGTTTCGGTAATTCGAGTCCTGAATGCCCCCCTCCAATAAGAGGTACATTAACTCTATTTCCTTGTGAGTTTTGTTCAATATAATCAAATAAATCACATAATACTCTTTGGTACTCTGATTTAGTAACTTCAGCTCGATGGTTCTCATTAAATTTAGTCAATGCAACTAAAAAATATCGCTTGCCTTCATAAGGAACACAAGCAACCGTTCCAAGTGCGTAACGAGAATGATTACCTTGTTTTCTAGTTTTATTTACTTCAACCGGCACTATATTTTTTAATGATGCTGAAATTAAACGTTTCAGTAGTTTTTCGTTACCTGAAAAAAAACGTTTCACGAAAATACCATGTATCGTATTAGAACTAACAACTTTTTCATCAACTAGCGTATCAAAGTAATCATTAACAGGAATGACGACAATCCCTTCTTTTTGAAAAAGATCACCAAACCCAACATCAACCTTTAAATTCTCTCCCAATTTCAACTTAACACTATTTTTAGGCAATACAGATATAACACCATAAATGATATTTATAATAATAATCGAAACTAAAAACGCCCATTCAAAATCTTTAACCAGATCATTTAATTGAGTTGAAAAGATTGCCCACAAGACAGTAACTATACGGCTTTGTTGCGTAATTAAATTTAAAGATAGAACAACCCCGTTTCGCGTATTT
>NZ_JBGONI010000116.1:0-1625 GCF_041439035.1 Vibrio sp. 1F263 | reverse complement strand
GAAATACGCGAAACGGGGTTGTTCTATCTTTAAATTTAATTACGCAACAAAGCCTTGCTGAACTGCTAAATAACAATATTGGTGTGAATTTACCGATTTACTTACATCGTCACCAAAATGGTGATTGGGGAAATGTCTGTGTTGAAGATAAACTTACCAATGATGAAGCCACCAAGATAGGCGAGCGGGTTTTATCCAGTTACACCATTTGTAATGAACAAGTCTGGATAATTACCAAGCGTGATCGTAGTTGCACTACGATTTTGCTCCCGAATGAATATTGATGACGTCAATTCACGCGATATAATGGAGTTCCTTTGGACTCCATTTTTTAGTTTATGAAAAAATCAATCTTATTATTGTCGGTATTTCCAAGTGTTGGGTATTCGTTTTGTTTTGATGAAGCAGGACAACATTATAATGTTGCTCCAGCTTTGCTGCGAGCGATAGCACAAGTTGAAAGCAGTCTTGATCCTAATGCTTATAACGAAAACAAAAATAAAAAAGGTCAAGTAACCAGTCGTGACTTTGGACTCATGCAAATTAACTCTATTTGGTTTCCTCGATTGGCTGAATTTAATGTCAATAAAGCCAATATTTATGAACCTTGTTTTAATGTTTCATTAGGTGCGTGGGTATTAAGTTCTAACTTTGCGAGTCATGGTTATTATTGGAACAGTGTCGGCGCTTATAATGCGGGTTTTTCCAAACGCACCGAGAACACCAGAAAAATATACATCCAAAAAGTCCAATCGGTTTATTTTAAGATGAACGTTCAATAAAAGGATTTGCACCATAATGGTGCGAGGTCTTTAGCTTTTCCTCTCGCTTTCTTCCTTCAATTTCCAGATCCCCCGCATCCCTCGTTCGTCAGATTCATTCGCCACCTGGTCGGCTTTTGTCTTTCGCTGTCAGTTTTTCCCGTCGCTTTGATTAAGGAACTCAGATCATTCGTTCTGAGTTGTTGGTTAGTTGAGTTGGTGACCACACACCACGTCATAATCTGGCGATTATGGGTGGTTGTCTGTTGTAAATTATTGAAATTTATCAGTATTGAGTTTTTGTTTTTTAGTGTTATGGCATGTTTGACAGCGTTCTACGGTTCAAAAGTGCCCCTGTAAACAGGAGCTTGAAATGGAAAAAATATCTCTTACTCAGCGATTTGTCGAGCGCGTTAAACCGACTTCGACCACAAAAGAATACTATGATTCCAAGGTGTCTACGTTGTATTTACGAGTCTACCCGTCAGGGAGGTGCGTGTTTTTCGTTCGTTTTCAGCACAACGGATTGAGGCAAAATCATAAGCTAGGTTGCACGTTAGATTACTCATTACGTCAAGCAAGACGAGAAGCCTTGCGGCTTGTTCAGCAGGTACGCAGTCCGAAAAAGGAAATATTGCCCTCCATAACGCTGAAGGCGTTCGGCCAAGAGTTTTTTAAGCGTTATCCTCGTCATTGGAAACCTCGCACTTTGAAAAAGAACGAAAGTGCCTTTCGTCTTCAGATCGCCCCTTATCTTGGAGATAGGGAAGTACAATCTATTGTTCGAAATGATGTTGAGCAGTGGTTTGCCCAGTTAAGCCATGTGAAAGGCTCAGCCAACCAAGCGTTAGTGTTGCTGTCGGT
>NZ_JBGONI010000115.1:0-1675 GCF_041439035.1 Vibrio sp. 1F263 | reverse complement strand
CTGATCAGATCGTAGGTTCTTGATTTAGTTCCATTGAATTACGCAACAAAGCCGGCTCGAAGACCAATTCCTCCTTCCAGCGAAGCATTTTTTAAAATCTTATTTAGCTCCAAACCCTGTAAGCATAGTTCTAATTGTTTTAAACACAATATTTGCATCTAACCAAAATGAGATATGCTTAATATAATAAAGATCGTACGAAAGTTTTACTCGAGTTGAATCAGTATCATCCGCATAACCTTGAACTGTTTGAGCCCAACCAGTAATTCCCGGCTTCACCATATGACGATAACCATAAAAAGGGATATCAGCTTCAAACTGCTTAACAAAAGACTCCTGCTCAGGGCGAGGGCCAATTAATGCCATTTCACCTTTTAGCACATTAAAGAACTGAGGAAGTTCATCGATTCGTACTTTACGAATAACTTTACCTACTCTAGTGATACGTGCTTGTTCTTCAGTCGCAAACTTATCCTCTGCATTTTTTTGTTTTACTGTCATGCTGCGGAATTTATATATATTAAAAACCTTCCCTCCTTGACCTACACGCTCTTGTATAAACATTGCAGGCCCAGGGTTTTCTAGTTTAATCCATAAAGCTGTAACTAGCATAATTGGCAATGTTATTGGTAAAGTAACTAAAATTAACAATGATTCCCAAAAACGTTTAAAAATATGATAAAGAGGATTTGGTTGAAGGGTACCAATTGCGTTTTCAGATAAATGCTTTACCTGAACTCGACCATGGATCATTTCACGAATGCTTTCTATGTGAAATACTGGAATATTATTGATACTACAATCCGCAATGAATTTCTCTTGATCCGCTGTTAATTCTCCATGCAAATCAGCAACCAAACCACTGCTAATATCTGCCACATTATAAGGCTTTGATAGGTACGTTAATTCAATGTTTTTATGGCTTTTTATATTTTCAGATTTAAAGTTACCAATAGCACTAAGGTACAGTTTTTTATGGGGCCCCCGAAGAATAGCACTCACGTAAAACCAAATAAAACTGATTATAAATCCGATTGATATCACATAACGAGAATAATCAATTCTAAACATTAAAATCAAAATAAAAGCCAAAGTATAAACAGATACTGTCACTGGAAAAATGTAATACTTTCGCTCAACAAGTAAGTATTTAGATATTAGAGGTAATAAGTTTGCAATTATAAGATAACAAACGCCTACCAGCCAAAATGAATTACTTACTGTATTTGATGAAGCAATTGATTGAGATACGATGTGAAGTCCGCTTAAAGTAATAAACAGCCCGACACTATGGCTTACGTATGAACTAGATAACAGCTTGTCAATTAATTTCATTATTTACAACTTCATGTGTTAATTTTCGTTTATGTAATAGAAGACAACTCATTTTCTATCATTTATATTTAAAATCTGGATTCCAACTAATTTAGCTGAATTTTTTATTTATGGAAAATCAAGTACTAGCTCCTATAAATAGCTTTGCGCGTAATTAAATTTTAAGATAGAACCGACCTATTTCGTTTATTTCTTAGTCGATACGACAAGTTTCAGGTATACCTAACCCTGTGAGCTAGTCCAACACTTTATTATCGCGTAAGTTACCCACCAGAGCATTAAACTGGCTTTGTTGCGTAATTAAATTTAAAGATAGAACTACCCCGTTTCGCGTATTTCT
>NZ_JBGONI010000114.1:0-1700 GCF_041439035.1 Vibrio sp. 1F263 | reverse complement strand
TGATCTTATTCTTCGTGCTGAAGGATTAGAATGCGGTGTTCATGGCACGCTTACTTTTTACCTATGGCACTTTCTAACTCGAAAGTGCCCTTTTCTGCGTTAACGTAATTACTCAGTAGCAGATCACGCTACTGAAATCACCGTACTTTTTCTTATATGCCAAAAGTGTTAAAAAGATAAGAGAACATCGAATGATGCTCTCTTAAATATCGGGGAGAGTACAGCTAAATAGTAAACACATTTCAGACGCGAATGAGTGTATACAAAAAGGCCGCAATCAGCGGCCTAGTTTAAAATCTACTAATTCAAAGTTAAAGCATCAATTTGAAGCTCTTTAAGTGTGAGATGAAGCTTGGGAGTCTCTGCTTTTGTAAGCAAGCTAAGAACTCATCTTGGCTCATTGGTGGCCTTTTTAATGAAGCTCTTTGTTGCTGAGCAGCCTTAACGCATGCGCTACTGTCCAATTCGAACATATCGCACAGGAACTCGTCTGGATGTATTGCTGTTAGACCTAAAGGCTCGAGTTCGCAAGAAGGAAAGTCTTTTAGGTTGAACGTAATGATAGACTCAGCCTGACCTTTAATGGCGGCAGCTACAACATGTCTATCATCAACATCGGGTAAAGTAAGGCCATCAATTAAAGACTCATACCCTTCAATCAAGCAGTCTGGAACATTTGCGTTCATTAACTGTCGAGTTCTTTGCAGTTGTTCTGCATTTAGCTCTGGCCTATTTTTCAGTAGATTTCGAGTCCATTCATCATGTATCTGTTCTGTCCATCGCGCTCTAAACAGGCCAGTATTGGCCAAGTACATTAGGTAGCTTCGGAGTGGAGCTGGGTACATTACACATGCGTCTAGAATTACCGTATATGACGCCATTAATATCCCATATCCATTTCTTGGTCTAATGCAGATAGTTCAGCAAGAGCAGCTAGTCTGTTCTCTTCTAGGCAGTTCTTGTACTCCATAAGATCAGTATAAGCTACCTTTCTACGGTTGCCAGTACGGCTAAACGGAATATCACCTGAATCAAGAAGCTTAATGAAAGTAGGACGAGACATGTTTAGCATATCAGCACCTTCTTGCGTTGTGAGTTCCGCATGAATAGGTGTGATGCTAACAGAGTTGCCTTGACCTAATTGAGTAAGCATCTCGATCATCATATTTAATGCGCTTGCTGGAATAGTTACTTCGTGAGTCTTACCAGACTTATCGACAACGTTAATCCTTTGAGCTTCACCATTAATTTCTATAACGGCTGACAACTCTTGGCTACCAAGCTTAGCCAGTGCCATTTCTTCAGCGCTTGGCAATTTTGTAGCAGTATTCATCGTGTTTCTCTCTAGTTTTTAGTTTCTGATGTCATGGTATACAAACCTTCTCACCATGACATTATCCGAAATATTCGAAAAAAGTCAACATTCGAAATATTCGAAAGAAAGAGAGTGTCACATTATCGTTGGACTTAGTGCTCGTAGGCGGCCTAGTTCAAGGTCTATCAACGCATGCTTAACTATCTTTAATCATAGTACTTCAATATGTAGTGTATGAGAGGAATTGGTCAGCCAGATGTAGGCTAGCTGAATGATTATAATATTAGAAGTAATTCGAAAGGTCAGAGTGTTCTATGATTCATAACTCGGAATTGTCCGTGCGACCTGAAGTCGTATGAAGCGTTGTTCACCACGCAGAGTGAAC
>NZ_JBGONI010000113.1:0-1713 GCF_041439035.1 Vibrio sp. 1F263 | reverse complement strand
CCCTCACTCAATTTGAGCTTGATAGACTGCTTTCAGGCTTCACAATTATCGGCCACGAACCCATCAAAATAAACGATTTTACAATGAGTTAATCGAGAATAAAGCCTTATTCTCCAAGCGTTAACGGCACGATTTTAGTATAATCAATGCTATGAAAAAGACGCCAAATATCAACCCAGAAAGCCAAGATGTTGCCGAGCTACAAGCGATGGTAGCTGCTCTGATGTCGGAGAGAAATGAGTGGAAACAAGAGCGCCAATCGCTGCTTGAACAACTCAAACTCGCCTTCGACCGTCAGTTCGCGAAACGCTCGGAGGCATTAAAGCCTTACGATGAATCACAAGGTGACCTCTTCAACGAAGCGGAATGTGAAGCCGTTAAAGAAGACGAGGTTGAGGTGACAACCACGACCACAACGAAAAAGCGCGGTAAACGTAAACCTCTGCCTAAGACCTTGCCTCGTGAGGTTATCGAACTTGATGTAGACGACCATGAAAAGCAGTGCGCTTGCTGCAATCATAGCCTGCATAAAATCGGTGAAGACCGCAGCGAGAAGCTAGAGTTCACGCCAGCGGTACTCAAAGTGTTGGAATATGTTCGTCCTAAGTACGCTTGCCGCCAGTGCGAGAAAACAGGTGACAGCAGCCGTATCGTTCAGAAGCCATCCCCTCAGAGTCTCATCCCTAAAAGCTTCGCCACAGAAAGCTTGCTGACCAACATCATTCTTGGCAAATACCAATACGCGATGCCACTTTATCGCCAAGAATCGCTGTTTACCCAGTCGGGTATCGAGCTATCACGCACCACCATGGCAAGGTGGGTTATCCAAGTCAGTGAGAAGTTCGCCCCGCTGTATGCGGCCTTGAAGGAGAACCTGCTTCAACAAGTGGTGGTTCAGGCGGATGAAACGCCGCTCAATGTGCTCAAAGAAGAGAAGAAGTGTTATATGTGGCTCTACTGCTCAGGCGCTGACTCACCCGAAGCGGCACTGCCGAATGTGAAAAATATTGCCTTGTACGACTATCAAAACAGTCGCGCGAGGGCGTGTCCCGTGGACTTTTTAGGTGACTACAACGGTTATCTACAAACCGATGGCTACGCGGCTTATGATGGTCTGCATCACGTCACCAATGTAGGGTGCTTAGCGCATGCTCGTCGCAAGTTCATGGATGCGAAGAAGCTTCAAGGGAAAGGTAAATCAGGCAAGGCTGATAAGGCGCTGGCTAAAATCCAAAAACTCTACGGGATAGAATCACGCTTAAAAGGTGCGCCTGCCCAAGAGCGAAAAGCAGAGCGTCAAGCGCTTGCCAAGCCGATACTGGATGAGCTTTACCAATGGATGACGACCCAGAAGGTGATTGGCTCTAGCCCACTAGGCAAAGCGATAAAATATACGCTTGGGCAGTGGTCAAAGCTTATTCGTTATATCGACGATGGTCACTTATCTATTGATAATAATCGCGCTGAACGCGCAATTAAACCACTGGTCATTGGCAGGAAGAACTGGCTGTTCTCTAACACACCAAACGGTGCTGATGCGAGCGCGATGCTTTACAGCATCATCGAGACCGCGAAAGCCAACGGTCTTATCCTCTACGACTACATGGTCAAGTGCATGAAAGAGCTCGCGAAAGCAGAGCCTGATATCGACGCACTCCTACCTTGGAACTTCAAACACTGACAAGTCGCCCCGTGGGTTCATGGGGCGGATAC
>NZ_JBGONI010000112.1:0-1859 GCF_041439035.1 Vibrio sp. 1F263 | reverse complement strand
GATCAGATCGTAGGTTCTTGATTTAGTTCCATTGAATTACGCAACAAAGCCGTTCAGCAATGCCTTGTGTACAAACGACTTGGCCAAGATCAAACGGCACAACCGTACAAACATAATTTTTTTCTTTTATTTCTTCGTTACCTGATGTAAGATTTTTAATGTTCATTTTATTTACCCCTGTATTTAAATTGAATTTGCCTTGATATTTGATACAGCAAATATCAAGGCGCTTTACTTTTAGCGTTTAAGAAACGTCTTCCGTTTTACGAATGTGATTAAATACCTTATACACTTCATCGTAAGAAATACCATACCCTTCGAGACTTTCGACACAATCACAAATGTCATTGGTATAAAAACACTCGTGATTGAATAGCTCACGGCGAATGATCGCTTTTTTACCATTCTCTTCGATGTCTTCGGCGATCCCTTCTTGAGCAATAGAATCTAAACGGGTCATTAATTGCTTTGCATTATCAACAGGGCAAATTAAACCCATACCTAACGACGCATATTTCACGCCCTCTTTTTTTGCTTCATCGAACTGTTTAGTGGAAAAGGCAAAAAATGCCCCTGCTTCATTAAATGCTAGCGTTTGTTTGTCTTGAACATAGTGGGAGAGATATTTCATGACTTACTCCTGACGTTAATACAAAAATATCCCAGTAATTAAAACGGGCAACGGTGAAACGAAAAGAGGGCTCTCGAAGGGGTTGATACATCCTTCACAATAAAATTGTCAGTTAAGTCCCCTATTTTAAAGTGATGTAAGATACTCTTCTCAACCTCAGCCAGAGTGGATGGGTAGAACTTAGAATCACGCAGAGTAAATCCCGCGATTTTGAGTTCAGCTAAGGTAATATCGCTACACGGCGTAAGAGAAAAGCCGTGCTCTTCTCCCTCTGTACGCTGAGGAATACGCAGTAAAGAGATATCATTTTTTGGTGAGCTTTCGTGCCCAGCGGCGAAACGCTGGTCGCTGAAATTCGATTTAGAGAGAGTTGGGGTTGTATGTTGTTGTGCCATGAGGAGTTTCCTTTCTGTTTGAGGATCACTTTTATGGAGCCGCTTGGCTGTCCACACCTCAAACATGGTTCTTCTCTGCAGGGGCGCGAAGCGTTCATTTACCCTTGCAGAGAAGGTTCTGATTGAGGATGGTTAACAGCCTGCGAGCACCATCAAATGATGCGAGTCGAAAGGGAAATCGGCACATAAGACAGCAAGCCTTTACTCGAACTTAATTGAAATCAGTGAAAGGTAACGAGGAGGCACGACGAGGCGCAGCTACGCAGTAGCGCAGGCGTTCAGGATTGCAGCGATATCCGTTTAGATAGGGGCTGTAGAGAGGCACATTCTGGGGCGGCACGCAGTGACTCACCCGGGTGATGCCACGTTTAGGCCATAGATGAAAGATACAAGCGGAGAGCCTTGCCCGAAGGGTAACGCACAACTCAAGCCTTTATCATGACGCTACGCTTCAAATCAGCCTTAAACCGTTATAATAAAAAAGGCGCCTATCAGCCACAAACCCACAAAGTGACACCATGACAAAGCAATATAATCAAACATCGAGTAAATGGGCGCACTGTGGTACTGAGAGCCGGTTTGACGACCGCTTGCGGTCGAGCCTTTGGCTTAAATTCTTTTAGCGCGAGCGTTGAAGCGATCGAGGACATAACGAGAACAAAAAAATGCCTCTAGGATAAGAGGCATTTCAGAAAACATATTTGAACATTAAACGTTGATATGACTACCCACCCAAAACGCGGCACCGGCTACCGTCGCAATCATCGCGAAGGCTGTTGCAATAATGAGGTTTTTAAGGGAACTCACTTCATTACGAACCCCCAGGACCTCAT
>NZ_JBGONI010000111.1:0-2244 GCF_041439035.1 Vibrio sp. 1F263 | reverse complement strand
TTTAGGCATAGGGCTACGAGAGGGAGTGAATGTAGCTGATCAGATCGTAGGTTTTGGATTTAGTTCCACTGAATTACGCAACAAAGCCCATAAATTGAGCCATAAATCACCTTTCCATTATGAATTTATATGTATAATGATAAACTTAATCATCAAGGTTATAAGTGATTAATTTAAGGTGCCAACAAAGTACCATCATATTAATTTTAAAACTAAAAAATATTTAGGAGTATTATGAAACGTTTGAATTTAATAGGAATTTTAGTAACATCAGTTTTAATATCTAGATCAGTTTTAGCTAGCGATACACTGCAAGAAGGTATAAACATTCCCGTTGGTGAATCAATACATATAATGAGTGATATGGTTGATAATTCAGACTTGGTTTATATAAATGCAAAGTATTGGTTAGAATCAGGAATTTATTCAAATGGCATTGAAAATGCAATTGATTTAATTGTAAATAATGGTTATCGTTATCTGGTTGATTTTAGTGAAATAGAAGGAAATAAAGAAAAAATAAAGGCAAAACATGTCTTTAGAAAGGTATTTGGTATTTCATTGGAATCTGATTATATTGCAATAACTGAACATAACCATAACGTTATGTTTACAGAGATCAGGGATAGATATGACACAAATATCCCAATTTTGAGTAAACCTGCACCAAAAAGGCAAAAACGTTCAACATCAAACACCCCAGTAGTACACTCACCGGTACCGAGTATTTCTAGATATTATAATGCGACTAAACAAATTACTGATTCTGAATGTGATATCACTTGGAACACCCAATTAGGAGATAGATCGCGGCATCTTTGTAAAAATGCTAACATTTCGCTTGTTTATAAGATAAACATGCAACGCTCCCTTGCGTTCGGAACAATCGGCTCAGCAACGCCTGATGCTAAAATAGTAAGAGTTGGCATTGATGATTCAACCACTGGCGCAGGGATTAGTCTAAACCCTGAAATATATTCGATGTACTTAGCCTCAAGAGGCATTGTTTGGCCAAGTGGTGGGATTGAATCTGAATGGGTGTCATCCGCAATAGCACAAAACTATACGTTTGAAATGATGGCATCAAATAATAAAACAAGTATTTTAAGAACCATTCCAGCAACAAATTTAAATGTAAATTATGATAAGAAGGAAGTATCAACTTTTCAATTTGGTATTGGAGGTGATGTTGGTGCAGATAAAACATCACCCAAAATTAGTCTAAATGCCAACGCGTCATGGACAGAATCCAAGTGGTTATCATATAAAACATTTGATTATGCGGTAACGAAATCGTCAAAAAGCCCTCAACATGTATCTTTCAAATGGTCTAGAGAGCAATATAATTCACCACATGCGATACAAAAAGATGAATCGCCATATGGAGTAACAGTCAGAAAAAATTATTTTGGGAGGTTACACTTAATCAATCCAATAGGGTACGCAAACTTCACACCCAAAATGGAAGTAATCTATTATTCTGAACCTGAGACCACAGGGACAACAGACATTAGTATATCCTCATCGGTTGGAATTACTGGGTATCGTTATTATTCAGAAATCCCATCTTGGGAAGTCCTAAGATATTATTATCCTAATGAAAAAGACTTTAAAATTAAAAATGTAAAAAAAGATATTAAATTCACTGTTGATTGGGATAATCCTGTATTTATTGGCGGAAAGCCGGTTAATTTACAATTGGGTAAATTTAACAATAAATGTGTAAGTGTTAATAAAAACCTCAGTGTTAATTCTGATACTTGTAATATATCCGAACTAAAGCAGTCATTTATTTTCGATACACTTAATCGATATCAGAGTACAAGCCAACCAGGTATGTGCTTGGATGCTAGTAACATTAAAAAAGTCAGCCCTTGCAGTTTAAAGCGAACACAAAGATGGAAATGGATAGATGACAAAGATGAACTAGAGAATTCATTTACTGGAAGTAGCCTTGGTTATACTGTAAATGAAGGAGAAATTAAATTAATTCCGAAAGAGAAAAAAGCTGAGGATAATATCAACTCAGTTTCAATGTTCTCGTCATACACGGATATATTTAATATGTGACATTTTTTCCCTTGAGAGTAATAACTCAAGGTTATTAAACTTACGAGTACTAAAATACGGTTCTGTCGCAAATCTAGTTAGAGGTGTGACAGGCCAACCGGCTTTGTTGCGTAATTCAATGGAACTAAATCCAGAACCTACGATCTGATCAGCTACATTCACTCCCTCTCGTAG
>NZ_JBGONI010000110.1:0-2252 GCF_041439035.1 Vibrio sp. 1F263 | reverse complement strand
GCTGGTCGTAGCTGATGGTTTTCAATCCCGCTTCGGTGGGCAAACCGATGCGCCCTCCAATGAGGTCTGTGTTCGGCAGAGTGCACGCTAATACTTTCGCAATTAAGGTGCGACACTGCACATTATTCACCGCTTCACCGCCCCATGCATTAAGTGACGGGAAACGATTGGGGTTGGTAATAAATTCTTCACACCCTTTTAAGATCCGCGCGTATTCTGGCGGTAGGGTTTCTACCTTACCGCTTCGAAGCAACCGGCGAGACTTGAATCCGATCTCAAAAGGCGTCTTAGGGTTCCGCGCGTTCTCTTCTTCAACGACACGTTGATACAATTCAATCAAATCCAGTTTGCGAGCCTTACGCTTACGGCGATACTGCGCATCGTAACTCGATTTATCGAGCGGGGGAGGGGAGGAGTCGTGTCCAGGCGTCTTCATAACATTCACCGTCCACGTTTAAAACACATAGCACTTCATCCCGAGGGATAAACAAGCGGTGTGATTGAGAATGTGTTGTTTGGGCTTTAGCCCACGCCAAGGCTGAGTCAAAGGAGTCATATTTTGAGGTCCAACAGTTTTTAGAGCTGTTCGGATTGGTCGTCCAAACGGTGAAATTTCAACCTATCTCAACCGAGAAAAGAAATCAAACGCTGGTTTTTTAGACACAAAAAAGCCGTCTACTGTTGGGGAGACGGCTTTTTTGCAAGTGCTATATGGTCAGAGTACCACCTCTAACACACTCTAAATCTTAGAAAAAACACACTACATAGGGCACTACTGGTTAGCAGCCAATGTAGTGTGTTTTAACCTTAACGACCTAAAGCAAGTATAGCGCAGCGTCGCCTGATATTTCAATCTTTAAGTAACCTTGTGGTTTTTCCCTTTACATAATCTAAATAATACGCACGGATAAAAAACCGATAAATAACAAAAAGATAACAAATAACCTTAGAAAAATTTATAGCACATTGAGGGAGTGAAATTAAAATAATTAATATATTAATTATGTCTAATAACAATAGCGCCAACATTAAAAACCCATTTATTTTCTTTAAAATCAGCACCTTAATTTGGTGCGTATTATTTAGATTATGTTAAATTCAAGAAATGATAAGTAAGTCACAAACTCAACAAAATTAGACGCCAGTGAGCGATTACATGACTCATTGATGTTTCGGTCTAAACGAGAGCGTTTCGGTTTTTTCTATTTAGGAAGACTTTTGTATGAATTTTAAATCAGAATGTAGGGTTGAGAACAAGGAAGTCGGTATCGCTTTTAATCTCTCATCAAAGGCGAATAAAACGTTAACGCTCTCGGCGAAAAGAGCAGAGCGGGCCAAAAAGCGCGAAGGGAAACTTCGATTAGAAGATCACCTCAAACGTTTTCCTAATTGGTCGCTGTAACGAATGAGATTGCCGTCTGGGATTATTACCTCAGATGGCCTCGAAGGTGGGCTGCCTTCACGATTGCAAAAAGCGCCGCAGAGGGGCGCAGGCCTGCGTAATATGCCTAACAAATTCAGGAGCCCTCTCTGGGGCGACGTCCAAGGCTGTTTTTCTACTCAATTAAGCACGCTGGTTGAGTGGTGAAATAGAGTTACTTGGGAATACCAGACACCACATCCTTTGGATGTGCGCATTCTACTACAAGAATGCTCAAGCCAGTTTGTAGCACGGCTCTTGAAAGAGAGCCCATCGTTTTGTTTTTTAAAAGAACAAAACAATGTCCTAACAAGGAGTGTGAACGATGCAGATTATCTACGGATATTGTCGTGAAGATGAGGCCGTGAGTTTATTAGGCCACTTTGTTGAACAAGGTGATTTTGTCAGCGTCAAAGAACTGGGAACGGTTGGGCGTGAACACATGGCGTTTGCCGCTTTGTTGCCTTTTACTGGGCACCTTGCATTTCCTTTCTGTTGGAAGGGCGTTCATTTGGTTGCGGTTCAAAAACAAGCTCAGTCAGTTAATCGTCTCACTCTCCCAACCTCAAATAATGCTTGTAAAAAACGTTATCGGAAGCTTAAGAACACCATCATTAGCGCTCAAAATTGGAAGCAACATGTGAGCCGTAATCGTGGTTTGAAGTACGCGAAATCTTCGATGTTTTCTTAAGGATGTGGGAGGGAGCCCCCTTTCCCTCCATCCTGACCATGTACTTGATAAATTTATCACTCAATAAGGATATTTATTATGAAAACACGCACCCAGCGCACCCTCCTTGTCGGGCTTGGCGTTGCTGTCTCGACACTTCTT
>NZ_JBGONI010000109.1:0-2288 GCF_041439035.1 Vibrio sp. 1F263 | reverse complement strand
AACCACCGACACGAGGATTTTCAATCCTCTGCTCTACCGACTGAGCTATCCGGGCGACGAGGTGTATTAAACGTGTTTTCGCGTTCTGGGTCAACATTAAATTGCAAAAAAAGTATTGTTTGATGTTTTTCTATACTTAGTGGGTTGTTTTTGTTCGTTTGGGTAGAAAAACCTAGGTCTAGCATGCCTTAAAAGATGGCAAAACTACGGTTAACTGCTTTGAATGAGCGCTGAAATAAAAAAGCACGTATGAAAACGTGCTTTTATATTAAAGGTTTTTCTCGAGAGTTTAGTGTTTTACTTCAAACCTATTTACCCAAGTCTCTAATTCGTTAGAAAGAGAAGCTAAAGTTTGAGTACTGTTATGGCTTTCCGTTACGACATCGCTCAGTTGGTTGCCACTTTCTTCAATCATATTGATACGCTTCGATATATCATCGCTTACCTGGGTCTGTTCAGCGGCTGCTGTTGCGATTTGATGGCTCATTGATGATATAGACTCTAATGCAATCACAATCTGTTGTAGCGCTTCAGAGGCATTCTGAGACTCTGCTACAGTACTTTCACTCGTTGCCGCACACACATTCATTGTTTGAATGGCGTTACGGGAACCTTCTTGAAGATTATTGATCATTAACTGAATCTCTTTGGTGCTCGATTGCGTTCGACCAGCAAGATTACGTACCTCATCCGCCACTACTGCAAATCCACGACCTTGTTCACCCGCTCGCGCAGCCTCAATAGCAGCGTTAAGTGCTAACAGGTTAGTTTGCTCTGCAATATCGCCTATAACGTCCAATACCTTAACAATATTGTTTACGTCGTTATCTAGGTTAGCAACAGCTTCACTGGCTGTACCTAGTTGTCCTGCTAGGCCTTGAATGTTATCTACTGTGTTGTGGATTAGGAGCTGAGTATGTTGGCTTTGTTTGTCTGCCTCGTCGGTGTTACGAGCTGTATCGCCAGCTGAATCGGCAACATTATTTGCTGAAGACGCCATCTCAGTCATTGCTGTTGCGATCATTTCAGTTGATTGTTGCTGAGTTTCAGTAAGTTGAGCGATAGAACCTGCACGATCTTCCACGCGCTGTAATTCGCCTCTTAACGCTAGCATTGAAGAGTTAAGGTTTGATACTAACTCTGCCAGTGATTGACTCATTTGTTGTACCGCGTGATAGATACTGCCTTGCTCAGCTTGAGTCTCAAACGATGTTTGAATTTTTCCTTCTGCGACAGCTTGTACTGCTTCTCTTACGTCTTTCGGTTCACCGCCAAGTAGCGATAGCATACGTTTAATTGAGATAATCAAGCTTGAAAGAATGACACCAGCAATAGCCAAACATAAAATCAGTTGCCATTGTGCTGTTGACCAAAACCTTGCGTTGACTTCATTGAAGCCGATACCTGTACCTACAACCCAACCCCAATGAGGTGTTTTTTCTGCGATGGACAGTTTTTCCTCAATGCTTCCGTCGGGGAGTTTTTGTGTCCAGGTGTACTCGACTATTTGTCCTGTTCTATTGCCAAGTGCTCGCTGAATAAGTTGGCCAACGCTATTTCCATCGCCATCTTTAAAATCATTAAAGCTGGTTCCGTGTAGTTGCGGATCTAAAGGTGTTGCGACAAAAGTCATATCTTCATCAGCAACATATACATATTCATTGTCTTTATAGATATTGTTGCGCAGTAGGCGAGTGGCAAGCTGTTTGGCTTGTTGTTCTTCTAGAGTGCCATCAATAGCCATTTTTTCGACTTCAGTAAGAATGCTGTATGCACTTTTAAATAGCTCCGTCACGCGAGCTTTGTTGTCTATGTTGCTAGCAACTCTTAAGGTCCATAAACCTGTAGCCGTAAGTGCGAGCAAGGCAATCAAAATGATGCCTGATAATAAATAAGCTTGCGTTTTTAATTTCATATTTCCCCGTGCAGCGATCTAATAATAAGTATGGTGTATCATTCACGAATCTTAAGCTAAGTCGTGTAGTGCAGGTATCAGAAAGGTATCAAAACATGATGAAGATTAAATTTACGAAGAAAAAAAAGTCCCCAAAAGAACATTTTTCGCTGTCAAATGAATAAACAGAGGTAAGAGCAATTACTCTATTGAGGGTGGCGAATGTAGTCTATTTACTCGAAGATCAAGATTTAATGTTGAACTGATGTGTTATTGAATGGCGTTAACTTTTATTCAAACGAAAAAAAGCCAAGTCTCTCGACTTGGCTTTCTTGAATGTGGCTCCCCTTGCAAGACTTGAACTTGCGACATACGGATTAACAGTCCGCCGTTC
>NZ_JBGONI010000108.1:0-2294 GCF_041439035.1 Vibrio sp. 1F263 | reverse complement strand
GTTTGCTTTGGCCAAAGTATGGCGAGCAAGAATGCTAGAGGCCATTAATCAGCATACAACGTTGTGGCTGCCGAGTGGCATACCCAAGCAATGGGTGGTCGATTGTAGGCAGGTTGGTTATGGTCAGGCTGCACTGAGTTATTTAGCTCGCTATCTCTATCGTGGCGTGTTGCCTGATGAAGACATCATCCATATCACCGATGATACGGTCACGTTTCGCTATAAAGAGAGCCAGACCAATGCATGGCGAACGCGCACTTTGCCCATCCTTAAGTTCTTGCTGCTCATTTTGCAGCACGCGCTCCCCAAAGGGCTACAACGAGTTCGAGACTACGGATTTTTACGTGGTCAAGCACAAGCCTTAAGAGTTCGTATTCAGCTGTTGCTGTTGAACTTGGTCTATAGGATGCCGCCAGTGCCAGCACCGGTAAGGAGCAAAGCGATACGAGTATGCCCTTGCTGTGCACATGAGATGGCGTGCGTTCGAGTAAGCCGACCCATGTAGCCGAAAGGCATTTGACAATAAGGAGAATGGCATTGACGAAATCAAAGGAGATGTGACGACGAAAGAAACGAAAAACAGCTAACTGGTTGATAAGATTGCTATCGCAACCTTATCTTGACCTCGCTCGCCTTGAGAAAAGCCTCAAAGCGATGTGCCCTTCAAGTTCAATCGTACAATTTACTTAATAAAGTGGCTTCGGGCTTGTTCAACACTTGGGATTTAGTGTTGGCTACGCAACACCTTAATCCTTATTAGTTATGATAATATTCATTTTCAATACCTTACATAACTCGAGAACATTGGAAGATGGCAAGTAAGATACTTCAATCTATAGCTAAAGATAAACTAGATAACCTATTTCAAGCCTACAACACCTCACATAAAGTATTTTGGGACGAGAACAAAAAAAAGTTGCTACACCCTGGTGAATATGGCGAGTTCCGTGAAAAAGCCGCGAGAGAACTGATATCTCTTTTCATACCTCAAACGATGAAAGTTGATGAGGGTTTTATCATTACAAGTCAAGGAGAAGTGAGTAGCCAATGTGACCTAATTGTATATGACCCTAACTCTTGCCCAAACTTAGTTAGCGCCGCACATCAGAAGTTCTTTCCTATTGAATGCGTTATAGCAGTTGGTGAAATAAAATCTGACATTTCTTGTGCTTCAAATATGACAAAAGTCCTTAATAAGCTGGCAAAAACTAAGAAGCTAAAAGAGTCAATACCTAACCCAGTCACATATAGAAGTTTCGATAATAGGCATTTTTGCCCAACCCACAGAGAGCTAGATCAAATATTTACATTTGTGCTAGCTAAAAGTATTCCTGACATGCCTGAAGGTGGCTTTAAATATAACCAAAACATTCTTCATCGTCATCAGCACAACTTTATTGTTGGTATGAAAGGAGGGCACGCATGTTACAAAAAAGATAATGTCAATTCATACTGTTATCCCCAAACCGATTTTGTTGAACATGAACAAGTGAGTTGTCCTGAACAAAATCAAACTATAAACGTAAACTTCGGGATACTTCTGACTTCAATTTTTGAACACTGTACGTCTGCGACGCTTCTAGAACTAAATCCATTACTTTACCTTGCGGATGATATTACTTCTCTTGATGAAGAGGAGTTCGAAGACATTAAATCTGAAGACTGCAGAAGTTAACCTTATAGCTAGATTCATTGGGCAGCCTTCCCATCTGCCCATTATTATCATAACGATTAGCTAAGTGGCTAACAAACCTACCACCTCGCCCAATTTAAACACCTTAAACACACAACTAAACCAAGCTGAAAATGCCAAGCGTTTGTTAGTCCGTCTTTAGCGCCTTGTTAGTTTGCCACCGCGATAAAGCCAAAGGTTTAGCGCCAAGGTGCTGAATTGGTTACAAACTACTGGCTTTAAACTCATAAGTAAAATGAATAGTTCAAAACTCAAACCCAATCACCAAACGAACTTGGCAAAGAAGACTTTCGAAGATGCTGACAGCCAAACACGCCAAGCCTTGAAGGATGTGAATCACTAAAGACACCAAAGAAGCCGCGGCAAAGAACTGGTGAAAAAGAACCTTACTAACGCATAAGAACTGAATAACACGGAAATCACTTAACCGAAAACTCACTACGCATGATGAAAAACACGATGATAATGAATGGAGAACTAACAGGTGCTTAGCAAAAAAAACGAGCTAGCTTTTAGACCAAAAATGCTTTTCTGCCCTTTGCAAACTAGACATAATGACCCCCACGAAAGGTGCTAGCCTCCAATATCGTGGGTTAGCTTA
>NZ_JBGONI010000107.1:0-2304 GCF_041439035.1 Vibrio sp. 1F263 | reverse complement strand
GCGCGATACAAAGCAAAGGCGCACTGACCAACTTAAGACGCGCCGGTATCGATGTCACCCGTGCCAGTCAGCACATTCGCCTCTATACCGACAACACCAAACAACTGGTCAAAAGCTGGCTCTCTAAAGAAAGCCATAAAGCCAGTGCAATAGAAACCCTCAACCAAACGCCCCCCAAAGACACCACCTACTTTAACCGAAATGCCCTCCCTCACGAGGACGTTCGGTTCCAAAATAAAAGCGGTGACTTTGACTACGCCCTATTTAAAGAGCACATCAAGACGCAGCTACCCAAATACACAGAAAGCCTCGCCGTTCAGTTATTAGGAAATCCGAATCAATCCAAATCAGACCGGGATTATTTAACCTTTGGCATAGGTCCTTCCGCGATTAAAGTGACCCTAACTGGAGAACATCGTGGGTATTTTAAAGACTACACCACAGGCGAAAAAGGCGCATTGATTAACCTTATAATGAGTCATAAGGAAATGGGCTATAAAGCCGCGATGAATGAAGCGCACAAGATGCTAAACGAACCGGACAAATATCAATTGGAGGAAAACAGTAAGCACGACAAATTACTGAGCACCACACCTAGGCATATTGCGCAGTTTGAAGAACGGGCTAAAGATTATATCAATCAAAGCTTACCGATGGATAACACACTGGCCCAAACCTACTTAAACAAGCTCGGTGTCAATAACATTGAAAATAACCAGGTTAAGTTCCACCCAGCGGTCTATTCATCCGAAGATAGATCTCTTCATCCTGCGATGTTAACCAACATCCACAATAAAGAAGGTGAAACTAAAGCCATTGAAGTGACCTATTTAGACACTCAAGGCAATAAAGACACCTCCCTAGACATTAATCCAAGAACCCTAGGCACAAAGTCCAAACAATTAACCCAATTCCATCAAGGAGAGAATTTAAACACCACCATCATCAGTACCTCAATTGAACACTCGTTTTTAATTCGAGACCAAACCCAAGGGCAGATTGACATTATCAATGTCAATCATAAGAACGACATTCAAAACATCTCCACCGATGAACTGAGACAGAACATCATTATTGTATTAAATCACGGCAACCACGATTTAAACCCGAACAACATTGAGAAAATCGTCGAGAACTTTAATGGACGAGACATTCAATTCATGTCAGACGATAATCTTAAAGAGGACATTAAATCGTGCATTAACAAATTAGAGCGAGATAACAGCGCACATAACATTGAATTAAATGAGACGCACACTTCTCATCAAGAGAGCGAATTAGACACCCTCAACTATAATGAGAAAAAAGAAACCGACAGCCAATCACTCGACCACTTTGAGCCAAAAGAATATTCACCTCAACAAGAGATGGAATTTAATCACTCAGAGAAAGAGAGTCAGTGGGAAGACAGAGAAATCGACAGAGAGTTAGAGCGATAATAAAAGGGTAGCCAATGGCTACCCTTTTTTTTCGCCTTCAAGATATTCATCGACGCTTTTATCAACCAAAGCGGTGTTGGATTTTCTTTGCTCAATCGAATCCGCTTTATTCTTATAATACCCCTCCCCATCAAAGCTATGCGCCAAATTTAAATTTAGCACGCCTTGTACCTGCCTAACTCTACGATACGTTTCTTCCATCAACTCACGGTTCGACGGCCTTTCATCGTCACTGTCATTCAGTTTAATACGCAATGCCAATGTCAAAAGCTGACGAATCGCATCAGCATCAGTTAAACCTTCTCTCTTTTTAAACTTGCGAAAATCTTGCTCTAGCGGCCCCTTGATTGTGGCTTGTAATACTGTGCTTCTCGCCATTTTTAGATTTTCTCCCACCAAATTTGGTTAATACGATTTAATGTACATTTAAATACGATACCATATTATCACAACCTAACAATCGCTCACAAACAAAGCCAGAAAAGGGCTAAATTGAAATCAAATACAAATACACTCACTTTCAAATCAAATAGCCTGTAAACATTACCATGCATGGGTTAAATGGATATTAAATACATTTAACATATTTTTAAATACGATTTCAGCGGCTAATTAGTTGAGATTTTGAAAATTTTTTACACTCTACTCCCCCTTTATCATTAAATATAACTTTTTGTTTTTATTGTCTTTCTATCCTTAACAGACAACCATTCGCATTGAAATCAATGCGCCGTGGTGTGTGGGATTGGATTGAGGGGAAACAGGGCCACTTCGTTAAACGCTTGCATAATTTGTGCTTTCTCTAAGGCTTTATATTATTAGGTAAAGTCGCCCATATTAAAAGGGGTTGGGGTGAAAAATGGAT
>NZ_JBGONI010000106.1:0-2311 GCF_041439035.1 Vibrio sp. 1F263 | reverse complement strand
GCGCCGATGGTAGTGTGGGGCTTCCCCATGTGAGAGTAGGACATCGCCAGGCTTTAAATCTTTAGAGTCGTTTTTAAACGGTTCTAGAACTGCTGATATAGCTCAGCCCGGTAGAGCGCACCCTTGGTAAGGGTGAGGTCCCCAGTTCGAGTCTGGGTATCAGCACCACTATTTAGTTGATTCGATTTATCGAGTTAACAACAGAATTTGTTTGACGACCATAGCATTGTGGACCCACCTGATTCCATGCCGAACTCAGAAGTGAAACACAATAGCGCCGATGGTAGTGTGGGGCTTCCCCATGTGAGAGTAGGACATCGTCAGGCTTAAATTGCATTATGCTGAATAGACACTGCGGAGTGGTAGTTCAGTTGGTTAGAATACCGGCCTGTCACGCCGGGGGTCGCGGGTTCGAGTCCCGTCCACTCCGCCACTTATTAGAAAGCCGAGTCTTATGACTAGGCTTTCGTCGTTTCTGGATACGATAATTTTGTCTTCGAGCAACGAGTCCCGGTCGCCTGCGACCCCAAGCACTCCACCATTTATAAGAAGTCTCGCTAGAAATCGCGGGGCTTTTTTGCATCTAAATTATAGTGTTCGCCCTTCCATTGAATGACTTTTACACAAGGTTTGCGCGTAACCCATGACTCCTAGTTAACGTGTCCCATTATTCTGTTATTTATTAGAAAGTCTAACTCTACGATTAGAGTCTTTTTATTTGTATTTTCTACACCAGTTGTTATTTGAAACGAGCATGCGTTTCACAAACGCATATAGCTTTAAGCTTAGCACTCAAATACTCGAGCTATGCGACGTTGTAAGTCAGGTTAATGAGACTGTTCTGACTCAGCTGTATCCATTCAATATCGAAGTTATATAAGGCTTACAACTCATCCTATGTGCCCTGCGTTCGCAGATGTTTGCTTTATCAAGCGAGTGCACTTTAGTATTAGTTAACAGCCCTTCGTCTACGATACCTGACTTCTATTTTTCTCTGTGAATCTAGAGGGTACTTCTGATGTGTAATTAGGAATCGATCATGGATGTTTCTGCTAAGAGCGCTATAGCCCTTAATGAGGTGACTTCATCCTCTTGTTATTCATTAAGCTTAAACCACTCTTAATTGTATTGAGCACCCTGTTTGAAAAGTATCTCAAAGGGGAATTGGACTATATTTCAGGTTGAAGGAGAAAGTCGCTAGATTAAGGGCCCAAATTGGTGCCGGTGGGATACATATGCTAAGAAATAGAGAATTTCTCGTATTCGTGCAGTGATATTTATTATCCAATCAGATCGAGACTCTCTGGCTCTAGGTTCAGGTATCTTAGGAGATGTTTACCGGTCTCTTTTCTACTCTGATGTGTTTGTTGACTCGATATGAATTAGTTATGTTGACCACTTTACTCTGAACATATTGATTTCTTGCTGGTTAATTCAAGCTATGTTTTGGCTATTGCGACTAATATTAAGCTAGAAGGGCGTTATCGTTCACTTGGTAAGAATAGACTCAAAAAAAGATCATCGGGTGATATTTTAGTGATTATTTTAACAAATAGATAAAGCCTTAAAAGCTAATGGGGCGAACTATGAAATTAAGCTTTAACTTTGAAGATGCCAGTCAGATCTTTGTAGGATCTTTTGCTTTGGCTGTACCGATTTCTTTTTCCGAAGAAGCCTGGAAGTTAGGGGAGACTTTGCCTACTGCTAATCTGTTGCTGCTATTTTTATTATCAGCTGTGTTCTTAGGCTTTTATACTTATGAAAGTGTCTTTCAAAAAAATGTTGTTGCGCGCATGCCGGTGTTTATTTTCAGAATTGTTATTGCTTATGCTATGACGGCGTTGGTAGTTGCTTTGGTCCTGACATGTTTGGATAAGTTGCCTCTATTAAGCGATCCAATAGTCTCGTTTAAACGTGTCATTGTTATATCAATGCCCGCGTCTATGGGGGCTATTATAGTGGATAGTTTCGATAAAGAGTGAAACCGTATATCACCCAGGTTAAGTCATCAACAGAGCCATTCTAGCGCTTATTTGGTTCACTCTTAGATAACCAAGTAGCAAGCTCGCTAGAAAGGTTTCGACATGTCGTTGAGTGATTAAAGCTAAATCAAAAGAGTAAGGCCTAATTGTTTTACAAGAAAATTAAGACTGAGAGTTTCTGTACTGAATGAGCGATTAGAAAGGTGAGGGGGATGGAGGCACGCTAGGATCTTTAGATGCAAAAAAGCCGCATCAATGATGCGGCTTTCTTTAATTGGCTCCCCTTGCAAGACTTGAACTTGCGACATACGGATTAACAGTCCGCCGTT
>NZ_JBGONI010000105.1:0-2339 GCF_041439035.1 Vibrio sp. 1F263 | reverse complement strand
GAGACAGTCAAAGCGTTAGCCAGCAAGGAGTCGGAAAAGCTCAAATCAGACAATGACCATCAAGAGCGCGCGCATCAAGAGCTTGAAGAGTCGGCGATATCTCAAGATATCGAGATGGACTCTGGAGAAATGGTAGAATAAATAGCCATTGCGCTTTAAGGAACTTAAATACCCTCTTAAATGGTCAACTTATCAAAAACTAGGTGTCGAGGGCATTTAAACAAGGATGTTAATCACTGTCCCGTCCTGAAATGTGTTACACATATGACCATTCCAAATAAACACTACGTTAAGCGCACTCAGCGTGATTACACACTAGGCTTTAAATTACAGATTGTAGACGCCATCGAAAAAGGCGATATGACCTATAAACAAGCCCAATCAATTTACGGCATACAAGGTCGTTCGACCGTTCTTACTTGGTTAAGAAAGCATGGCAAAATGGATTGGACTACCAATCCAAGGAAGAACACGATGTCAAAATCACCGAGAGTGAATGAAACACCCGCCCAAAAAATAAAACGACTTGAACAAGAGCTCGAAGACGAACGTCTTAGGTGCCTTCTTCTCAACAGAGTTGTTGATATTATTGATGCTGAGCATGGGATGTCGCTAAGAAAAAGTATATAGCGAAGGAGCAAGAAGCCTTCAAAAGGAGAGGAAATTAAGCTTAAGTAAAGCTTGCTCATTGCTCGATATATCCCGTCACAGAGAGAAAAGCGTGAGGCAACTCGTCAGGCTGAGCTTGCTCCTGTTAAAGGAATGGTCCTTGAACTAAGACGCTTCATGCCTCGGCTAGGAACTCGTAAGCTCTATTTCTTATTGAAACCTAGGCTGATAGCTAAGGGAGTAAAACTTGGGCGTGATGCTTTGTTTGATTACCTCAGGGAAGAGCGCTTACTCGTTAAGCCGAAACGGAGTTACACCAAAACAACGAACAGCAGGCACTGGATGAAAAAACATCCGAACTTGCTAAAAGAAGTCGTTCCGTCAAAACCAGAGAGGTTCTGGTGAGCGACATCACTTATGTTCAGTCGATCGAGGGCTTTCATTACTTGTCATTGGTTACCGATGCCTTCAGTCTTAAAATCATGGGTTATGAAGTCAGCAATGAAATGAAAGCGAGCGATGTTGTGAAGGCCTTAGATATGACGGTAAAAACTCGATGTTATCGTCATGCGACAATCCATCACTAAGAGAGAGGGCTTCAGTATTGTTCTAGTTTTTATCAAGAGAAGCTTAAAAAGCATGACATAACACCGTCAACGTATTTTAGGACGAGACACCTCAACAATGGAAAATAATTATGAACCCAAAAGCCCAATACGGACTGCAAATGAAATACCCTTACAACCAACCTATCCCTAAAGCACATCAACTGCCTGTATGGAAATGCGATTAATGCGTTATCTTTTCCTACACAAAGAAAATGAATATCTTTTATTGAGTAATGAAGATGGCACATTAAAAGAGGAGGCAAGTCAACTGACGCAGCAAGGATTTACTTGTTTCATACACTCCCCCATCGAGGCAGAAGAGAAAGAAACCGCGAAAACGCTATACCTTAAAGAGTTATTATTTTGCGCAACCAATGGTCACATTATCGCCATTCACCAATTAACAGGACAAGAAGTGTGGAGAAATCGGCCACAAGGAAAAGAGTACCAGGCATTAGGAACCACTACGCTCTTGCTAGAAAAAGGTATGTTGATTTGCGGCTCTAACGGATGCGTATTTGCGCTATGCCCCTTTTCAGGCTCTCTTTTATGGGATAATAGTTTACCAAATCTTGGTTTTGGCACAGTGACGCTGGCAACGACACAACAAAACACAACAATTGAAACCATCGTGATTACTCAAACAAACACGACACATGGTCATGATCACGGTCATCATACTCGCCGCTCAATTTATCCCTCCATCATCGAATACAATAACCTATGATGAAAAAATACGATGCGGCCCTGACATGTTAAAACAACCTGAACCACTCATTGTTCTCGATATGCTCGACGGCAACGACTGGCGACATTTCGTGCTTACTTATAGAAGACGCTAAAAGGTTGATGCCCTCTACATTGCGTATGCGCTAGAGTTAGATATTCCTGTGGTGACAGATGATCAAGACATGGCTGAGTTAGCCGAAACGTTTGAAGTGAAGTCTATTCCGACTTTAGAGTTAATGAAAATTATGCATGACAACGGTCATGCAGATATCGGCAAAATCAAAGGTATTGTTGACTATTGGAGCGCAATTGGAGATTGCCCAGCTAATCTCCATCGTGATCTGATCTGCTCCAGCAGGACTGGACACTACATTAAGCGACATTTCGTTGTTC
>NZ_JBGONI010000104.1:0-2458 GCF_041439035.1 Vibrio sp. 1F263 | reverse complement strand
TTCTATTCCAAATCACGCGAGTCACCTACAAATAGCTGACAAAGCCCATTAACCCACTACAGATCAATCACTACTACGACTAAAATACTTTGCGTGCGAGAATAGCAAGAGAATCCCCATCTTCGAACTCGCTAAAAACCTTTGCTTCAACCACGTTAAACTCTTGCCCTATTGCTTCTTTCATCTTGGCTAAACTTCTCGGATGAAACAATAGACCATGAGTTGTCTCAGGCGCTTGAATTTTCTGCCAGACTAAATGGAAAACGAAACCTCCAGGTAAAAGCAGCTCAGCTTGACGGCGGAAAGATTGGCGCAATTCAGTATAACTTAAATGATGCATTACTTTATTGGAATATACTGCATTATACCTAGCTTCTGTTTCAATTTTTACTGCATCAAGTATTAAGCTAAGTACATCTGGTAGCCGTTTATTGAGAGTATTCACGAAAGCTGGTGAATAATCAGAGCCTGTAACTCGAAATTTCTGAGCGAGAATTTCAAGATCATTACCAGGCCCCGAGCCTAACTCTAAAACAGAATCCTCAGGAGAAAGAACCTTTGAGAGCATATGCAATTGCTCAGCAGCATTATATCCGTCACACATTTCAGTATATGCCTTCGCATTGTTAACATCGTGATAATAATTCATGCAGACCCCGTCGTTTAATTCGTTGTAACTCATGTGATTTCCTGTATTACTAAATTACTCTTTTAAACAAATATGCAAATGGTGATTTTGTATATGGGATCGCACGACCAGATGCTAATATATTTTCTCGTGTCATGATTTCAGGCCTCTTGGGCTTCATATAGTCCTTAAGATTTTCGTCGTTGACCTCATACACTCCATCGTCTCTTAGAACGACAGCAATCAACTTAAATCTTGGGTCTAAAGCCGCTAAAGCTGCATCTCCATGGCTAGCGTTAACAAGTAAGATCCCACCTATTCTTAAAAGCTCCCCGCACGGTTCTGAAATAAAGCCTGCATAAAGAGATATTAGTAAGTCGAATTCAACTTCGTTTAACTCCAGTGAGCGATAATCACCATGAATAAACTGTATATTTGAGTCTGAGTTCCCTTTGTGCTCAAAAATTATCTGTTTAACAGTACATTCATCAGCAAAAAAATTTGAAGCACGTTTATCAAGATCCACATATGTGACTTCGTTAAAAACGAATGACGGTGAAATGTCCACATAACTACCAGGATAGAGTGTTTTTCGAGGAGTCATATAAGCACTGATCGCCTTAAACAGCTCCCAGCGATCACCTTTGTGTTTATCCTGCTTCTCCCACAAAGCTAAAGTCTTAGTCATTATTTCTTTCCTCTAGTTGTGTAAGCCAAAAATATTATCACCTGAATCTCTTTTAGTTATTTGAGCTACTTGGGTTGTGTGTGGTTAATATATACAAAGACGCTGCGTTGTTTGAGTGCACAGATTGAGATATTATCGGCTGATATTAAGATTGTGTAAAAAACGGTAAGTTGTTATCCATGCTTCCAAAAACACCATTGCCACCCTGCTATGTAATCCATGAGCAAGGCGTAAACAGTGAAAACTCAACCGTGTCAGTAAATCCAGACTATGGTTTGCTCTTTACTACAAAAGGCTCATTTAAAATGGAGCAAAGCTACACTACTCAATCTGTTACTGGCAGCATTACGATTGTCCCTTTCGGAGTGCCATATCGTTCTGTCGCGGGTTGTAATTTAGACTATTGGCTACTTGGTTTCTCTGCTGAAAGCTATGGTTTGAACGAAACGCAAGAGATAATGCGCCCCTTCGCAGAGGTTCGTTCAGGAGGCGCTCCTGTGGCTCATTTAGGTGAACTAGCTCAACAACGTATAACTTCTTGGTTTGAAGCCTTAAAACAAGAAACCAGTATTGAAACAACGATAAGTAATGATGTTCACCGGAGCCTGATTGTATTGATATTAGCAGAAGTCGTTCGTGCGACGACTGCAATAGACAATAAGATCACCAAGTCGCCATTAGTCGGAAAAGCACTACATTATATTCAAAAATACAGCCTTACTCCTATATCCTTAAGTGACGTTGCGTCTGCTGTAGGACGCACATCTCCCCATGTCGCATCAGTTGTAAAGTCAGAAACAGGTTTTACTGTCGGTATGTGGATCACTTCAGCGCGTCTAGCCAAAGCAGCGCAGCTTCTACAATACTCAAATATGTCGGTTGAACAGATTACTACGGAAATTGGGTGGCAAGACACAACTCATTTCATCAGGCAGTTCAAAACGTTCTATGGTACAACACCTTCAAAATGGCGTAATAAGCTAAGAGACAAAAGTGAGCAATGAACATTAGTTGTATACTTCATTTAGATAACAAGGTGGTTAGCCTTCAATGACCTTGATTCTTTGTAGCATAAGAAAAAGTAGGTCAAACGCCAGGTTAGCAAAAAGCTCTCTGAATGCTTCGTAACTTGTTTTGGGGCA
>NZ_JBGONI010000103.1:0-2468 GCF_041439035.1 Vibrio sp. 1F263 | reverse complement strand
AAACATCACAACCTGAATTTTCACGCGTGGCATTTTCTAGCTCGAAAATGCCCCTTTTCTCGTTAGTGCTTTAACTCATTTAGATCCTGTTAATGCTCGTTTACCCTACCAAAAGTTATCCGAATTAGGCTCATTTAGAAATTATGCTTCAGTGTGCAATCTAACCTCTCAATGTGGTCACTAATCTATTGATTACAAATTGAAGTGATAGGTGAAAAGCTGCATTATATGGTTAAGTTGAATTCTTCGATAAATCAAAAAAATAAGGGGCTTAAATGCATCCAGCTCAAAACCCAATGACGGGGTTTAAAACGTTAGAATCGGCTTTTTCTCAAGGCTTTAGAATGAGAAGAGTTCCATTCACGCAAGACGTGCACTTTGTGAAAGATCGCGGAGTTTACAATGATCGTTACACATACGCGCGATTGAATGGCTTAAAAGTTCAACAAACTGTAGTACTAGATGAAAACCAACCTCTCAATGAGTTACCTTGTTTTTGTCTGTTTTACGGAACCCTCGAAGAGTTGCGAGGGCAAGGGAAAACAGTTGCTTTTCTTAAGCAAATTCTGGAGCAATTTAAAAAAGACCTACCTAAAAAGTACAAAGAGTTCTATGTTGAAGCTCTCATTGAAACCGATAATGATGCCTCGCTAGCAATTGCAGCACAGTTATTTGGTGAACCAAGTCACGATGGCGTGGATGAGTTGACGGGAACTCCTACAAGAATATGGCAAACAAAGTTCTTCAAATAGTAGTGAAGTAGCCATAATATAGCTGTTATGTTCTTTGTATCTTGATTGCAGTGAAATCGCCCCCATATAAGGAGCTATATCCATCTAAATATTGGGGTTTATAATGTGGGATAAACGCTTCAAACCAGCCATTGATAGTGGCTTTAAACGCAATGAATTTTCTCGTGATCGTGCAAGGATTATTCATTCTGCTTCATTTCGCCGTTTGCAGGGAAAGACGCAAGTTCTCGGGTTAGGGGAAAGCGACTTTTACCGTACCCGTCTAACTCACTCATTAGAAGTAGCTCAACTTGGTAGCGGTATTGCTGAGTTTCTAAAAACTAAATACCCAGAAAATGAAAATCCAGAAATCTTTGAGCTAATCCCAGAGCAAAACTTAATTGAGTCTATTGGTTTAGCACATGATATCGGTCATCCACCTTTTGGTCACGGTGGTGAAGTTGCATTGAATTACTCTATGCGCAATGACGCTGGTTTTGAAGGGAATGCTCAAACGCTTCGTATTTGTACGAAGCTCGGTGAATATTCTGAAGAAGAAGGGCTAAACTTAACCAGACGCACATTACTAGGTTTAATCAAGTATCCTGCATACCATAATGATGTCGTTAACAAGGAGCTTTATACTGAAAATGGTGGAATCAATTTAGATGGCTTTAAGCCGCCTAAATGTATTTATGACTGCGATAAAGACCAAGTGGATTGGATCTTGCAGCCTTTCACAAATGATCGAGCCAAATTTATGTCATCAGAGCCTAAAGTAGGCAAGCATGCTAAACCTAAATATAAGTCGTTCGATTCGAGTATCATGGAATTAGCTGATGACATCGCCTATGGTGTCCATGATTTGGAAGATGCAATAGCACTTCGGTTGGTTGATCAATCAATGTGGCGTAGAGAGGTTGTTGATAAACTTACCGACCCACTAAATACCTACCCATTGGCCAGCAAGATCGAAGAACTTACTCAATTATTGTTTTCTGGCGAAAACAAGACAAGGAAGCGCGCGGTTGGACAATTGGTAAACTATTTCATTAACAAGACAGAAGTCGTGATCTTAGGCAAATTTACACATAAATTGTTTGATTATCAAGGTGAGCTGGATAAAAAAGCTCGTGAAGAACTTGATATTTTTCAAGAGTTTGTTGTAAATAACGTAATTTTCACTCCTGAAGTACAAACACTTGAGTACAAAGGGCAACAAATGATAGTTCAGCTGTTTGATGTAATTTCAAATAACCCTAAGCGATTGCTGCCTAAGAAATATTACGAAATGTATAAAGCTCAGAACGACAACCTAAGAGTTATTAGTGATTATATTGCTGGTACAACTGATGACTATGCAACTCGGTTATATCACAAGATCTTTACGCCTTCTTCTGGTTCGATCTTTGATCGCCTCTAAACGAACATAACAAATGAGGATTAAGCGTTGCGTAGCCAACGTTAGTTCCCAAGTGTTGAACAAGCCGAAGCCTCTATATATGTAAATTGTGCGATGTGCTCTAGAAGGATGGCGGCCTTGATGCGTTTCTCAAAGCGGTGCGGTCTTCGCAAGGTAGAGGTTTCGACACATGATCTGTTGCGTCCTGCTCGTCAGTTTTGCTATTTGCCATACCTGTAGTTATTCATGACTTGCTAATGTAAGGTTTTTCGAAACTAATTTATGTCCAACAACGAGCTAGCTTAGATCTGTCGGGTGGACGACACTTGTTACCA
>NZ_JBGONI010000102.1:0-2578 GCF_041439035.1 Vibrio sp. 1F263 | reverse complement strand
ATTGTATTTTGCTTCCAGTTGGTTGTTTTATAACGAGGTTTAGGCATAGGGCTACGAGAGAGAGTGGTGGTAGCTGCTCAGGTCGTAGATTCTTAATTTAGTTCCACTGAATTGCGAAACAAAGCTAATCTTACCACTTAACCAACTCATTTACGTTCCAATGCCTATGGAATTGGGTCTCGCTTTTGGCTGGCTAAGCAAATTATAATCATTTACCAAAACTTTAAAAAAGTATACAAAATTCAATTAGATAAACATAATTAAGATGATGTAATTTGAGGGTGAAAATGCTATTTCCGACCATTTTACGGAGACCATCGAAACTGTTCCCGTAGAAACATAAAAAATAACGGCTACATATGATTGCCGTTTTTTTGTTGCACGTTAATCTAAGTGGTAAAACCATGACAAATTGAACAGGATAAAATGGACAGAGAAAGTAATGTCAAATACTGGCTGAGAAATATCAACGAGCAGCTAACTCTAATTGACCGTCGGTGCCATATGCGGGTAGACGAGGCTCATTCCCTCCTGGTCCAACTCTCTGAAGATGGACAGGAGCTTCTACTTCATGGTGAGATAACGGATATTTCTATGAAGGATGAATTGTATATACTCCGCAGCAGTATGGTACTGAACGGACAACAGGATACGATGAAACGTTGTTGGTTAGCGACGCATCAAAATAAACTGCTTCTCATTCATGAGCTTAGCTTAGTTGATTGCGATGAAATCGACTTTGAGAACACGATGAACAACTTCATTGTGCTTATGAGTACTCTTAGAACTCAATTTAGTTCGGTATCAGAACCGATAAATGAAGTAACCATGCCTTATTCTCAACAGCTTATAAAAGGATAAATATTCATGCCTATTGGATTGAATCCAGTTCAAACGACTAATGTCACAAACACTTCAACTCATACCAAGAGTCCATATGAACTAAAGGTTCAGCCTGACAAAGCTAAACTACTGCAGGATATCGCGCCAACAGGACCTACACTGAAACAACCCACCACAGGAGAAAAAACTGCTATCACGATAAGTATGGATGAAGCAATGACAGCAATGACAGCAATGAACAAAGAACAAGCGAAGGGAGGTTTTACTCTTGATGACGGACGACAGTTCGAAATTCGAGATATGCATGTAATCAGACAGAACAAGGGGGGCTTGATAAGCCGGATGAAAGAAGGTTTCATCAAAGCATTACATGGTCAAGGAGCTTCATCCTCAGATGCTAAAAAGCTGACCGCAGCGTTACACCAAAAAGCCGATAACCCAGCAGTTCAGGAAAACTTTGTGCGCTCGTGGGATAGTGGAGGTTTTACAGATCCTACAGTAGTAAGTGGTGAAATGGGAGTGCGTGGGCATCAGTCAAAACAAGATTTTCAGTTTATTGTCCACACCGCACCAATAACTCACTTGATGGAAGGGAAGGGCGTTTTTAGTATTGATGCAGAAAGTGCGCTAACCTCCTGGGATGTAGCATGCACTAGTATCGTAAACCAGAGCAAGACTTTCACTTATGGCTCCGTTGGTGTAATTCTGAAAGTTCCGGAACAAAATGTTATTGCCGCTAGTCCAAACGATCTGATGTCGGAAACCAACATTGGTCTTCTTGATCGGACTGAAGATCTTGTCAACGTCTCAGATAAGAACGCTACAAAGACCCGCTATGAGGCAATGCCTGACTATGAACGTACAGGGTTACTAGCAAAAAAGGAATTACCGCGACATCAAAGGCATACCAACACTCCAAGTGAAGTCCTGAAGAAAACCTATGGGATGCGCAATGAAATTCTTATCTGTACGTCTGGAGGTGTAAATCTCCACGAGGGGCAGAAGGCAACCGAGAAGGTGGAAATAGCAGGGTTTTTCCTCAACGACAGCGCCCCAACAGCCTCTCACCAAGATTTAGCCGATTGGAAAGGAGAAACGTTGTTATCCAAAAATGATAAGTACGAGTTATTCAAGCAGCATGCTGAGCCCCTAGCCCAAAAACTTGGAGTGCCAATTATTTACTTAAACGGTACAGCGGATATTGCGGAAGTTTTGAAGTAGAAATAAATATAAAAACGCAAATTTTTATGTAGTCTGGTGTTGTAGGGCAAATGAGAGGCGAGCGTCTAATAGTTGATTTTCTGAACATATAATAACTAACGCAGATACCACCAACTAAGGTGGTGTCTGCAATTTAAGTTTGAAGGTCAAATCGATAGAAGTGTGTTAAAATAACTCTTTTTCTTAACTGAATTAAACAACAACGTCGCATTTATCGTAAAACAGCTTTAGTTATGGCATAAATCGTCATTATATCTATGTATGCATTGATTTTAAACAATATTAGAAGGTGATGAGAGTAAGAAGTTTTTTAAACGGCTTTATAGATGGAGTTATTCTCCTCCGGCAACGCATGTAAACAATGAGGATTACCTTTCCCCTACAAAGATAGGCGTCTAAGTAGTGCTGAATCTTTGGCTACCTAAGCTTCACGGCTCAAAAAAACGGGAAGCAAAAATTGGTCATGACTCCAATCCGTTGATTAATAGTAAAACTCTCGTTCGATAAAGGTGCC
>NZ_JBGONI010000101.1:0-2662 GCF_041439035.1 Vibrio sp. 1F263 | reverse complement strand
AAACCGACACGGATGTGTTCGGTGATGGTGTCTCGCTCCTGGTTGGTGTACGCGATAATCAGTGTGTTGTCTCGCGTTTCGGGGGTGCGCTCTAAATAGTCTTTGGCGACCATGTAGGGCAGCTTCTCTGTGGCGGTGAGCTGCGCTCTGCGTCGGTCTTTGTCGTTTTCATCCAACGTGGAAATGACATGTTGACTGTTGCTTTGAGTATCAGGGGCTTGCTGCTGGAGTTTATCTAGGGCGCTGAGTGGCTGTTTATCAATGGTGTTTTGCTGTGCATTGTGCAGGGTGTCATTTTGTGGACGTACCATATCGGTCATGTAAGCGGTATCGATGCGGCCTTGGCTTATGGCCAGCTCAAAGGGTTTACCGGCACTGAGTGATAAAAGCTGCTCTTTATCGCCCAATTTGGCTGTTTTGGACTGACTGTCATTGACCAGCTTTGTGAACTCATCGGCTTGCTTGTTGCTGACCATGGAGCTTTCATCGAGAAAGAACAAGGTGTGTTGATAGTCACTGGCTTCTCGATTGCCTTGTCGGATGTCAGAGAGCAAGCTTTCCAGGGTTTGCGCTTTCACGCCTTTGCTTTCGAGCTCTGCTACCGCTGCGTGAGTGGGCGCAAGACCGATGACGCTTTGCTCTGGCTGCTGGCTGGCTTCTTTGACTAACTGGATAAGTTCAATATTGGATTCAAGCATGGTGGACTTACCTGTACCGGCTAACCCTTGGATGGCCACAAAGCTGTCCTTGGTGGTTGAGATAAGGGTGATGGCGTCCTTTTGCCCTTGGGTTAAGCGAGGCTTGGTATCGAAAAAGTCTTGCACCTGCTTAGGCGTTGCAAAAGGTTGATGTTGGCCTTTACCATCATCGATGTTTTGTAAGATGCGCTTTTCAGTCTCCAGCGCGGCTTGCGTCGTCCAGCGTGTGCCGTCACTGTACTCTGCAGAGAGGGTGTTGCTGCGTTTATTCAGCTCTGTTTCAACCTGCTCTTTGGTAATAGAGCCTCCGGCTTCTTCAAAGGCGTAACGCACCGCTTCCACTACTAAGGCTTTTTGGCTAAAAGCCGCTTCTCGCTCTGAGAGGTGGTTCAGGGCAAAGCTGACCGCTTTTTCGATGAGTGGGGCGTTTTGCGCTTTGGCTAGTGCTGACAGTGCCTGACTGACATCCTGCTTTAGCAAATCTTGGGTGGCGTCGTTTAGGTAGCGGTCGTTGACGTTTTGCGTCTGCAGTACACGCTCAATGGCTGACGGGGAGACCTGCTCTTTTTCAAGTGCGCTTTGGGCTTTGTCTGGTTTGTCGGTGAAGATATCAAGGCGCTCTATTTTTTCAGTCAGGTCGCTTATCAGGGGCTTAGATAGGGTAAATGCTTTGCCTGACAGTAAAGTATGGGCTTTTGGCTCAATATGGTGGGCGCTATGAACGTAGTCGTATTGCAGCGGCGCGTCTTTTAGGCTCTCTAAGTTGACGCGCTGCGTTTCCCCTTTGCTCTCAAGCGTGAGGCTTTCTTTGTCAATGTGAGTGACAAGGTAGCTTTGGTTCGCGTCCAAGCCAGCAGGGAAGTGTTTGCCTAGCGTTTGAAGGCGTTCGCCTTGGGCGATATTGAGACTTTGCGGTTTATTGATTTGCATCTTCATGTGCTTAAAGGCGCGACTGGACGGGTCAAAGGTGTGTGATTGTCCATCGCGTTTGCTGAGTGCGGTCATGGTGTTGCTCTCTTTGTCGATACTGGCGATGACAAAACTCTGAGGTTTGTTTTTCTCCCAATGGGTGAGTGTCATGCCTGGTTTGTAGTGTTGAACGAGGGGTTGTTGCGCTTTAGAGAGGTGGTGAGGGGTTTGAGTGAATAGGGTGGTTTCGTGTCTGGCGAGGGCGCCGGTATTTTTGAGCTGGCCCCGTATCGCTTCGGTTAACCGCCGCTGCTCGACGCTGGAAGTGGCAATCACTTGCGTGTTGGCTTTATCGGGGAGGTCGGCGTACACCCGCGCTATCCTATCGGTATCATTGTCATGCAGTTTTACGTTGGTGTTGCTGGCTCGCTTGCCAACCCAAGAATGACTCTCCACATTGCCTTTTTGATACAGCGAGATAGCGTTATTGGCTTTAAATCCCTGACGGCTTGATACGCGGTTAAGCATCACCACTTTACTGCTCGATTGTTTGGCTTTATCGGTGAGGGCCAACAATTCATTGGCGCTCATCTTATTGGCGTCATCGATGAGCAAGACATCTTTATTGGTCAGCGGCGTATCGCTTTGCAATAAGCTGTGGGTGGTGTGGCGCTGCTCTTCTGAAAAGAGCTGACCAACCCAAGCGCTGAGTGTTTGACTTTTGCGCTGTACGCTCTCCATGCTATCAGCCTTGGCTTTCACGCTTTGGGAGACCAATTGGACACGTTTACCGCTGTGATTACCTACATTGAGTAGTTGCTGCGCAATATCTTGTGATGAGCCATGCACATTGACCACGTGGAACTGTTTGGTGGAGTGGTACAGGTCGGTCAGTATACGCTGCTGGTTTTCAGAGATAGCGAGCTTGTTGAGCGTGCTGGATTCAACGTGGGTGCGCATGTGATGCGCACGACCTTGGGTGCTGTCGATAAGCGCTTGTTCGTTATCAATTAAGCCTTTGGTGGTGTATTGCCCTTTGTGACTGAGTCCTATCA
>NZ_JBGONI010000100.1:0-2689 GCF_041439035.1 Vibrio sp. 1F263 | reverse complement strand
CCACAAAACCCCTTGGGTGTTGTATGGTTAAGCCTCACGGGCAATTAGTACAGGTTAGCTCAATGCCTCGCAGCACTTACACACCCTGCCTATCAACGTCGTAGTCTACGACAACCCTTTAGGACACTTATAGTGCCAGGGAAAACTCATCTCAAGGCTCGCTTCCCGCTTAGATGCTTTCAGCGGTTATCGATTCCGAACTTAGCTACCGGGCAATGCCATTGGCATGACAACCCGAACACCAGAGGTTCGTCCACTCCGGTCCTCTCGTACTAGGAGCAGCCCCTTTCAATTTTCCAACGCCCACGGCAGATAGGGACCGAACTGTCTCACGACGTTCTAAACCCAGCTCGCGTACCACTTTAAATGGCGAACAGCCATACCCTTGGGACCGACTTCAGCCCCAGGATGTGATGAGCCGACATCGAGGTGCCAAACACCGCCGTCGATATGAACTCTTGGGCGGTATCAGCCTGTTATCCCCGGAGTACCTTTTATCCGTTGAGCGATGGCCCTTCCATTCAGAACCACCGGATCACTATGACCTGCTTTCGCACCTGCTCGAATTGTCATTCTCGCAGTCAAGCGGGCTTATGCCATTGCACTAACCACACGATGTCCAACCGTGTTTAGCCCACCTTCGTGCTCCTCCGTTACTCTTTGGGAGGAGACCGCCCCAGTCAAACTACCCACCAGGCACTGTCCGTAATCCCGATTCAGGGACCAACGTTAGAACATCAAAACTACAAGGGTGGTATTTCAAGGACGACTCCACCACATCTAGCGACGCGGTTTCATAGTCTCCCACCTATCCTACACATGTAGGTTCAATGTTCAGTGCCAAGCTGTAGTAAAGGTTCACGGGGTCTTTCCGTCTAGCCGCGGGTACACTGCATCTTCACAGCGATTTCAATTTCACTGAGTCTCGGGTGGAGACAGCGTGGCCATCATTACGCCATTCGTGCAGGTCGGAACTTACCCGACAAGGAATTTCGCTACCTTAGGACCGTTATAGTTACGGCCGCCGTTTACCGGGGCTTCGATCAAGAGCTTCGACCGAAGTCTAACCCCATCAATTAACCTTCCGGCACCGGGCAGGCGTCACACCGTATACGTCATCTTACGATTTTGCACAGTGCTGTGTTTTTAATAAACAGTTGCAGCCACCTGGTATCTGCGACTCTCGTCTGCTCCATCCGCAAGGGACTTCACTGATAAGAGCGTACCTTCTCCCGAAGTTACGGTACCATTTTGCCTAGTTCCTTCACCCGAGTTCTCTCAAGCGCCTTGGTATTCTCTACCCGACCACCTGTGTCGGTTTGGGGTACGATTCCTTACAATCTGAAGCTTAGAGGCTTTTCCTGGAAGCATGGCATCAATGACTTCACTACCGTAGTAGCTCGACATCGTATCTCAGCGTTAAGAAAGTCCGGATTTACCTAAACTTTCCGCCTACGTACTTGAACCTGGACAACCGTCGCCAGGCCCACCTAGCCTTCTCCGTCCCCCCATCGCAATTGTAAGAAGTACGGGAATATTAACCCGTTTCCCATCGACTACGCCTTTCGGCCTCGCCTTAGGAGTCGACTTACCCTGCCCCGATTAACGTTGGACAGGAACCCTTGGTCTTCCGGCGAGGGAGTTTTTCACTCCCTTTATCGTTACTCATGTCAGCATTCGCACTTCTGATACCTCCAGCATGCCTTACAGCACACCTTCAACGGCTTACAGAACGCTCCCCTACCCCACATACCCTAAGGTACGTAGCCGCAGCTTCGGTGTATAGCTTAGCCCCGTTACATCTTCCGCGCAGGCCGACTCGACCAGTGAGCTATTACGCTTTCTTTAAATGATGGCTGCTTCTAAGCCAACATCCTGGCTGTCTGAGCCTTCCCACATCGTTTCCCACTTAGCTATACTTTGGGACCTTAGCTGGCGGTCTGGGTTGTTTCCCTCTCCACGACGGACGTTAGCACCCGCCGTGTGTCTCCCGGATAGTACTTACTGGTATTCGGAGTTTGCAAAGGGTTGGTAAGTCGGGATGACCCCCTAGCCTTAACAGTGCTCTACCCCCAGTAGTATTCGTCCGAGGCGCTACCTAAATAGCTTTCGGGGAGAACCAGCTATCTCCAGGTTTGATTGGCCTTTCACCCCTAGCCACAAGTCATCCGCTAATTTTTCAACATTAGTCGGTTCGGTCCTCCAGTTGATGTTACTCAACCTTCAACCTGCCCATGGCTAGATCACCTGGTTTCGGGTCTAATCCTAGCAACTGTACGCCCAGTTAAGACTCGGTTTCCCTACGGCTCCCCTAAACGGTTAACCTTGCTACTAAAATTAAGTCGCTGACCCATTATACAAAAGGTACGCAGTCACACCACGAAGGTGCTCCTACTGCTTGTACGTACACGGTTTCAGGTTCTATTTCACTCCCCTCACAGGGGTTCTTTTCGCCTTTCCCTCACGGTACTGGTTCACTATCGGTCAGTCAGTAGTATTTAGCCTTGGAGGATGGTCCCCCCATATTCAGACAGGATATCACGTGTCCCGCCCTACTCGTTTTCACTGATTATGAGATGTCGATTACGGGGCTATCACCCTTTATTGCGGCACTTTCCAGAGCCTTCATCTGTCTCATTAAAAGCTTAAGGGCTAATCCAATTTCGCTCGCCGCTACTTTCGGAATCTC
>NZ_JBGONI010000099.1:0-2737 GCF_041439035.1 Vibrio sp. 1F263 | reverse complement strand
GATCTTATTCTTCGTGCTGAAGGATTAGAATGCGGTGTTCATGGCACGCTTACACTGTTAGAAGACGGTGTCATTGGTAAAATAGATGATATAACGGGCGCATCTACCCATATATTAAGCCTGTATGACAAACTATCTGACTCTAATCACTCTTCACCACTTCTACACTCTTATGCGACACAATCCGTCTCACATCATGAGACCTGCTTATTCGCAGCAGACACTATTGCTGCTCGGCTTGGTCACTCGAATACACAGTTCCCATTAGCAGAAGCACAACGTGATGCGCTTTCACATGCACTAACTATGTCAGACTCAGACATATTGGCAGTCAATGGCCCTTCCTCTATTAAAATGAGCAAGCTACCTAAACCAAGAGCAATTGCATTAAAAAAATTGCCTCAAATTACGCATAGCAAAAATGTCCGTACTCTAGTCAACAACGAACCGCCATATGGCTCTTATTTAAAACTATATCCAGAAACTGATTATAGTGTTTTAACTTCTGAATACGCGCGTTTCCAGAACTTTATAACAACAAATGCAAGTCAAACTGATTTACACAAAGAAAATATTTTGTTAACTGCTGGAGCTGTTGATGCTTTTAGACTAATTCTGGATACGTTCCTTGAACCTGCAATAGACAGTGTATGTATACCAATTCCTACATTTTTCGGGTTAATTCATTGGTCCGAAGTGCATGGACTAAATGTTGTAAAAACTACTTTAGAAAAACCTCATTACAATGAACTTAACTTAGACGTTATTCTAAATTCAAAGACAAAAGCAATAGTCTTATGCGATCCAAACAACCCAATTGGAACTCGACTTAGTCACCAACAAATTAAACTCCTTGCACATTGTTACCATGGCTTGGTTATTATTGACGAGGCGTATATTGAAATGTCTGAAGCCGAATCAAACGTTGCACTTTTAAAAGATTTAAAAAATGTAATGTTGATACGCACATTTTCCAAGGCGTTAGGATTAGCGGGTTTACGAGTTGGAGCTATTCTTTCTAACGAAGAAAATGTTCGGCATTTGAAGTCAATGCAAGAACCTTTTATTTTGTCCACACCAGTGATACAAGCGTTAAAACAAGAGCTTGCAGTTAATACACAAAGAGATGATATACAGCTATTCAAAGAGAGACGTGCAGAACTAATTATGATTTTAAAAACATTTAAAGGCATCAAGAGAGTATACGATAGCCATACTACGTTCATAACTATAGAATTATTCGAGTTAGAATCAATTGTTTCTGCATTGGAAAAACATGATATATCAGTGGTAATTGAACCTTCTGGTTTGAAAAACACTATTAGAATTTCACTATCTAATTACGATATTGTGAATAAAGTAGTCGGTATCTTGAAAAACTTAAATAGAATAGTGGAGGGACTATTATGATCGTTCTTTATTTTATAGTTCTATTGGGAGGCTTAGGGGTATCCTTGGTATATCCTATCCTAGCACCAATGGTGTTGGAGTCAGACGGCTTCTCTTTTATGTATTTTCAGTCAGTTAATAAAGAAACTGCATTTGGTATTTTATTAGTAAGTTATCCACTTGGTATTATCATTGGATCTCCCATTATTGGAAAACTCTCAGATAAGTATGGCAAGAGAATCCTACTAATGACGTCAATAGGGCTTTCAATCTTTGGTTATATCTTCTCGGCAATAACGATTATGATGAATAATTTTGAATTGTTTTTTCTGTCTCGAATTCTGTTGGGTATGTTCGAGGGAAAGATATCTTTGGCGAGAGCAATGGCAGCGGAGTTTGCTGAAAAAAATGACGTAATGGTCCCATTGTCCAAGGTAAATGCGGCTTCTTATACTGGCTTAATGTGTGGTCCCATAGTTGGGGGGCTACTTTACCCTTTTGGAGCCGAAGTAATCTTTTTATCTGTCAGTGTTGTATACTCTATTTCACTTGTAATTGTATACATGAAGTTGAATCTACCTGAACGGACGAATATCAATCAAAATGATGTTAAAACTAGTACTTCTCAGAAATCAGAATATATAAACCTTATGGGCGTACATCTATTGACTGGCATGGCAATTGGTACTGCGTACCATTTTCTGCCTGCTTGGATGACATTGACACTTAATTTTTCTCCAAGTGATATAGCTGAAATTAACGCTGTAATGACTATCATTATGATTTTTACAAGTGCTGTTCTAATACAACGTTTAGTTTCTATTTTTAGTTCATTGCAACTGTATATTTCCGCCTCCATATGTCTAATATGTATCTACTCTATTATGGCTTTATTTAATGATAAAATTTCACTTTTTCTATTTCTATTTTCTGGTTCATTCATTTCCATAATGTCTAGTTCCTATTCTTCTTTTGTGATTGGTAGACTGGGAAAGCAGAACTCTGGATTGCTATTTGGCCGACTTACCTCTTTGTCTAGCTTCGCTACAATCATTGCAGCAATCATTGCTTCTCAATTATTAGCCCTCGGTGCGAATATGCCAATTGCTATGGCAGCTTTTCTTATTTTTGTAGTTTTAATCTATTTTGTATTTAAATATAGAACCGTCATTCCGCACCCAATTCAGGAATTAAAATAGTGTGATTCAGCGATCGTTTACAGAAACCGGTCGCACTAACTACTTGACCGCGATCCCCAGTTTTGTCTATTACTGCTATTTAACGGTCGCTTATTAGGGCGTGTTGATCTTTGCTGTACATTTCGCGTTCAACAATACATCGGTAGCCA
>NZ_JBGONI010000098.1:0-2769 GCF_041439035.1 Vibrio sp. 1F263 | reverse complement strand
CCGTTTTTTTACTGATAAATGAACGCTGGATAATACTATTTTAATTATTAAATTGAGGGCGGAATGACGGATACAATATCGCCTTTCTAAAGTCAGATTTCACTGTTATTTCGTTTTACGAATGGCCCTGAATTCCTAAAAGGTGTGGTGACTTTTTAGTAGTGTGATCCATTTTTCACCCCAACCCCTTTTAATATGGGCGACTTTACCTAATAATATAATGCCTTAGAGAAAGCACAAATTATGCAAGCGTTTAACGAAGTGGCCCTGCTTCCCTCAATCCAATCCCACACACCACGCTAAATCGGAAACGATTTAAATGGTTGTCTGCTTTAAACATAAAGACAATACAATCAATAACTTATGATATAAATAGAAGAGTGAATATTTTGGGGGGGAAATTTTCAAAATTTCAACTAATTAGCCGCTGAAATCCAATGTAGATTTACATCATAAATGCATCAATTGTACTTAATCCCTTTTCGAGAAAGGTCTGAGAGCTTGTTTAAAGTGGAAGTGATGTACTAGTGATTTATTAGCAATTAACTCGATGTTTTTAATGATAAATAGTGAGCTTTTTTGCAAGCATGTGATTTAATTGTAATGTAGGTAAAGTGTTGTTTAGAGGGAAATCTAAGAAAGGATGGTGGGATTATGGCGAAAGCTTTTTCTGTACAGAGTTACATTCGGGGTGAATTGGAGCAAGATTTTAAGGTGTTCAGAGACAGAGAAAAGTTAGGTGATGCGGAAGCCGTCAGGCAACTTCTCACGCTGGCATTGAGGATCAAACTGAACGATAAGGAAGATGAGCGGCCGTCTAACCGCGAGTTGATGGAAGAGATGTATCGACGGATCAGGATGATCCAAGGGACGGGTAATTTAACCCACACACAAAGTTTTGATGGTGTCGCGTTCCATGAAAATAAAAAAGATGCAGTAGAAATGCGTAATTTGGTTTCCGCTGATGTGGATAAAAAAGTGGATGCTTATCTTGCAGGCGAAAAAAAAGGGTAGCAGCAGCTACCCTCTTATTATCGCTCTAACTCTCTGTCGATTTCTCTGTCTTCCCAATGTCTCTCTTTCTCTGATTGATTAAATTCCATCTCTTGTTGAGGTGAATATTCTTTTGGCTCAAAGTGGTCGAATGATTGGCTGTCGAGTTCTGTTTTCTCATTATAGTTGAAGGTGTCTAATTCCCTCTCCTGATGAGACGTGTGCGGCTCACTTAATTCAAGGTTATGTGCACTGTTATCTCGCTCTAGTTTATCAATGCACGATTTGATGTCCTCTTTAAGGTTATCATTTGACATGAATTGGATGTCTCGGCCATTAAAGTTCTCGACGATTTTTTCAATGTTGTTCGGGTTTAAATCGTGATTGCCATGATTTAATACAATAATGATGTTCTGTCTTAGTTCATCGGTAGAGATGTTTTGAATGTCGTTCTTATGATTGAGGTTAATAATATCAATCTGTCCTTGGGTTTGGTCTCGAATTAGAAACGATTGTTCAATCGATGTGCTGATGATGGTGGTGTTTAAATTCTCCCCTTGATGGAATCTTGTTAATTGTTTGGATTTCGTCCCTAGGGTTCTTGGGTTAATGTCTAGGGAGGTATCTTTATTTCCTTGAGTGTCTAAATAGGTCACTTCAATGGCTTTGGTTTCGCCTTCTTTATTGTGGATGTTGGTTAGCATTGCAGGGTGAAGGGATCTATCTTCGGATGAATAGACCGCCGGGTGGAATTTTACATGGTTGTTTTCAATGTTATTGACACCGAGCTTGTTTAAGTACGTTTGGGCCAGTGTGTTATCCATCGGTAAGCTTTGATTGATATAATCCTTAGCCCGTTCTTCAAACTGCGCAATATGCCTTGGGGTGGTGCTCAGTAATTTGTCGTGTTTACTGTTTTCCTCCAGTTGATATTTTTCCGGTTCGTTGATCATCTTGTGCGCTTCATTCATCGCGGCTTTATAATTCATTTCCTTATGACTCATGATTAGGTTAATCAATGCGCCTTTTTCGCCTGTGGTGTAGTCTTTGAAATACCCGCGATGCTCTCCAGTTAAGGTGACTTTAATGGCCGATTTTCCAATACCAAAGGTTAAATAATCCCGGTCTGATTTGGATTGATTCGGCTGGCCTAATAACTGAATGGCGAGGCTTTCGGTGTATTTTGGTAGCTGCGTATTGATGTGCTCCCTAAATGTGTTGTAGTCAAAGTCACCGCTTTTATTTTGGAACCGGACGTCCTCATGAGGGAGTGCATTACGGTTAAAGTAGGTGGTGTCTTTGGGTGGAATTTGGTTGAGGGTTTCTATCGCACTGGCTTTATGGCTCTCTTTAGAAAGCCAGCTTTTGACCAATTGTTTTGTGTTGTCGGTATAGAGCCGAATGTGCTGACTGGCACGAGTCACATCGATACCGGCGCGTCTTAAGTTGGTCAGTGCGCCTTTGCTTTGTATCGCGCTAATGACGTGTTGATAGGTGGACCCTTGCGCCATGTCTGCAGTTCGACTGTAAGCGTAGTCCCAGTGCCCGTCTTTAAGCGCATTAGGGTTAAGGTTGAGTGTTTGTCCTGTCTTAGATTGAGCGATAACACGGTCTGTAGTCGCTTGCGTGATGCGGTACTCCACGTTGGCTTTGATATTGCGCTCTTTATCGGTAAAACGGGTGATGATTTTATCGCCCGTTGAGAGTGGTTTTTCTGACGTAGAGAACAGGGTGGTGAAGCGGTGGTCACGGTTGCGCGGTAAGAATGGCCTAGTC
>NZ_JBGONI010000097.1:0-2936 GCF_041439035.1 Vibrio sp. 1F263 | reverse complement strand
AAACTCACTCTACCTTTTACCCAGAAATCAAGCTCATCTAAGCGGAGAAGAGCCGATTTTTTTATCCGTTACGAAAAACCATTTATCACTAGAGCACCAATAAAAGTGGCTATTGCACCACCGAAGCAGCCTCCGCTGAGCGAAGCTAGAATTGCCTCCCACTTAACTCCTTGAGGAGTCCATATCAGAACCTTAAAAACGGGATTACCCGGAGCATACGCATTTTCTAACCTATGAATTAACGGTAGCGATGCTTGCCAAGTTGTAAATAAAGCTAATGAAAGAAAACTTATACTTAAAAGCACAGAGTAATATACAAATGTACCATTTTCGCCATTTGTATCAACTCCCCGCAAAAAGGCCACTTCTCCAGCCAGCATTGCTAAATACCATGGATATATCGATTTATACCAATCGACCTTTAGCTTTATATACTCCAGTTCTCTATCCATTGAGAAAGTCTCCTAAAAAATATAACGCCTGCATAACACGTTTGCTACGATACAGGCTTAGCTGAATTTTAACGCCTTAATCACTGAAACTAAAGGCAAACTGACAACGCCGAATGTAGCAAATCGTGTTGATGCATTTGTTATGCCTCTTAGTTCAAATGCTGCTCAGAGAAACCTTGAACAAACAATAACATCATTTGAACTTGAGAATGGTCATACTCATCGTATTGACCATGAGCAGCCTTATTGCGGATATGAGCAAAGCTAGTAACTTGCTTTTGAACAAGTTTAGAATAAATGTCATTCTGAGCTAGTTCAGTATTTAACGGGTCAATTGTTTTCTGAGAACCATTTGGCTTATTAATTGATATACCATGCTTTTTACTGAGTTCACGTAAACCGTCTTCTAAAACAGCGCCAATAGTAACCGCAGCTGCATCTTTATAGCCTTCTTCAAGCAAGTGCTCGCCAATTTCCAAAAAGTTAGCAAAAATCTCAGCCTGAAGTAGACCTCGAATATTTGAGATTAAATTATTTTCAACATCATGCTTTACAGATAAAACAATGCCATGAACCTGCGAAATATGACCATACCAACGACTATGAATCACATAGAAACTGTCTAGTTCCATAGCTTTTTCATAATTTTTATAATGCTGGCTTTCCTTTCCGTAAAGCTTAAGCAATAGTTGCCCCAGCCTAGTAACCCACGATGACACCTCTGACAAAGTTGTCCCCTCAAGCGCACTACTTGCAGTTGAAGCCTGCTTTACGATTATTTCACCAAGTTGCACGAGTGAATCTATTTCTGTTTTAACTATTTTATTGATATTCATTTACTTCCTCTATAATCCATTTCTGGTGGCATAACATTTTAATATCGTGCAGGCACGAATTTATGTATTCAGCATATCTCATGAACCCTATCTAACCAACTGAAAATTATACATATAATTAAGATTTAGTCTAATTTCTAGTTGAAAACCGTGCAAGCACATATTGCTTCCAATTCAAGGCATGTTATCAATCAAAAACCTCCCTTTAGTTCTCTATTATTCAATAGCTTAGAAATAGTTGAACAACATATTCGTGCGTAAGTGTGATTGAAGGTTAGTCTGTTGTGGATTAGAACATTTAGCTACATTGTTGGAACTCTGGGCATGAGGAAAAGGTATCGCTAAACTTTTAACCCAGCAGCGAAGACTAAACATTATCTGCAAAACTGTTACAGCCCTTTTATTTTATTCTTAGCTAAGTTTTCTTGTTGCTTAAGAAAAATGAAGAAGTTTGTCTCACTAACAAATGGGTTCCCATTTGCACCCTAGCTTCTCCCTATTCTCAAATAGGTAATTTTTATGCGGATGGTTCGAAAGGTTAACGCTCACAACAGGCGACTGGAGTGAAATCTTTCTAATTTTCTCCATACTACTCAAGAACTGGTCATTCATTTTTGGATCGTTGCCACTTACGCTATGGCCACCAACGATAAAAGCACGATGTTCAGCGCCTTTATCTTCGACTGTAAAGTCTAGGGAAAAGTCGCCTTCTGTGTGACCCGGTGTGAGATAGAACTTAAACTCATGACCACCAATAATCATAGAGCTATCGCTTTTTATCTCTATGTCTAGGTTTGGGGGAAGGAACTTGCTCTCACCTTTGCTTTTGTTTGATTGCTGTATAGATAACTCATGAGCGCTTTTGGTCATCACAACTTTAGAACCATACATCTTTTGAAGTAACTGAGCGCCCCCAACATGGTCAGAATGCCCATGCGCAATATGTGCGTTATTGGCTTATCTTCTAACCCTGGCTTCTCAAGGTTGATAGGAACCCACTTAGAATAAGGGGAATCAAGTGTATCAATTATCACTAATCCGTCATCTGTATCAATTGCATATGATGAAACCCATTTGTCCCCAACATAATAAACATTATCAAACATCTGAAACGGTTCTACATAACCGTTCTTATCATTCATAGTTGGAACGTCTTTACTTGAGGAAGCAAAGACCGATGCACTGAAGAGAGCACCTAATATAATTTTTTCACGAAATCACCTGCAAACACTTACTGCTTAGTTTAAGTTCTGACTTACCAAGACACTTCCTTGAGCGCTGAGTAAGTCCAAAAGTAAGCTACGATTTTGAAAGCAATTTATTGCATAATCAAGGCAAAAGGTATTCTATTTACTTTGTGAACTACCGATAGAACTACAGCGTTCGGATGGGGAAATAAATCTTTTTTGAAATGAGAGTTCTTGAATTGACTCTGTTGACTAAATTATTCTTATCAAATTTTGGGGCTATCCAAACAAACTTTGGGGCACTTTCGAGCTAGAAAGTGCCATGGGTAAAAATTCAATCTCAGAAGCTTATGGACAGAAGTTTGCCAGTTATATTACTAAATTAGGATATAACAGATTAGTTGAAGGGCTCTTCTCCGCTTAGATGAGTCTATAAATTAACAATAAAATCAATAAAGCAT
>NZ_JBGONI010000096.1:0-3137 GCF_041439035.1 Vibrio sp. 1F263 | reverse complement strand
CGTCGTTTTGCCATTTCAACTCTCCTTTGGGTTGGAGAGTTGATCTTATTCTTCGCGCTGAAAGATTAGAATGCGGGGTTTATGGCGCGCTTACAAATGAGTTATAGGTACTTCTAAATTAGCTATGAACGGATAACTTTTGGTATTAAAAATTTACTTGGTGAAATATCTAGTCTTACTGGTGTAGCTCAGATAGCACTGGAGCAAGAAGAGGCGACATTGGAAGAGAAGGGGACTAAAATTCGAAGAATTTCGAGGTAATAATGTCCCCAGTTCAATATTCCCCTGCGAAATGGAGAGTTTTTATTTTATGACTTCGCTGCCGCAACTCCTTGTATATAGCCAGCGAATGAAGCTACAAATGACTTTATACTTGTTAATTGACTAACATCACTGTAGTGGTTTGTATCTCTCTGGCTCAACACAACTGACGCCGCTGTGTACAGCTGCTTTTGCATCATGCGCTTGCAGAGTAAATCGAAACGCCCTATCGGTGGCAAAGTATCAATGCTAGGGAATGTTCCATCCTTTTTCTTGACGTAAGTTATATCTCGCAAAGTAGGGTCTTGCATGAACTCTGTCATCACACGAAAATGCTTCATAGAAACTCGCACCGAGGAATTTGCAAACGGGCAATCCTCGACCAAGATGATGTAACCAGTAAAAAGTTTCACAAGCCCTTCAAAGGCATCTTCAGCATAAGCTTCTTTAATATCAACACCGCTACCGGTGACTTCCTCAACTCGATTATTGGAGTTCTTACCAAAGTTATTAGAGCCTGTCTCAGGAGAATCGGCAATTGACTTCATTTCGATTGCTGCTATCAACGTATTGCCATCAAAAACGAGCAAATCCCAATTCTTTGTAACCCGAAAAAAGCCCGGCACAGTTGCCCCAGAACCCGTAACGAACTTAGCGTTCGGTAATCCATTGGTTTGTACAACCCACTTTAACAAATCCTCAAACTTGTCTAATGTTTGACCACTTCGAACGCCTTTAGTCTTTCGTACATGCCAGAAACTATCGACAGCATCTTCAACTTTTTTCTTGTAACCAACAATCTCTGCCATCTTATCCCCCAAGTAACGCCCTGTGATTATTATCTAATTCATAGAGTTCAATAATTAGCTCTATGTTATTACTACTATTGTTCATTCCCGCATCAATAAGGCGGCCCCTCAAACCTTCACTTAGAGAGCCCCATCTTGGCAAACGGAGCTTCCTCAAATGCTGAGCCTGATACCTCATATATCCACCAGAAATCTTGGTGCTATATGTGGATATAAATAATTTGGTCACATCCGACATCAACACAAACTTCAGCGCATGAAGGTTCCATCCATCGGATCGAATATAGTAAATTGAGTTGTTTGGATGATATACGCCTTCGTCTACCACCACTACTGGATCGCTTGCAATATCAGGAATCAATAGCTTTGCCTCTGCCGCCCTATCTTCGTGAATCTTATCAATAGTCTTGTACCAACAATCTGGATTTTTTTTCGCTACATGCCGACCAGATAGAATCTCCTTATGTGAACGAAGGTATTCATTGAGAAGCGGGAAGTTTTCAATGTCGATGACTCCACCATTATGATATGTGTTAATGATGTATTTACCCTTCCAGTTTACAATGCCGTTCTTAATTTCGGCCGCTGTAATTACAGGCAAAAGACGATCAGGCTCGACGTTTACCTCGTCCATATCGACGATATAAACCTTATTTGAACCAGTGGCAGCACCAATACTTACGTTACAGCCAGCCTCTTCCAGTGTAGGGAAGTGATTTTCAATATGGTGAATCAACCTTACCTGATCAGGGCTACAAACTAGCCAAGGCTTGTCACCATTAACAATACCTTTCCTCAGTTGAATCGTAGAGCTAATACCACTTATCGCACCAACAACCTCTTTTGCTTCTGATGCAGAGAAAGAACTTCCATGAATGAGAGCTACACTATCAGATTTAGCCTTTCTTATCTGTGTAATGGCAGGATAAGTCATTACATCCGTTGTGAATGCGTCTACTCCATACAGGTCAATAAATAGCTCTAGCCCATACTGCTCAGAAATAAGCTTACGGAGACCTTTGCCATACCGATTCTTAGTCCAGCGGTCTGTACAAATGAAGGATAAGGCTCCTTTAGGCCGCAGTAAGCTGAGTGATTTTTCATAGAACGGTATGTATAGATCGGCACGATCTGTCATACTCACAAAGCGAGAGCGATACTCTTCAAGTAGTCTCTTAGGAATCTCTTCGACACGAACATATGGCGGATTACCAACGATATGTGTAAACCCACAGGGAATATTATCCAGAAGAAAGTCACTGTTTTTGAACCAACTGTTTTTTAGTAATTCGGCATCTTTTTTACTAACGCCGTGCTCCAACAACAACTCCCCGACGCGCATTTTCGTAATTTCTATACTTTCCGCCACCAAGTCAACGGCTAGGAGTTTTCCCACTAGATTCGGAACAACCTGATCAGTTGGTGCTCGATTCAGTAGCCTCTTAACGATAGCAACCACGAACTCACCTTCACCGCACGAAGGCTCTAGGACTCTGACTTCTTTGTTCCATAACTCCCCATTAAGACCCATACAATCTAACATGAAATCAACAACTTCAGGCTTTGTATAGATCTGACCCTTGTTCTGTTCTGAGTGTTCCCAGTTGGCTATTGCCTTAGTTAGTTGTTCATCTTTTATATGGAATGCATTTGCGTTGGCTCGCATTAAGGAGTTCCTTCGAGGATATATCGGTAATGGTGGAGTAGAAGACAACATTCTATGTAGATCTAGGTAAGAAGTTAAGTAAATTGTGAGCTTACGAGAAGATGGCTTATATGAGTATAAAGGAGTGGCTCTAGCCTTGTATCTGAGCCTGATGGGTTAAATATTCGACTAGTAATTCCAAGGTAAGAACTGTTGTGGGCTCGCCTTAACCTAATTTTACATTCGCTCAAACATATTAAAGTAATCCAGCATGTAAAGGACTCCCCATATTGCTCATCTACATGCAGAGCTCCCCATCTCAAGGTATGTATGAACCAGTATTGTCGATGTTTGTATTAGATTTTTTGGCTCTTCTCCGCTTAGATGAGTCTATAAATTAACAATAAAATCAATAAAGCATT
>NZ_JBGONI010000095.1:0-3244 GCF_041439035.1 Vibrio sp. 1F263 | reverse complement strand
GCTGATCAGATCGTAGGTTCTTGATTTAGTTCCATTGAATTACGCAACAAAGCCGGGAAAATACCCAATGACGCAGATCCTTTCTTGCCATTAAGCGTATACCTGACTAGCCATTTTTTACGTCCATTTTTACCTACTAATATCTTGAAACCCGATAACTCAGAGCACGAATATTCAGCTTCTGTAGAACGCGAGTCTGGATCATTAGGGGGTAAACTGGCGATCTTAGTAGTTGTAAATTTAAAACGTTTCTCCATAAAAGAAATCACCTATATTTAATCCATACTAGGTTTTAATATATAATTAGCTTTTATTTAGAAACGGCCAAACCACAACTATAATCTATCGTTATAGTTGTGGTTTGCTAAATATTATAATTTACGACTTTAAATAACTACTGTTCCTGCACGGTAGGCGAAACAGGTAAATAATTATCATATAAATCATACCCACGTTTTCCGTCAGATATAATTTCTCTGATTCTCAGCTTGATCTTATCAAGTTCAAAAGTAAGTAGGTTGTATGAATTTCTAGTAGACTCAGCTCTACGTTCACGACTAACCCCCGTACTCCCGCCAGATACTATTAATATAGGAGATTTGGGGTCTTCATTTGCTAGGCTAAAACTATGGTATTGAGCAATTCTATTTTCATGCTGGTGGCCATGTAATGCCATATGTATACCAACATTAGCTGCTTTATCTAACAATTCAACCGCATCTAGAGTGAGAGATATCGCATTTCTATTTGGCATCTCAACTTGACTAATGGGCACTAAATGATGGTGAAGAGCCATCATTTTATAAGTCGGTTTACTCATATTTAAATTAGCCAAGTCGTCAAGTATGTCTAAACCTAGAGAACCAACATAACCATATTCTGTAAGTTTAGAGCTTGTTACTCTACATGAGTTCATTATTGATAAGAATAAATCTACATCACCCAATGAAACAATAATGTTATAATCTAATTGACTTTTCCAATGCTTCCCAGTTAATTCTTCGGAAAAAAGACGATAGTCACGCTCGTGCTCATATGTAACCTGAGTATTTCCAGCCAACTTATTTTCGTCTATGTTGCTATCACTCGGGTAGCGTTTCATATCATGGTTTCCAGGGAGAGTAATAATATTGCTTTTATCAACCCCAAGTCCGCTAGCTATCGAGTGAAGCTCACTTATAATTAAGTTTTTTGTACTATCTGACCAATCAGATCTTGTCGTAAAATCACCTGTAATAATGATTGCAGCAATATCTTTGTTTGCTTTTACTCGCTTTAAGTCAGTCAGAATACAATCACTAAGTGTCTTCGCTGTCCCTCTTTCCAAAACCTTATCTGAAACAACGAAACCGTGATCAAGTCCAAAATGTAAATCTGAAAGATGAAGTATTGACTTTCTATCTGAACCGCTGTTGCCGATTCTAGAAACTCTTACGCTAGAGCATCCATAGCTATCACGAAGTAATAGTGTATTTTCACCCACCTGCCTACCTAAATTAGGTTCATAATCAATGACATTGATTGAAGTCAACTGAAACCAAGCTTCAACTTTCTCACATTGGTGTCTATAGTATTCAGGGACCAAAGATATGTCGACGTCAACTTTCCTTTTCCTATACACTTTATTGAAAGATGCAGTGAAACAACGTTTAGTCGATGGATCAATTAGATAAACGTAATCAGATACCGTGTCATCACTCTCTAAACTGTTAAATAAGGACTCAAATCCGTCTTCATGTTCTTTCTTCCACCACCCCCACAACACTATTCCTTTTCTATTAATAATAGCTTTATGCTCGTCTATTGTGTCGATGTCGGGTGTAGTATCTCTGAACCGTAAGATTATGCTAGGTGCTGCCATTCCATTACTCGTTTATAAGGTTTATTCGGTATATTCCACTGTTGTAGCACTGTTAAAAAAGAGTCTGCTGCTGATGAAGGCACCTTATCAGATAACCCCAAATGAAAACGTAAGATCTCTAATGCATTCGCGCTACCAATTACTGTACCCACTTTGTTTTGAGAGCTCCACAGGTCGATAACTTCCCTTCCAATTGCTCTCCTACTAACGGAAGGCCAATACCATCCATTAGCTAATGGATGCATAATTATTTTTGCAGGTAGAACATCGTGATGGTTCACACGTAATGCAAGCTGATAGTCATCTATTACAAATCGGTGCCATAATTCGGTCTTAGTGATAGCTTTCGACAAAGGAGGGATTTCTTTAATTTTTATGACAAGTAAATCGCCAAAACGCCAGTCTTCGAGAACATTATCATCACTTACTTCACTTGCTCTCATTTCAAAAACAGGAGTTTCGTAACAAAAAAAATTAGATTTTATTTCAAAATCAGCCCAGCTAGTCAACCATTCAAATAAGTTTTTTCTTTCTTCGATGGCTTGTGGCCTTGTTAATTCCGGCCAGAGAGAAATATAAATTTTTGAACCAATCGCTAAGTGTTGCGCACTCCAACTGATCCAGCGAATAGTATTCTCTATATACCAAGGCGGATCTATGACAGCAGCATCAAAGCTCTTACATAGAGGTAAATCAACATCTACGTCTACTAACGAATGAAAATTAGACCAATGTAAAGGCTGTCGATCAACAAGAAAAACCCGATTATCCAATTCTTGATGTTTTCTTATTAAAGAAGGAACACCTAGTGATAGCACTGACTCATGATCATCAAATAATTGACTCAGTTTATCAACAGTTTCTCTCGTAAACCGCCAATCATAGTCTAAGGGGTGAGGATCTGGAGGCATAAAATGTGACATCTATATTCTTTAGTTTTTTATATGACATGCGCAACTTAAGGTAACATAACACATTGATAAGTTGCAATTTATATTAATTTTGATCTGCTTTTTAGAGCTACTTAGTCAGCGTTAAAAAACTGTCAACTGGCCAGCAACCCTTAAATTTATTTTTATTAAGGCTTCGTGTCCGCTTCATCACTCACAGCCCGACCGGACAGAGACCAGAGGCACACAGAAATTCAGCCTTGGGTATGCTGGCACGACAATTACGCACAGCTCATCAGCACAGGAGGTTCTTGGCAGCTAACTCGAACAGAAAATCTGCACAGAGAACAGGAGATAGACAGGAGGGAAGATTCCGGAGGGAGTTTTATCTGAATTCAGGCACAAAAAAACCAGCATTAAGCTGGCTTGGTAATTACCGACTTGAACCGGCACAACGCGAACGTCGAGGGATTTTAAATCCCTTGTGTCTACC
>NZ_JBGONI010000094.1:0-3313 GCF_041439035.1 Vibrio sp. 1F263 | reverse complement strand
GAAATACGCGAAACGGGGTTGTTCTATCTTTAAATTTAATTACGCAACAAAGCCGCTTACAGGACGGATTTGAATACGTTTTTCGTTCAGAATGGACACTACAAGATGAATCTTCTGACCAGCCTCAGTTTAGTGAAAAAGGCTTTGCACCTTTTGTTTGTGCAGGTCCCAATGGTAGTGGTAAGTCAAATCTTCTAGAAGTTCTAGCTGCAATATTTTATCACTTAGAATGCATGTGCTTAGTTAGTCGACCGACGGTATTTAGCTATGATGAAGATACTAATGCTGATGGTTTTAGAAGCGATATAGCTAAACCTGATGGCTTTGAAGTAGAGTATTTAATACCTGTTGGAAGTAGTGATGTACGAACACTCGCACATGTATTAGTTACAAAAGAAATAGGTGAGTCACCAAAGGTTCAGTGGTTAAACCGTGATGAGTTATATCAAGACCATAGCCCACTATCGGGAGATGAAATTAAACGATTACTACCTGATTTTGTATTAGGTTACTCCTCAGGTGAAAACGAAGTACTTAGCTTACCTTTCTTTAAGATGAGGTTTGTTCTATTTGATGAGTATTGGAGTGCATTAAGGGAGCAGCATCCTTATTCCGGTTGGCCTGAAACTCGTATGGCTTATATGGACAACTCCGATAGTCAAGCGATTCTGCTTTGTAATTTGCTATATGATGAAGAAGAAGCTAGAGAGCTTTTTGAGTGTGATATGGGGCTGGGAGCGTTGCATGAGTTTCGTATTATCATCAAACGCAGTATTGAGATTAGTTCAGAGCAAGCAGAGTTGTTTGGGCGGGAACACCCCGCTCTGGCTGTCGATGAGGAGAACAATAAATACACGTTGAATCTAGTTGATCGGTTAGAAGCTGATGAAAACTCTTCTGATAGATTTGACCCTATGGTCACTAGGCTAAAACGATGTGCTACATGTTTCTTTGTTGATGAAGAAACAGACACGTTGTACCTGGATTATTGTGTTAATGGTGCGACAAGGGAAGCCTTTGCTGAGAACTTCAGTTTTGAAGTAAACAAATCTCCCATTGAATTGTTTCGAGCTTTTCAGGTGCTGCTGTCGCTGAACCTCTATACAGTTAGCGAGCAACTTAAATCTGATTTATATAAATCAGGTAGTTTATACGTTAATGAAACAGTACCGACTTTAGCTTCTGATGAGCGAATCATGCGTTTTAAGAACTTTTGGTTTAACAAGGAAGGGATAGAAGAGCCGGTTTTGCTAAAGTCTTTGTCTGATGGTGAACATCAGCTATTACATAGTCTTGGGTTGTGCCTGTTATTCAAAGACACCAATAGCTTATTTCTTTTAGATGAACCTGAAACACATTTTAATCCAGCATGGCGGTCAAACTTTATCAGCCGACTAAGATCATGCTTTCCAGAAAAGGACAAACAGCAAGCAAGCCATGAGATGTTAATTACGACGCACACACCGTTTTTAATTTCTGATAGCGAACGTCATAAGGTTATGGTCTTTGATAAAGATCCTGAAAGTAATCAGGTCACTATTCAACATCCAGAATATAAAACCCTAGGCGCATCGATAAACAAAATAACCATTGAAACGTTCGGAAAGTACGAGACTATCGGTGGCTATGCACATAAATTGCTGGATGGCTTTAAAGAAGAGTTCAAAAAAGAAGGGGTGGATATTGATAGCTTGTTAAAGCGTATTGATAATCGACTCGGCGATTCTGTTGAGAAGCTCTTACTTATGAAAACGATAATGGACAGTTTAAAGGAACAGGACTGATGCTCTTTCCATATCAATTTTTAGACCATAAAATGAACACAATGCAAGAATACATCCAGTTCATTTTAGAAGATGTATGGTGTATTGCTATAGATGGAATGGACTATGATGTCGATACTTTATTTGCTGCTAAATCTGACTTAAGGGACATGATAATAGAGCTAGATACCCAAGAAGTAGCTGGCGCTAATAATTTTCTAATTCCTCTTCATTCACTTTTTGAAAAGTTTAAGTTGTTGAGTCTTGAGCAAAAAAAACAGTTTAAAGATTGGTTTGCCCTTAATAATGATATTAAAAAGCTTTGTGAAGATGGGGAACAGTGCACTCCTGCTACTTATGAAGCAATTAAAGCTCTATATCCTGAAGCTCAGTATCCTGGTTTAGTCAGCGAGCTTGGGAGATTTTATAAAAACATGTACTCAGGCGACTTTTTGAAGCTAGCGTCAGTTAGAGATCGAATAGGGCTCATTGCGGATCATAATCTGAAATTTACTCAGTTGAACGATCGAGATGTATGCCCATTTTGTGGGTTGTCAGGAATTTTAAATCAGTTTACTAAACCACGGGAAGCTTATGACCATTACTTCCCCAAAGGAAAATATCCATTCAATAGCATTAATTTCCTTAACTTGGTACCAGCTTGCCCGCATTGTAATAGCAGTTACAAATTAGCAAAAGATCCCAATATAGAAAAACCCGATACAGTTAAGGCTAAAGCTAAAAATCCTTTACGAGTCCCTCGTAAGGTTTTCTATCCTTACGCAAATCATACGAATCTGATTAGCTTATCTTTGTCTATCCAAACGCAAGATTGGAAAAAGTTAGAAGCTACCGACGTAACTCTATGCATGGGGCCAGGATTGATTCAACAAGAGCTTGATACATGGGATGATTTGTACGGAATCTCCGAACGTTATAAAGCAGAGTGCTGTTCAAAAAACTCAGGTAAGGCGTGGTTATCAGAGGTATTTGAACGCTCTAATAAGCTTAAGTTACCGACTAAGCAGTACGTAGAAAATATTGAACTGGATACGGAGCTCGATCCTTTTGTAGATAAACGTTTCTTAAGAAGGTCGTTTTTAGTCGCGTGTAATAGAGCTGGGCTTTTTGATATACAAAATGGTGATTAGCTTTACAAAGTTGGTATGTATTACAGAGTGTATATTCTCACAAGTCGACTTGATATAACTCTTTAATTTTAAATGCTATAGGATTGAAAATCCGACTCGATACTCTAACTTTAAAGAAGTATCGGGACGTTTTTGAGTTTAAAAGTGAGACAGGGTGGTTACGTGGTAACCTTATGGTTGATTTAGTTAACTCAGTTTAGCTTTTTCCTGAGGTAACACCAGAGGTAACATCCTGAAATTCTAACTTTATAATATCCATTTATATCAATTGAATAAGTTAGATAGTAGAGTCCAGTAGCGCACCAAATTCGTTCTTTATGAACAAGCAAAAAAGCCCACCTAGTGTGTAATGCCGATCGTTTAAGAAGACTTGAACGATCTTGCAGTTAGCAGATAATC
>NZ_JBGONI010000093.1:0-3402 GCF_041439035.1 Vibrio sp. 1F263 | reverse complement strand
TTACCAGGCGCTACATAGATAGCCATACAAAACCTTTAAACTAGTTTAACAGCAACATTGTTCATATTTGATGTAGTGATGAATCTAAGAAAAACAAGGTTATGCCGTAAAAAGACATACATTTTAAAAAACTCACTAAAAAAAATTATTGGTGTTCATTATTCCTATGTTCAATTGCGTGACTCCGTAACGCAGAACAGCTCCTAATAGGGAGCTGTTCTTGTGTCTAAATTTGGGTTCACACTAAGTACCATTACGTTAAATAAATCATCACATGGCTATTGATTTTTCAAACATAACCCGCACATAAGCATAGAGTCACATTCATAAATCACCTTCCATTTGATTTGATAGTAATCTCTTGTGACTCAAAAAAGGCAGACTGAAAGTCTGCCTTTTTTTCATTTCTAACTCAACCAACCGATCTCGACCCCATGCCACCCGCGTAATTCATATCGTGGAATATTGCCCATCAGAGAGTAGAGAGACCGTCTAATTATGAACTATTTTTGTCTCGTCATTATAGATAGGATATAACAATTTCATATAAAAAAACTAATTCAATGAGAAATTGCTATATAAAAACTATTGAAATAATTGTTCGTAAACACTATAAAAAACCTTGAAAAGGTTGTCTTATCAAGAGGCCTTTTCATCACTCTTGTTTTTATTTTGTATTGCTTCTTATGGAGGATATATTATGAGCTCAATTGACCTATCTCCACTATACCGTAGTAGTGTTGGGTTTGACCGTCTAGCATCATTAATTGATCATGCCATGACCAGTGAAACTGCTATCAACGGTTACCCACCATATAACATTGAAGTTCTAAAAGAGAATCGCTATGCCATCACCCTGGCCGTAGCCGGATTTACTCAGGAAGAGCTTGATATTCAAGTAGAAAAGAGCGTGCTAAGTGTACGTGGGCAAAAATGTGCTGATAAAGAAAATAAATATCTGTATCAGGGTATCGCCAATCGTACATTCGAACGTAAGTTCAACTTAGCTGATTATGTTGAAGTTACGGATGCAGATCTTTCTAACGGATTGTTAACTATTACTCTGGTGAAAGAGATACCTGAAGCTATGAAGCCTAAGTCCATCACTATCAATAAAAACTGTGATGTATTAGAGCATAAGGCTGAAGAGACAAGCACCAAAGATAATAAAGCTGCTAAAGGAGAATGATAGTGTGAAAGCACATTATCATTTTTGAAAGGGGAACGGCTCCCAATCGGGAGCTGTTCTTGTGTCTAAATCTGGGTTCACAATATCCCTATCTGGCAGGGTAGTTGTCACTGTTAAAATTTAACCAGTTTGGGCGATAAAGAGTAATTGTGTCTCGTATCTCAGTAGAAAGAAAAGAAGCGATATTGAAGAAGCTGCTGCCTCCCTATTCGATGTCAGTTAAAGAAGTGTCCGAAGAGGAAGGAATTAGCACTGCGACCCTGTATTATTGGCGCCCGCAACTCAGAAGTTCAGGAGCCACCGTGCCAAAGAGCAACACTTCATCAGAGCAGTGGTCTGCTCAAACTAAACTCGCCATTGTCGCTGAAACCTATTCAATGACCGAAAATTAACTGCTCAAGTTGGTGGACTTAAAGAGGCTATTAGTTCTTATTTTGAGCCGGAAACACAGAAACAAAGCTCGAGCGAGCATTCTGTCAGGACGATTGCTGTTAGTTCTGAAACTGATAATGATTTAGGTATTAGAAGTGGTTCAGCTAAGGATAATAGTAAGAAAACAGCACTGGATTCGGTGAGTTACTTGTCTACACGAGTAACAGCGAATTTAACACCATCACTATCTAGTGAAACAATAAATAAGCTACAAGATGCGCTAAGCGAAGGCAATATTTCATTTAAATTTATTCAGAATATCGCCTTGAATAAAGGGGATCTGAGTCTAGTTCGTGAACTGGCGCTTTCTACTGTCCCTAAACAAGAGAAAAATTATTCAGGGCATCTAGGATTAATAGTGGACTCACTTTCACACAAACGTCCAAATGTAAGCGCCACTATGCAAGGTTTACAAGGTTTTATTGATACATCGGCCTTGCAATGGCATGAAAAAACGGCAAAAAAACCTGAAGACGCGCTTGATGCGAATGCTCATGCTCGTTTTGATGGGGATTTAATGAGTTCAGCTTTGGATCAAATGTCGAAAAGTGACCTGAAAGCGACATTAACGCAATTGGAAGGTGCATTTGGTCAGCGTTTACGAGGCGTTTTTGGGTTGGTTGCTGAAAAAGTTCCGTCGTCAGATTTGGCGCAAGGTGACAATGTTTTAATCTCGACTGCCATGCGTTTCAGTGGCCTAGTAGAAGGCTTGATGACTGCTTTGAGTGAAAAGTTGGGTGAAGCGACCGACGTTCGGTTCAAGGATTGTGATTTCGTTAGTGAGCTTTCAGAACTAACAGCGATTGAGAAGGCGGCATTAATCAAAGTAGGAATTAAAGAAGAAATGTTGCTCTAATTTTCCCTTCGAGCGGTAACGACTGTTTTTATAATTCACACATAATGGAGGTTTTCTGTGTCAAAATGGCCGATTAGTTTTTTATTTGAGAAGAATCAATCTCGCCTGGAAGTCGCTGTTATTGACTTGGATGTAAAGCAAAGGATAAGTGATTTTTATCAGCTTGCTCAAAAACGATACTTGTTAGAAGAATTTTTATTACTTCTAAATCGTAGTCAATACAATGTTTTTCAAAATGACGTACTCTCTTGCCTTTATCGCTTGGGTATAAAGAGAGTCGATTTAAAAGTGGGCAGTAAAACGTTGAATATTTTATAAAACTCTGACCAGAACGTTATATAAGGGCTTCAAGGAAGGTAATAACCGTAGTCTTTCGGTCTTTTTTGTGACGTTGTCACAATGAAAGTTGGGTGAGGCGATCATTCCCCTCACTCAATTAGTACCTGAATATGATAACAATAAGGCCGATGGGTAGTCGTCGCTAAACCAAGACAACAACATATAACGCTCCTAACTGTTCATTAGATGAGTAGTACAAAGGTCTGTGAGATCCGATACAGTTAGGCTTGCGATGGATATTCTTTCTCTACATTACTCTTGTGGCCAATCACCAAATGCACTGTAGGGTTCTGTGGTTTAACTGAAATTGCGATTTTCATGTTCATGTTACGGTTGTTTTGCAAGTAACCGACCGCCGCATTTAGTTCTGGAACATACTGAGCCACACCCACCGACACTCCACCTTCCGTTGTTTGAGTGAAAAATAGGAAGTGTCATATCCGTCCTTTTCTCTTCTAGTAACCCATGTGTTTTTCTAGGCTAACAGCGTAAGAAGAGAAACACCTCGAAGTAATACTAATTTATGCTCCCTGAGTTTGAATTACCCTCTGACGCTGATAAATCGAAACGCTAATCTTAGTATTCA
>NZ_JBGONI010000092.1:0-3524 GCF_041439035.1 Vibrio sp. 1F263 | reverse complement strand
GCGAACGCCGAGGGATTTTAAATCCCTTGTGTCTACCAATTCCACCACCAGGGCAACGCAATCATGCGATGCTGATTACCGAAGAGTAAAACACCATCTCTCTGCGACCTAAGCCGTGAGAACGAGGTGTACTTTAACGGATAGAAAAAATTCGTCAACAGTAAATTTTATCTTTCAATTCAAGTGATTAATTATCGAACTCAAACGAATGAATTTAGTGCAGCTTGTACGGTTCTTATTCGTAGACTTTGAGTTTGAGTTGGAATTCAAAGGCCGAATTCCCATTTTCAGACTCACAAAATACTGTCAATTCCATTGAATTAGAGAAACACGACTTAGTTTTCATGTGCTTTTCACATTCAAAGGCTAGAGTTTTAAGTAACGACTATTACGAAATGACAACGTGAAGCCACTAAAACGATACCAATATGAACGCTACGCTGTGCTCTGCAACCTCGCCTACCCTAGAGTTTTTAAACAAACTCGTTACGGTTTTGGCCCTAATGGACAGCGCATCATAAAGAATCAGTTTGGCAAAACCATGATTCGAGTCTTATGGAGCAGCGACAAAGATGAAGTCGTCGTGGTTATCAAGGGGTCACACAGCGTTTCTGACTGGCTACTCACTTTTGCTCTATGGACAAGAAGCTGTAAAAGGATTGGGCTGAACTATCGTGTACATGCCGGGTTCTACCATCTCATGTTTCAAGGAAGCCAACCAAGCCGTAATGAAGATAAACTGGGACAAACTGTCATTGAACGCTTGGAAACCACTTTAATTCCTCTATTGGAACAAGGCAAAAGAATATCGATTACTGGCCACTCTTCTGGTGGCTCTATTGGTTGTGTATTCGCTGATTACTTGGACCAAAAACACCCAGGTTGTATTAAACGAATCGTCACGTTTGGACAGCCCGCGGTCGGTGATTGGAGTTTCAAAAAGAACTACCGCTTGAGCAAGAAAACCTACCGTATCTGTTGCGAAATCGATATTGTCACCTTCATGCCGCCCGTACCGCTGTTGTATTGGCATGTAGGCAAAGTACTTTGGCTCTATAACGGCAGGATTTACGAAAACACACCGACGTTAATACGCCTCGGGCGATCAATATTCAGTTGGTTAATCCGGCCTTTCTCTTATCACCTAATGAGTAAGTATATTCGTAACAAAGACTTCTTTGACAAACATTGAGCATGCTCTATAAATAAAAAAGAGCACACGCTTTAACAGCCAGTGCTCTTTCTAGTTTCTAATTGATCTTTGTGCTTAAGCTAATATTAGCCTGAACTTAAAGCTTGAATCGTGACAGCTCTTGTTTCAAGTCACTCGCTAAATGACTTAGCTGATCGGCTTGTGAAACCGCATCGGTCGCATCAACTGCCATCACATCACTCACTTCACGAACAGATTCGGTATTCGCATTGATTTCAGCGGTAACCAGTGACTGCTCTTCAGCAGCAGAAGCTATCTGAGTTGCCATATCGCTGATCATCTGAATTGCCTCACGTATTTGAGCCAAGCTCTCTCCCGCCATATCCACGTCATGTACGCTTGTTTTCGCCATATCGTGGCTTTGTGTCATCACTTTAACGGCACCACTAGTCGCTTGTTGTAAGCGCTTGATCTTGTCTTCGATCTCTTCTGTTGAAGCATGAGTTCGTTGTGAAAGCACTCGAACCTCATCGGCAACCACTGCAAAGCCTCGACCTTGTTCGCCTGCCCTTGCTGCTTCAATTGCCGCATTGAGTGCAAGTAAGTTAGTTTGCTCCGCTATTTCGCGAATCGTCGCCAAGATAGACGCGATTTGTTGACCATGCTCTTCAAGCTCGCTGATGATAGACACAGCGCTTGTTAGCTCTGTTGCAAGCTCATTGATCGATGATTGGCTTTTAGCCATCTGTTGGAAGCCTTGTTCGCTCAACTCAACAGAGTGAGTCGCACTTTTGGCCGTACTATCAGCATTCGTAGCAATTTCTGCTGTTGCTGTCGCCATTTCTGTCACAGCTGTTGCAACCATTGTGATCTCGTCTTGCTGTCTGCTGACGCTATCGCTGCGTTTTAATGCGCTGCTGTTGGCGTGTTCAGCTCCGTTATTCATTGCCGTCGAAACATCAGTCACGTTTTTCATCATTGCATGAAGTCTATCTACGAACACATTAAACTTGTCGGCAAGTTGCCCTACTTCATCTTTACTCGACACTTGAAGGCGCTGTGTTAAATCACCTTCCCCTTCCGCAATATCAGCTAATGCTTCACTCACTCGACCCAGTTCAACTAATTGACGAGCCACAAACCATGAGGTTGCTGCAGCCATAACGATCAATACAATCAAACCTGTGGTGATTTGGCTAATCAACATATCGAACAACGGCTGCTCTAGTACGTCTTTATCCATTTCAATCACAAGTAGCCAGTCGGTGCCTTTAATAGGCTCAGCCATGATGACGCGCTCATCACCATCAACTTGTGTAAAAATTGTCGTTAAGTTTTGTGCAGCACTGTTTAATCCAGAAACACTTAATTCAGGTGCTATCTCTTTGACTTGCTTAAGGATGAAATCTTTATTCTTATGAGCAACGACCGTGCCTTGCTTATCAATTAGGATCGCTCGTCCATTACCTGGAACCTGAATAGCCAACACATCTTCAATTAGCTTGTCTAACGCAAGGTTAGATGCCACAACACCTATGATCGATCCATTCTCGGTCACAGGATCGGTCAATGTCACCACTAAGGTTTGCATGGTTACACTCACGTAAGGCTTGGTTGTTACTGCGCGGTTCTCAGCTAAGGTTTGTTTATACCAACCTCGAACTCTTGGGTCATACCCCGCTTTATTCAATGAAGGATCATGACGGAACATCTCACCTTCTTTGTTACCGTAATAACTCAATCCAAACCCACCAGATACCAAGGTTTGACGTAAATGAGGAACGATATCTATTGAAGGGTTAAGCTGTACTTGTTGTTTAAGCCCATGTACTGCTTGTTTCTTATCGTAAAACCAGTCACTGATGCCCTTTGCATGGGCTTGAAGTGTATTACGACTTTCACTTTCTATAGCTTGCCAGCTGTTTGTTTGAAAAGTCTTATAACCCATGAAAAGAAGAATGGCAGATGTAACAGCAATCGCCAAAACTACAGAGAAAACCATTTTTCTCTTTAGACTAAATTGCATATTTAAGAACCTCTTATAGAATAATTAAAGAAATATAAAGAGGGACACTATCACTCATACACATGTTTTAATTAGAGTTATCCCATAAAACAATGAAACAAATTGAGCATTATGGTTAATTGTGACTTTGATTTATTTAGCGGTCTATCAACAAAGGTTCAACTTAGGATTCCACCAAAACGGCGTTGGGCTTAGCAAATATCAAAGGGAGAAATGAAGAGGTAAGGACGAAGAAACAAGAAGCAAAGTGCCAGAAACGAAAAAACCAACCACTAGGGCTGGTTTTTCTGAATGATGGAGGCGCCTCCCGGAGTCGAACCGAGGTCCACGGATTTGCAATCCGCT
>NZ_JBGONI010000091.1:0-3554 GCF_041439035.1 Vibrio sp. 1F263 | reverse complement strand
GACGACATTACTTGCTTCATCTATGCGGTAACACTATCCCCTAAGCAACAAGAAAGGCTCTGATAATACAGGAGAGAAACTTCTACGTTTTAAATTGACAGTGGGGGTCATATCAACGCCGCGTTAAGTGGTAAGCAACGCCAACCACCCTACCTAAACCATTGTGACATAAACACTTAACCCAAAGTAAGCCGAAAATGCCAAGCGTTGGGAATCCGTCTTGAACGCTTTGTTAAATTCATTTTTCTAGCGTACCGTAGACCCTTTCATACGATTCAACTAAGTCCAAAGTGGTTTGCCTTAGGACGAAAAAACAATTTGTGAAATCCGAAATATTGTTGCTGCGCCCATTTAAGACTATCGCGACGGTCGGATCAGCGAAGTTGTCAAAAAAATTTGAGTTGAAATGTTTGTAAAATGCAACTTGCATATCTTGGTCAAGAAAGTCGAGATATGCTGACAATGAACTCTGCAAGTGTAACGCCTTTGGAGGAAAGTCATTAAACAGATAAAAGTGAAGGTCACGCTCGTGTACAACACCATTTCCGTCAATATATCGCGTACCTTTAACTTTGGTAACAAACGTTTTGTTGTTCAAGTAACCTGATAACTCATCTTCGGAGGGAAAAGTGGTGAACTTTTCATGAGGTTGCTCAGCTAAGACTCGAAACATTAAAACAGTTTGGTTTCTAACTGAACCAACAATCTTCTTCGCTATTTCTTTCGATTTGTTAATTCTATCTGCTTCAAGTTTAACCGATGTCATTATATAAAAAATATACCCAGCAACGACCGACATAGATAAGTTACTGATAATATCTGCAAGCTCTGCACCTCCAGGAAAGAGCTCTGTGACATCAAAAAACACAACATCCAACAAAATCACGACTGCAAGCGCTATAAAGGCAAGTAAGCTTACTAGCATATTTTGCTTTAGCGCATACCAAAATGCTTGAGATACCACGATATTCCTCTATGAATTTAACGCCGCGTTAAGCGGACTAAAATTGTGGGTTATAATGTGTAGCGAAGCGAAACCTAACCCACTGTTTTAGTTCCGTTTAAACGCCTTGTTAACTCTCTGTTCTATATTTAAATTTTTCCATTCTGGTGTTGGTGATATCATTAGGAATGGTTCTGACGATAAATGCTTCTAAATTATGAATCAATGAAGGGTCAACTTCATATGCCGAAAAGTAAAAAGCTAAGTCATGTAAGTAAACATTTGTTTTTTGTATTTGTACTGGTTTTTCATTTGCGGGGTAGAAAACACCTCTATTAGGATGTGATGCTAAGTAAACATTCTGAGAGGCACGATCTCTATTAAATGCATTTTTCATTTCGAGCCAAAGGCCTTGTGTTTCAGTTTTTCCTGCATATATAACCTTGCCAGCTGAATCATAAAAAAAGTAGATACCTTGAGTTGTCTCCAATTTATTTCGAATTTGATCAAACCTAGTTTCCCCGCCTCTAGTAGTCGGTATGATTTCCCAAGATGCACCTCTTTTTGATTCTGCATGAGTTATTTCAAAAAACTCAACTAATGGTTTTATAGAGTTAACAAGAGTATCTTCAGAATGATTTTTCATTGCATTTTTTATCATTGATACAATTTGCTTGTCTTTAAATTCAGAGTCACCCTTAAGAATCTTTTTGAAGGTGCCAACTTTAAGACCAAACAATTCAGACAATACTTCTAAATCATCAATCTCTAATTCTTTCATTACAAGCGCTAATATATTGCTACTGTTCAAATTGATACCCTAAGAGAGTTAACGCCTTGCTAAGCTGTGAGTGAACGTGTGCTATGTTTGAGCGCAGCGAGTTCGGCACGCGTTTACGAATCAGACTTAAGCAATTTGTTAGGCATTGTTACCACACCAACTTCCCACTTCCATTTTTTTTCGCCATAAGATCCAAAATTTCTTCTTGGTATCTACGAACTTTAATGGGGATGAAACTAAAGTCAGCGTTATTACCATCATCATCTGAACAATGCCCTGTATATAGCCAAACCTCTGGAAACTCTAACGTTTCACAATACGCAGAAACACTGGGTAAAGCAGCATAAAAGTCGTCCATTTCAAGTGTCATACTACGATTATCGATGACAATAACAGTTTGCTCTTTTCCTACATGCTTCTTAGCTGCTTTTTTTGAGATGCTTTGTATTAGAACCTCTTGCGCCGTTTTGACTTCAGTGGGCAATTTACTAATAAATAAACTTCTCTCTTCTGAATACAAAGGGTTAACCACTAGATCATTTTCATCAATGTCTAATCGAGTAAAGTCCTTGACTACATCATGGATACCCTTATTTGGGAAAAGTTTATCTAATTTTATTAGCTCGTGTAGTGGGATTCTTTTCTCTAGTTTCCACTTAGTGAAACGTTCTTCACTAGAGTGGTTGTTGAACACTTTATATGACTCAGCAATGGATGTTATCTCGATATTAAACGTTGATTTTTCATTCGTTTCAACCCGAAAATCCCAGGGTTGGTCTCGTGAAATTACATTAAAACCTACATCTGACTTGATGAAGTGCCTAACTAAATGACGCATATAATGTGTGAAAATCAAGGTTTCTCTATGAAATGGGTCAATGACGTCCAGAATGACTTTCTCAACAGTACTTCCATCCCTTTTGATGAAAAACATACGCTTATAGTTGTTCTTATCTTTCAAATCACACTCAGGATAGAAACTGCTTCTAATTGTCATCAATTACTTACCTCTAAGCATTAAATGCCTAACGCCGCGTTAAGTAGTGAGCAACACTACCACCTTACTAAACCATTACACCGTAAACACAAAAATCAACCTAAACTGAAAATGCCGAGTGTTGCGAATCTGCCTTAAATGCTTTGTTAGCCAGCTACTGACGACTACGTTTGATTCGGTCGTAAGAATAACTCCCCACAACTCCTGCAACACTTGCTTGTACGAACCAAACACCAACATCTACGATCCAATTTGTAATCATTGGAACGTGTGGGTGAATTAAATTAAATAAGTATTCCCCAACACCAGATAAGTAAATGACTGGTGTCACAAACAATGTTGTAGCTAAGATGGTTCCAAACATGAACGTTGTCACCAGTTTTTTAGCAAGTGGAACATTCTGTTCAATTAACGAACTATTCTTGTTCATCCATAAAGCCAAAAAAGTACGTAACACTCCCAGAGCTACAATTATTGTTAAATAAAAATTCACACCGCTTGAACTTGTAAGCTCATTAACTCTTTCGGTTATATTTGATTCTAGAGCTATAGCTAAAAGCATGTTAAATATCACTAGAGATACGCCCAAAATGCTAATAACTCGTCGAGCTAGATACCAATTTTTCAAATGTATATGGCTATCTTGCCTAGTTACACTACTTTTTCGAGGAGTGTATTTTTTAGTTCTTTTCTTTTTATTTCGACTCATTCCCAATGTTACTCCTGCGGGCTAACGCCAAGTTAAGTGGTGAGCGGTGCGTGCCATGTTTGAGCGTAGTGATCTGCTCCAGCAGGACTGGACACTACATTAAGCGACATTTCGTTGTTCAAAG
>NZ_JBGONI010000090.1:0-3628 GCF_041439035.1 Vibrio sp. 1F263 | reverse complement strand
GCGACGACGTTCTCTTTGCCTAACTCACTCTGTTTCATCAAACCGACACGGATGTATTCGGTGATGGTGTCACGCTCCTTGTTGGTGTAAGCGATGATAAGCGTGTTTTCTCTGGTTTCTGGGGTGCGCTCTAAATAGTCTTTGGCGACCACATAAGGCAGCTTCTCTGTGGCGGTGAGCTGCGCTCTGCGTCGGTCTTTGTCGTTTTCATTCAGCGTAGAAATGACATGTTGGCTGTTGCCTTGGGTATCAGGGGCTTGCTGCTGGAGTTTATCTAGGGCGCTGAGCGGCTGTTTATCAATGGTGTTTTGCTGTGCATTGTGCAAAGTGTCATTTTGTGGGCGTACCATATCGGTCATGTAAGCGGTATCGATGCGCCCTTGACTTATGGCCAGCTCAAAGGGTTTACCGGCACTGAGCGATAACAACTGCTCTTTATCGCCCAATTTGACTGTTTTGGACTGACTGTCATTGACCAGCTTTGTGAACTCATCGGCTTGCTTATTGCTGACCATGGAGCTTTCATCGAGAAAGAACAAGGTGTGTTGATAGTCACTGGCTTCTCGATTGCCTTGTCGGATGTCAGAAAGCAAACTGTCTAGCGTTTGCGCTTTCACGCCTTTGCTTTCGAGCTCTGCAACCGCGGCGTGCGTGGGCGCAAGACCGATGACGCTTTGCTCTGGTTGCTGGCTGGCTTCTTTGACTAACTGGATAAATTCAATGTTGGATTCAAGCAGGGTGGACTTACCTGTGCCGGCTAACCCTTGGATGGCCACAAAGCTGTCCTTGGTGGTTGAGATAAGGGTGATGGCGTCCTTTTGCCCTTGGGTTAGGCGAGGCTTGGTATCGAGAAAGTCTTGCACCTGCTTAGGCGTTGCAAAAGGTTGATGTTGGCCTTTACCATCATCGATGTTTTGTAAGATGCGCTTTTCAGTTTCTAGCGCGGCTTGCGTCGTCCAGCGTGTGCCGTCACTGTACTCTGCAGAGAGGGTGTCGCTGCGTTTAGTCAGCTCTGTTTCAACCTGCTCTTTGGTAATAGAGCCTCCGGCTTCTTCAAAGGCGTAACGCACCGCTTCCACCACTAAGGCTTTTTGGCTAAACGCCGCTTCTCGCTCTGAGAGGTGGTTCAGGGCAAAGCTGACCGCTTTTTCGATGAGTGGGGCGTTTTGCGCTTGCGCGAGTGCTGACAGCGCTTGACTGACATCCTGCTTTAGCCAATCTTGGGTGGCATCGTTTAGGTAGCGGTCGTTGACGTTTTGCGTCTGTAATACGCGCTCAATGGCCGAAGGGGAGACCTGTTCTTTTTCGAGTGCGCTTTGGGCTTTTTCTGGTTTGTCGGTGAAGATATCAAGGCGCTCTGTTTTTTCAGTCAGGTCGTTTATCAGGGGCTTAGATAGGGTAAACGCTTTGCCAGACAGTAAAGTATGGGCTTTTGGCTCAATATGGTGGGCGCTATGAACGTAGTCGTATTGCAGCGGCGCGTCTTTTAAGCTCTCTAAGTTGACGCGCTGCGTTTCCCCTTTGCTCTCAAGCGTGAGGCTTTCTTTGTCAAGGTGAGTGACAAGGTAGCTTTGGTTCGCGTCCAAGCCGGCAGGGAAGTGTTTGCCTAGCGTTCGAAGACGTTCGCCTTGGGCGATGTTGAGACTTTGCGGTTTATTGATTTGCATCTTCATGTGCTTAAAGGCGCGACTGGACGGGTCAAAGGTGTGTGACTGTCCATCGCGTTTGCTGAGTGCGGTCATGGTGTTGCTCTCTTTATCGATACTGGCGATGACAAAACTATGAGGTTTGCTTTTCTCCCAATGGGTGAGTGTCATGCCTGGTTTGTAGTGTTGAACGAGTGGTTGTTGCGCTTTGGAGAGGTGGTGAGGGGTTTGAGTGAATAGGGTGGTTTCGTGTCTGGCGAGGGCGCCGGTATTTTTGAGTTGGCCCCGTATCGCTTCGGTTAGCCGCCGCTGCTCGACGCCGGAGGTGGCAATCACTTGCGTGGTGGCTTTATCAGGGAGGTCAGCGTACACCCGCGCTATCCTATCGGTATCATTGTCATGCAGTTTCACGTTGGTATGGCTGGCTCTCTTGCCGACCCAAGAATGACTCTCCACATTGCCTTTTTGATACAGCGAGATAGCGTTATTGGCTTTAAATCCCTGACGGCTTGATACGCGGTTAAGCATCACTACTTTACTGCTCGATTGTTTGGCTTTATCGGTGAGGGCTAACAATTCATTCGCGCTCATCTTATTGGCGTCATCAATGAGCAAGACGTCTTTATTGGTCAGCGGCGTATCGCTTTGCAATAAGCTGTGGGTGGTGTGGCGCTGCTCTGGTGAGAAGGTATTGGCTATCCACGCGCCAAGCGTTTTGCTTTGTCGCTGTAGGCTCTCCATCCCTTCCGCTTTTGTTTTGGCGCTTTGTGAGACGAACTGGACGCGTTTACCACTGTGATTGCCTACATTGAGTAGCAGTTGCGCAATATCTTGTGATGAGCCGTGTACATTGACCACATGGAACTGTTTGGTGGATTGGTACAGGTCGGTCAAGATGCGCTGCTGGTTTTCAGGGATAGCGAGCTTGTTGAGCGTGTTCGATTCAACGTGGGTGCGCATGTGATGCGCCCGGCCTTGGGTGCTGTCGATAAGCGCTTTCTCGTTATCAATTAAGCCTTTGGTGGTGTATTGCCCTTTGTGACTGAGTCCTATCAAGTCGCCTTGTTTAATCATTTCATCCGCGACTTTTTTGATATCAAGGGCGTTGAGTTGCACGCCGCCTTTGGTGAACTCTGAGGCAGTCAGTTCAATGATTTTTTCTAGGTGTAACGCGGTGCTGTATTGCCCTAGATGGTCAATGGCTCTGCTGATGGCGGCTTGGGTTTCACCAAGTGGTGGGGTGTTTTGCGCTTCTTTTACTTGTTGCGCCATGGTGACAAGCTCTGCGGGTTCATACCCTTGCTCTTTTACGGTGCTTTGCCACTGTTTGTTGAGGCTGTCACTGCTCTGGTAGGTTTTGCTTTTACGAGTATCGAGGTTTGCTACGTCTTTCGCCGCGCGAGAGTCAAAGCCTAAATCGAGTGTGCGTTGGTCAATTTGTTGTTTGCGAGTGGATGACGCATCAAGAATAGGCTGAGGGACACCGCTGATTTCGAACTGACCGTTGCCGACGCCTCGCGTGGAATAACCGAGTGCTTGTGCATCTTTAGCCAATTGGCTCTGGTACAAGATACCGTAGTATTTTTGGAAGTTGTAAATGCGCTCGCCAGTCCCGTTAATCACGCCCCCTTTTTGTTTTAGGCTGGATGCAAGCGTGCGAAGTTTTCCTTCTTGGTCGCGTGTCATGTTAGCGGCTAGCGCGTGCGAGTGGACTTGTGGGTCGTTTTCACGGCTTGTCTTATGGCGCACGACCGCAAATATCATCGAGTCGGTGTTGTGAAACTCGCGCGCTCCCTCTTTGTTGATGGTAGTGAATTGTGCCACGTCTCTTTCAAGCTCAGTTAAGGCGAATTTTACGGCGTTATTGTGTGCTTCAATGAGTAGATTATCGCCACTTACAAGCGCAAGAACACTGACGGTTTTAGGTGCAGAAAAGGTCAGGTCGAAGCCCGATTTATGATCATCTCGTTTTCCTTTAATGG
>NZ_JBGONI010000089.1:0-4003 GCF_041439035.1 Vibrio sp. 1F263 | reverse complement strand
ATTGGTACATCAATATAACGCCAGAGGGGTTTGATAAGGCACTCACCTGGCTTGATTAAACGATGCTTCTGAAACTCATTTTTGGACAGAAGCTTGTTAATGCCTTTGCTAAGTTAGCGAGTCATGAATAAATGCAAGTGTAAAAGTCCCTTAACTCATTGCATTGTATTGATTGGAAAGGTCAGATACTGGGTGCTCCCAATTGATGAACAATTCCAAATCATCGCAGGGAGCAACCGTAATACCCTTAAATTATGTATGAAGAGGTGCTAACTGATAGCTCTGGCTAAGAACAGCTAAAAGCACTGTTCTTAGTTGAATTACTTGAAGTAATAAGAAAACACGAGTTCGAGGGTATCAACATCACCTGCTAAATGATGCCATTGTAGATCTGACTTAATTTGACCAAAGTCCAATACATTCACGCCGACGCCTATGTTGGGGTGAACATTATCCTCCACCTCGAAATCTTCCGCGTGGTTCGAACTTGCATCAAGATAACCTAAGCCCAAACTGAAGTACGGGGCGAATTTATCGCCCCAAAGCTGCGTAACTCGATAAACAAAGTTAAAGCTGTAATGTTGGTAATCGACCGTCATATCATTATATTGCGTATGTTCTGCTTTCAAATCGACACTATTTAGCCAACGATAAGTAAACTGGATACTCGCGTTATTATCAAATTGGTACCCTAAGCTACTTCCGAAAGAAAACTGACTGTTACTTTCCTGACTCCACGCGTTGTGGTCAGTATCTGGCTCTAACCATGAAATCCCAGGATTAGCTGTTACATATATTCCGTTATTCTCTTCTGCAGAATGAGCGAAAGGAGAAACACTTAACAATAGTGGGACGACCACTTTAACGGCAAGTGACTTTTGATGTCTAAACAGTGCGAGTATCGTCAATAGCAGCGTGCTTAAGAACCCTATAGAACCACCACTGCTGGTTCCCGCGATAACCTTCCCCCCATAAGGAACACCGGCTTGAATATGAAGATTAACGGTAGCAGGGTAACTATGTCTTGTTCCAATATCTGTAACATCATATTCAAAGCTATCATCGCCTATAAAACCAGCGTCAGGCGTGTAAATGAATTCACCAGTCTCCTTAAGTGTTACCGACCCATGCATTGGTTGTTTATAGATTCGCGCAGTTAAATCTGCATAAAAAGGAGCTTGTGTATTTGCATCATCTGTATCGTTAAGCAACACACCTGGTGCAACAATGGTATCAATACTGTCTGCGTAAAGTGAGTAGCTATCATTATTAGCAACTGGCGCAGCATTGTTAGGGATAAGAGTCCAACCTGTGGAGAGAATTGTTATTGATACTTTTGCTTGGCTCGTATTGATTGAATAATAAAATTCATCATTGCCATAATAATCAGCATCAGGTTGATACTCAAAACTGCCGTCTGCATTCAATGTGACACTTCCATACAAAGCATCTTGGTCTAATGTAGCGGCTGCTGAATTTTCATTGGTATCATTTTTAAGCACTCCATCTTGGCTAGATACAATCAACTTAGTATCTTGATCAACCTCATAGCTATCTGGGTGAGCATAAAGAGATTCATGTTTTTCGAATGCGCCAATGTCGATACTCAACCCCTGTGGGCGGGTTTGCTTGAGGTAATCTGATATGATTGAGCTTCCATCGGCATATAGCGCTTTAGCGTCGTCGCCTTTATCAACAAGCGCTATTGAAAGCGTGTTTGGAACGAAACAATTAGTTGTAACGCACCCTGCAAGTGACAGGCCAGTATTAGGGGTGTCATCGACACCAGGTGTCGAAATAAAGTTATTGTTGTTCTCTGATAATGGGTAAATAGTTGTATCGTCCCAATCAGTTGGATAAATTGCAGAGCCAACATTATTTGCACCATCGATTATAACGAGTAGATTGTTATTGGCTATAAGCTGAGCACTATTGATTAACTCTATATGGGTCGCTTTGTAAGTAGCAGGGTCTACATTTTTAGTAATAGTCGGGTAATACAGCGTACTATTGGTTAGCGTCAATTTTCCTTTATTGACATAGATTGGCCAACCTCTATTAGCATCCCTTCCATCAAATAAAGTATTTATAATTTGTGCATCAGCTTCATTAAATCTAAAAGTAGAATTAAATAAGCCTTTAAATATACTATCTTTGATGACTGCCGTTGTGCTGCTGCCTGAACTATCTTGACTAACTTGAATAACATGACTGGCTGTGCTTTCAACCAATGGTCCATTAGATTCAAAAGCCGTATTTTCAATAAAAACATCACTATTAAAAATAAGGGTAGGTGCTGATCTTGGACCAAGATTTTCGAATATAAATGAATCTTTTATTGTAACCAAGCCATCTTGAGTAGACATGATGGATGCCTCTCCTTGCCTAGGCACTATCCTATATAGGATAACGTTATTGAGTGTTACATTAGCGTTATCGGAAAAGATAAAACCTGACATGTGTTCTGCCCACACATTTTCAATGGTGGCATCGATGGTGCGCCCTGCGGTATTTCGAGGATTAATGTCAAATAAAAGACCAGATGATCTTAGAATCAGATTGTTAGGATCATTCGGATAACCAGTATTAAATGAGCCAGTATCAGAAACCCAGCGTTGATGGTCATTAATGTGGACATAATCATCGCCTAATCCTCGAATGATAATATCATCAGTAATTGTCATTCGGTTGTCGGTTTGACCTGAAGGGACTTCACCCAAATTAGGCGAGATAGGTGCTTGTGCATTATATGAAGCCGGTATTTCGATAGTATCTAAACCAGGATTAGCATTGGCCTTTTCGATGAAATCTCGAAGTGAGCCTATGCCTTGATCACTACTTGTTGTTACCGTATAAGTGGCAGATTGTACGCTCAAAGAGCTAAAAAGTAGTCCAAATAAAATTATTGACTTTGGAGTCATATTACCATCCTTGATATCCATGAAAAAACTAAGCCCAGATTTTTTTAAGTTACTTGTAACCAACAACTTAGCTCATATATAAGAATATCACAACTCTCCCTAAGTAATGACTTTTGGAGATGTGTATACTTGGGTGCGGACGGGAGTTTTTTCAAAGTAATGTGTTTGCTTTACACATTAGCTAGTTCTATTACGATCTAGATGGGTTCTAGAACGTTTTGGGGCATTTCTGAGGTAGAATGTACCACGGGTAAAAATTCAGCCTGTGAAGGTTTTGGACAATTATCATTTGAAGAAAATGCTCTAATCGCTGTTATCACCAAGCGACTTTGTCGTTTTTAAGAGCAAAAACGCCTCACATCTGAGGCGTTTCACAGTTAATATATAAACTGAGGATTTATTTGAGTTTTATATGTTTGTTGGTCTATCAGTAATTCTTCACCTTAAATGTAAGGCTGAGTATTGTTGGCATTTTGAACGTCTTATTTTTGTGATAATTGCGGGGAACCCCCCCCCTTTTTTTTTATTTAGCAATTCACTACCTTAAAAACTATGGTGGACTTGGGCGTTACCCTTTGGGCAAGGCTTTTTGCTTGTATCTTTCACCTATGGCCTAAGAGTGGCATCACCCTGATGAGTCACTGCGTGCCGCCTCAGAATGTGCCTCTCTACAGTCCCTATCTAAAAGGATATCGCTGCAATCCTGAACGCCAGCGCCTCGTCATTCTTCCTCGTTGCCGTTCGTCGTACCTTCTCACTCCTTTCACTGACATCCATTAAGTTCGAGTAAGGGCTTGTTGCCTTATGTGCCGGTTTTCCTTTCGACTCGCATCATTTGATGGGGCTCGCAGACTGTTGACCCTCCTAAATCAGAACCTTCTCTGCAAGGGTGAATGAACGCTTCGCGCCCCTGCAGAGAAGAACCCTGTTTGAGGTAGGGGCAGCCAAGCGGCTCCATAAAGTGATACTCAAACAGAAAGGAAACTCCTCATGGCACAACGACACTCAAGCCCAACTCTCTCTAAACCGATGTTCAGCGACCAGCGTTTCGCCGCTGGGCACGAAAGCTCACCAAAAAATGA
>NZ_JBGONI010000088.1:0-4009 GCF_041439035.1 Vibrio sp. 1F263 | reverse complement strand
AGTGATAAAAAGCCAGTGGACGCGATGAAAAGTTGCGTCCACTGAAATTGACTCTTGGTGATCTGCATAAGACAAAGTGCAAAAAATAAGAGTGAGACGACCAAGGTCTCGAAGATTAATGTAGACAAACTCGGTAACATAAAAATACCTAATACATTTGGTTTGCAATGACCTATTTCTGTCTTGTGTGGCTATCGACTATTTGATGCGCTATTCAACCATATCGCCCGCTTCCATCTCTATTTCCGGTGAGGTGGCTTGCTCTTCAATGGTTCGCTGCGCTTGCTCCTGGTACTCGAGATTGTCTTGATCCTTTGACTCGACCATCGCTTGCACGGTGTCACTTTGCATCGCTTCTTTCATTTGGCTTGCCTCGTTGAGCATTTATTCTTTTGAATCGAACTTGGCATGTTGTAGCTTGAGAAGTGGTTGCTGCGCTTCTTTGGATAGGTGAAGACTCGGTGCGACCTTTCGTAGTAAGTGGTTTGAACATGGGCTGTGACAATGTCACGCTACGTTTGTTGAAAGAAGGGCAGATGTCTTTCATGACATCGAACTCCAAATCCAGCTTAGTGATGAGATCAACACCTGGCGTACGTACGTAACACAGCAAATCATCCAAAGCTTGGATCTCACTCGGCGAGACCGCCGGGCCTTGTGACCGTTTGATGGCCCAATGACACACCGTCACGCAGCGTGTTCGCGCCGTACGACACGTTTTCTTTAGAAATATCGACTTCTTGCTCCCCCAAGTCTTTGGAAGAGATTTGCGCCATTTGTGCTGATGGCGCACGAAAGAAAAAGCGCGTGTTCAACAAATCAAACATCTCATCGGCGGCGTTCTTGCCATAGGTTTTCAGCAACTGCGCGTACGATTGGATACCAATTAAGTAGCACCCGCCAAATTTTCGCACTTCGGCTGTGATGGAGCCGAGTTCAGGTAATTTATGCAGACTGGGCATTTCATCCATCAAGACCCAAATGCGGCGGTCTTCATCGGCTTCTAGCCCTAAAATGGCGTTGGACACGATAGCCAACCACATGGAGATGAGCGGTCGCAGTGACGCATGCTGCTGCGCGTTACTCTATAAGAACAAAAAGCCGGTCTGCTTATCGTCTTGTACCCAGTCTGTAATAGAAAACTTCTTCTGCAGCGCTTCGTCTCGATGCTCATCATCAAGGCCGTCTAAAAACGCATGCTTTTCATGTAGGTGGCCAATACCGATTTGATGGAAATCGCGGTTTTCTTGATGTCCTTCGATGCCAGGGCGGCGGCCTCGGTGCCTTCCAGAAAATTACCTAACGCTTCAAGCTCACTGGTCAAAATTAAACTCAATAGGCGTGCGGTCGTCGCGGGTTTATTGTCCTGGCTCATGCGAAAGGCGGTGGATGAAAAAATGGTGCGCGCTGAGTCAACCCAAAATGGATCGCCATCGCCGTGTTGTGGGATGAGGGCCGCGGCCATGTTCTCAAAGTCGGGGGCGTCTTTTGCGTCGCACCACACGTCCCAATTCGCGCATCGAGCATCAAACGGGTTCAATATGACGTCGGTCTCAGGGCGGTAGAATTTACAGGTGAACACACAACCTTTGTCGTAAATAATGGCCTTGTCGCCACGCTCTCGTATCCATCGCACCAGTTTGCGGATCATCACTGATTACCCGCCGCGCCCGTGGTGCCATCGCCATAACCGCGTTTACGGTTCACTTTAGCGCGCTTGATTTGCATCTTGGTTAATACTTGTAGCTCAACCAGACGAAAACCACGCACATGAAAGTCTTCACTCTGTTTCTCGCCTTGCTCTTTGAAAAAACGCTGCAGCAGATAAAAGATGAAGAATCCGACCAACATCGAAATGAGGTAGTAGACTTGGAAGTTTCGCCACTCCTCGGCGTGAATATCGAGAAGCACGACATTGTCAAGCTGAGACGCGAGCGTGGATTGGTAGCGCTCACCGTCCCACACTGGGTTCACCAAGTTGTCTAATAGCGTATAAAATATTCCGCCAGTAATAGAACTCCCCCAAAAGGCGTGACGCGAGGGTGGCCAATAACATCCCAAAACCAATGAACTTGATGATGGTGTTGTTGACTTGGAAGAACATTCGAATGGAATGGAAGATGACTTGGCCACCTCGGGTAAAATGATTGCTTTTCTTACGGGGACGCATCGTCGCTCCTTATTTAAGAGTTGGCGTTGAAGGTAAAGTGGTGAAATGAACGTATTCACTGCTATTCAAAGGAAAGGCGCGCTTACGCCATGATTTTCATTGGGGATTTGATACACTGTGCGACTGATTGGATAAACAGAGCGCTTTGATGAGTCAAAATTTAAAACACTACCTAGCTCTGGATGAGCTGGTTACCCATTCACTGCTGACGCTCTATTGCACTATGAGTCAGCAAGGTGGGTTTTGGACGGTAAAGAAACGCAATGCCTTCTTGGTGAAATACCTCAAACCGAAAGTAAAGCAGGCTCAATTCTCTGTGTGCAAAAACGACCTAAAAACCATGCTCACTATTGGTCGCCAAACCAGAGGCAATCTTGAGCAAAAGTTGTGGACGGTCAATCAACTGAACCTTGAGTATCAGGCTCGATTGTCACAGGCGGATGAACTCTATCTCATGCTGACAGACCTCAATGATCAGCACCAATTTCCTTCCGAGCTCGACCATCCCGACAAAGCGAGAGAGGAGGAGATCTTGTACATGACCCAGTCAGAAATTGAAGAAGGGTTTGATAAAGACAATAACCAAATCAAACCCTTGGTGATGACTGTCAAAACGACGCGCCTCAAAGCGCTGATTGAGGCCGTGCAAGCCCAAGGTGTCTATCGCGTAGAAATCGAGCATGTGGATGAGCATGAAGTGATTCACTTACTCTTGCATCGCATTTCCTCCCCAAAAGTGAGCGATAAGCACGTTGTTGGACAATGACCTCTTTATTTCTCCCCCTCTGTGCCATCTAAGCTTTTATATGAGACCCAGTTAACAAAGCATCACTACTTTCAAATGAATTTTGACACACACTTCGACAAGCATTATATATGCTGCCGCTTAGTCATATAAAAACTCAACAATAAATAGGCTTAACATGAACCCAATGATTAAAACGTTACTGAACATTCGCACTTTGCGAGCATTCTCTCGAGAATTAACTTTTGAGCAGCTTGAAGAAGCACTGGATAAATTAACAACCGTGTATCTGGAGCGCCAGGAAAGCGAAGAAGCTGAACGTGAAGCGCGCGCAGAAAAAGAGGCCAAAGTGGCTGAAATGGCAAAACAAATGTCAGAGAGTGGAATAGGGGTAGAGGACTTACTGGCAGCGCTCACTGGACAGCCAAAAACAAAAAAAATTCGTCAACCAAGACCCGCGAAATACCAATACACTGATGAGAGCGGCACTGAAAAAACATGGACAGGACAAGGTCGCACACCTGCGGCCATTCAAACGAAATTAGATGCGGGTCAATCCATTGATGATTTTTTGATTAAGCGCTAGTTTCTTTTACTCAAACAATGGCTTACTTATCATAGCCAGGCCTGCTGGGCTTATTTATCACGAGAGATAAGCCCACAATGACCCAACATTTCGACGAGAATGATACCTTACTGAAGTCAGAGACGGTATTTATGAAAGGGCTTGGAGACGCCAAAAAGCGCCCCTGCAGACGGCTATAACGGTCATACTTGACCCTTTGCTCAGCAAAAAGTCAGGGCAATGGACAGAGCCCCCATGACTTGGCGCTGGCAAACACATATCAATATTACAAAGCATTAAACGAAAGGTGGTTTAATGCTCTATTGCCCCTTTATATGGTAACAAGCCACGAAAGACTTACATCACCTTCAATTACAGTAATTATAAATAAAGAGGGCTTCAGAGCCTCGGCTCGTTGTTTGTCGTTTTTATAGATATAGTCACACAGTTTCAATCAAATGGATTAACTCATTGTGATCTGAACCAGTAGTTTTGGACACTGCGTTAAGTGAGTACAATCACTAACGAG
>NZ_JBGONI010000087.1:0-4134 GCF_041439035.1 Vibrio sp. 1F263 | reverse complement strand
CAAACGCCAGGTTAGCAAAAAGCTCTCTGAATGCTTCGTAACTTGTTTTGGGGCACTTTCGTGTTTGAAAGTGCAGTTTGAAAGTGCTGACTGTATCGGTTCTGGACAATTCTGTTTCAGTGACTTTACTAAATTAGTAAATCACCAATAACTAGAAGTATGGAAAAAGTCGCTTAGCTTAGTGTCTAGTCTCACTGGAGCAGATCAGTTGAAACATTATGACTGTTCTCCGCTCTCAAAATGGGTGAGTTTAAGTTTTTCTTGAAACCTAAAAGCTACGAACTTTCATTTTTAGAAAGCCCAAATGAGATGCTTCAAAGCCTGATTGAGCTTATCAAGCTTAATTATTTCTCGGATGAGTCTACCCATTTATATGGTGAGGTTTTAAAGCCATCAACAGCTACCAAGGACTCAGACTCACAATATGTCTACACGATTGCCACCCAAATAGTTGATAGAGAGTTAGATGCTGACCTGTTTAATGAACTGCTATAAGACCTGTGTATTGAGTTCAAAAAATACAATTTAATATTCTGAGCTATCTAGCAGGTCGATATTAATATCTTTACCATAATATCGTATCCCATTGAATGATATTATTTTTTTATGATTGTTAAGACTTTCGACTTCTACTTTACTTTCAGAGGTCAATAACTGCTCTAAAGATATGCATCTTACTAAATTTTGAATATCAAAGGTCGCATTCAAACGTGACTTTTTCTTGGGAACTTTAAATTCAAGTTTCACCTTGCCCTCTGGTAATTTAGATAGAGAGATGAACTCTAGTTGTTCAACCGGGCTCTCCTGATCCCTATTTTCAGATTTTCGAAATAATTGTTCAATATGGTCACCTGTTTGCGGGTCAACAACATATACACGAAAATGACGTTTTTTCTTCGTTTCTTCAACCCATGCATCTAAGTGTTCACAGCCCTTTAGTAACCATTTGTTGGCCGCTTTTTTAGAACTACGGATAAATTGAATATCCTGTCCATCATATAAAAGTGACACATGAACACGTTTGTCTTCAATGTTAAGAGAAAATGGGATCTTTGACTTGCCTAACGGGTCAAAAGTTTTTTTATCTTGCACGGTCGTAGTTTGGGAAACTTTGGGCTCATTTACTTGAGTCACCAGTTCCCCTAGCATTGTCCACGACTGAAGCCCGCTTGTAAGCGCAATTTCTACCTTAGGTCGAATTTTGTCTTCGGTCTTTCTTGCCAGCATAATAAGCTGATCTATATCATCCCCACTGCAAAATTTTTGCTTCAACAACTGATTTTTTAAAAGAAATCTAACAGAATATTCACTAGTCTTTGCTTGTACCCGAACACCCTCGCCATTAGCGAGTTTTACTTTTTTCTCTAAGATTAGCGGCTTCCAATAACTACTCATCCAATTAGCCGAAGCTGGCTTATTTTTCGAAACCTTGCGCTTAGTGGAAGTACGACGTTCAATTATACAAGGGTGTTTCGGCCATGGTGGTCCTAGCTCATCAAAATATACTTTTGCCCCATTTGGGTGCTCATAGTAAAAAACATTATCACCACAATTTGGACACTTTGCATTTGGAACCGTAAAGGCCTTATCTGAACTGTATTGTTTAGAATTAGATTTGAACCCTTTCGGCTGCTTAACACTTAACAATGTTGTAGCGTTTCTTTTTATTTTTCTATTCCCTGAAATTGGGCGCACAATCCCGTCAATAGTCACAAATGTAATCGACATAAAATTAACCTTACTAGCCTCTACAAACTTCCCTCACGACATGGTGTATTTTAAACTAATGCTCAAGGTACACTCTTGCTATCAATCAAAATATCTTTAAGTCGCTTTTGTCCCAAAGCATGGCGACATAACACGTCTCTTGCTCTAAAACGTTTCTGTCATATTAGAAAAAGTATGTCGAAGCCTTGAGTTTCTTATTAAGCTTTTGGCTTCAAGATACGTTCAATCTTACTTACTACATCCTCGCCTTTTTCAATGGTAATAGGAAATCCCCGAACATTTAAAATATTGCTTTTCAATGCAATTGAAAGTTGTTCGCCCTCTACCGTTAAATCAAAAAGTTCGGATTTTTCTCTTAGGATTGTTTTGCAAAGTATCTTCATTTCTTGAGTGTTAGAGCCTGCATTTAGCTTAGCTATAGCAGGTGCTGCTATTGATAGCAGCACATCTCTCAATGATTCGGCTTCATTGATTTTTTCACCTTGAGACGCAAACTTAATACACTTAGTTACTTCAGGTAGAACGACTTCTAACATTGAAGGATCCAAGCTATCCAAGTGTTCGATTTCATCCACAGCAGCGCTGGGTTTTCCCTCAGAAGTGAAGGTATCAGACGACTGATAATATGATTCAATTGCCCCTCTTCTTAGGATAAAACAACCCGCTAGTTCTAATAGCCCCAAGACAGCTTCCAAGCGGTTTCTAATTGTGACCCAAGATCTGTCAGCGTTTAAATCAGATAACGTACTTTCATCATGACTAAATAAAGCACAGAATACAGATCTTCGTTTTGCTTTAGTCTCTTCGCCTTCCCCTTTATTTACCCAATATGGGTGAGGAGTAGCTATATCCTTGATCTCTTCCCATTTGTTATTTGCCAATTGACAGAAATCATTAAAAGCAGCACTGGCAAGCGAAGCTGCAGAAGCAGCCCCAGACTCAGCGGCTTTTTGATCTGCGATTATACATCCGTTGAGATAATAGTTAGTTAATTCAAGGCCATCAGCAAAAGCATCAGCATCTGCTAAAACTACTGGAGTCTTTCCCATTAGTCTTATAAATTTTGACACTATAGGCATTTGACCTGTGCCAATCACTGGCAATAACTGAGAGCCAGATGCTTCCAAGTGAACCCCTAACTTTTGAGACAAAAAACTACAGATGAGGGCGTCTGAAGGCCCCTCAACTAATAGTGGCTTTTTACAAAATAGAGAAAGTTTATGTTCTTGTCCTAGGCGGGCAATTAATGCCTGTATTTTCTTGTTCTGAAGTTCGCCAGATTCTGGAGAGATTTGAACAGGTGCTGTATCTAAGTCATGGCAAAAGACTAGAGATAAAAGGTCGTCACATTTTAATATATTCAACATTTCTGTTGAATGAGTTGCCATAACTATTATCTTCTTAAAGCCTCCTTCAGAATAGTGGCCAGCAGCTGAAGCAATCTCATTAAGTAAAAATGCTTGTAACTGCGGATGCAGGGAGACTTCAGGTTCATCTAGCATCAAAGCGCCTACATCGTCATCATAAAGCGCTGATAATAAGCCAACTAAATGAAGTAACCCTGAAGCCTCTCGACCTGAAGAGTATGGCGCACCTTCCTTATCCAATCTTGCAAAAACAACCTTTAAAGTACCCGCATCCCATTCAATAATAAGATCTCTTTTGAATAACTTTTTAAGGCGCTCTTGCACTTTAACCAAAATATCAGCTCTCTCCGATAACGTTTGGAAGTCACCATTTAACGTTTCAATTTTATGACGCCTATCTACGTCACTTTTGTTACCAAAATTAGCACTTTCATATGATATCCGACCACCTCTGTGGCCGTCATAATCCGATCGACTATGTTCAAGCGTTCCCATTCTTCCTGCAGAAATAAATCTAACCTTCTTACCTTGAACATGCTGTGGTAGCGCATTTTTTATGGCTCTAAGCAGGTGTGTTTTACCACTTCCATTAGGTCCTATCAGTACTGTCAGTCCATTTCGAATGGTAATTTCACGATTAAAATTTCCATTGTGGCTCTGAATTGTAGTGTTTAACAATATAGGGAAAGACATATTATTCCTTTAAGGTATATAACAGTGCCTTTCTCAGAAGACATTGTTTTTATAATATTTAAAATATATGGGAACCATGACAGCAAAAGACTGTTCAATGGGCTTATTGTCCCTAGCACTCACAAATTACAGATCATGTCTGTATAGTTGCAAATGCTCAATTAGGCTCATAATCTGCTATTAGAAAATGTAGGTCAAGAACTGACGTGGGAAAGGGATCGGGAATCGACTGCTAAATTATTTCGGGGCAGAAATGAGCTAGAGCTACTACTCTAATGATTCATTAGAACGAATAGCAGCGTACCGATGCGATCGCTGCCATTTTAAGAGGATACTTTATTGCTTG
>NZ_JBGONI010000086.1:0-4593 GCF_041439035.1 Vibrio sp. 1F263 | reverse complement strand
ACGACCGCCCCCGCAAGCCCAGTCCCCAGCATCGCGGTTTCAACCGCAGAGCCTTTGCCCGCCGAGTCTTTCATGGCTTGTTTACCTGACGCGAAGATATCGGCAGCCAGAGCGGGCTGAGTGATAAGAAGTGTCGAGACAGCAACGCCAAGCCCGACAAGGAGGGTGCGCTGGGTGCGTTTTTTCATAATAAGTATCCTTATTGAGTGATAAAATTATCATGTGCGTGGTCATGATGGAGGAAAAGGGAGTGCTCCCTACCACCTCCTTGCCTGATAGGCAGGGAGGAATGCTTATGTTGTCCTAGGTAGACCGTGTAGTTGTAGTGGTCTAATGATCTTGGACACCGGGCAACGTGCCAATGAAAGGGAGCGTGGGGAGAGAGGTTAAAATCAACATAGGCACGCATCATAAAGAAAACAGACAAGATTTCGCGTACTTTAAACCACGATTACGGCTCACATGTTACCGTTGAGCCCCATTTCTTCCTGATTACATTAAAGGCAACAAGGAAGCGTTTACAGACTTCAAACCGCGATTGCGACTGACGTGTTGTTTCCAATTTTGAGGGGTCATAAGGGTGTTTTTGAGTTTACGATAATGTTTTTTGCGAGCATTCTTTGATGGTGGAGGCGTGAGATGACGGACTGATTGGGTTTGTTTTTGAACCGAAACGAAATGAACGCCCTTCCAATAGAAAGGAAAGGGGAGGCGGTCAGTAAAAGGCAACAAAGCAGCAAATGCCATGTATTCACGCCCGACCGAGCCCAGTTCTTTGAAGCTGACAAAATCCCCTTGTTCAACAAAGCGGCCTAATAAACTCACCGCATCATCTTCATGACAATATCCGTATACGATTTGCATTATTCAAACTCCTTTTAAGGACATTGTTTTGCTCTTTTAAAAGAGCAAAACAATGGGCTCTCTCTCAAGAGCCGTGCTACAAACTGGCTTGTGCATTCTTGTAGTAGAATACGCACACCCAAAGGATGTGGTGTCTGGTATTCCCAAGTAATTCTGTTTTACCACTCAACCAGCGTGCTTAATTGAGTAGAAAAACAGCCTTGGACGTCGCCCCAGATAAGGCTCCTGAACTTTTTAGGCATATTACGCAGGCCTGCGCCCATCTGCGGCGCTTTTTGCAATAGTGAAGGCAGCCACTCTTACGGTGATGCGGGTGTTGGTATGCAGATGGAATAATAAGCCGACGAATGTGTTTCTCGACTTTGATCTCAAAGACTGCGATATCAACGTAGTCAGTATGAATCAACATGAATGGGGAGGACAATGTTTAAAAACATCAGCAACGCACAATGGACTTGGTTTTCAACCTATCGTGAAAGAATGGGGCTAAAAGGGTTTTCTGACGTACATGCTCTGATGCGCAAGGCGGGAACGGTTTTGTGGGCCTTGGTTGACCACTTTAAGTAATGCCACAAATGAGCCAAGGTGTGTGTCAATTAGTCGACCAAGGAAGTAACTTTGAACGTAAGACAGACCAAGCAGACAAACGTGAATGCCTCACTCAGCAATCAAAGTGCTAGAAAATCGAATCCCTGAAATTGGTGGTGACACACGGAAATAGTTAAAGGCAATAGAACCATCAAAGCCAGAACATCACCGAAGATGCTGACACTATTAAGTTCAATGGCGGAAAAGGCGTTTGTACCGGCGCGAGTTTGAACTGTTTATGGGCGTTGTTGCCTAAATCAGTTGAACCTTTTTCGAGTCCTGCGATCTGATACTTTATGATGGTTAGAGCGGTGACAACATGGGTAAGGCGAAAAAGAAGATAACTAACTGGGCGGAGTACAATAAGTTTTTGTGCAAACGGGGCTCGGTTACGTTCTGGATAGATGATACAGCCGTAGATGCATGGCGATGCAAACCCATCATGGTAAGCGTGGTAGAGGCTTTCAGTACTTTGATGCAGCGATTGAAACTGCCTTGATGAATAAAGGAGTATTCTCATTACCATTGCGTGCTCTTCAAGGTTTTATCGACTCTATCTTTGAGTTATTGGATGTTCCACTGACGTCCCCAGACTACATCTGTATCAGTAAACGGTCGAAGACAGTCCAGGTGAAATACCGTAATAAATCTAAAGGGGCTATTCGTCATATAGCCATTGACTCGACTGGTCTCAAAGTCTTTGGCGAGGGTGAGTGGAAGGTCAAGAAGCACGGTGCCGAAAAACGTAGAACATGGCGCAAGCTGCACTTAGCCGTTGATGTAGATACCCATGAAGCCATTAGTGCCGAGGTCAGTCTGGTAAATGTTGGTGATAGCGAAGTGCTGCCAACGTTACTCAACCCTTTACGTAGAAAGATCGATGCTGTCTCTGCCGATGGAGCATATGACACAAAAAGTTGCCACAATACTCTGAAGAATAAAGGTTGTACTCCGTTGATACCACCTCGAAAGAATGTAGCGTTTTGGGAAGATGGGTATCCCAGAAATGAAGCTGTAGAGGCTCTGAAAAACGGAACAATAGCGGAGTGGAAATCCGAATCTGGTTATCACTATCGCTCAATATCTGAGACCGCAATGTCTCGATATAAAGGACTAACCAGCGGTACATTGAGCTTGAGATGTTACAACGCTCAAGTGGGTGAAATCATGGCGAATGTCAAAGCTATAAACAAAGTCATAGGACTAGGCATGCCTGTTCGAAGCTAACGGTGAGTCAAATATGGCGTCGTTGACCTCCAAGCTGATTTGATCAACAACGCCGCGATGGCACTGAACGGTTTTAGCAATTTCAGAAACTGAAATCCCCCGTTCCAAAAGGGCAGGAATCTGGTATCTTCTGCCTTCGGTCAACTGCTGATAGTTCATGGTAGTACTGCTTGTTTCTTTGGCGAGAAGAGCGTACCACTTTCAGCAGTTGGCTTCCTCTTCTACACCTTTCCATGAATGTCGCACTTATTATCTGAAATCGGGCGCAACAAAGCCGATGGAAGGTGAAAAAGATTATTACCCAACTTTGATCGACGAAGAAGCATGTAATTCCGATGGTTCTAAACTGCGACCCACTAGATTAGAGAAACTAGGGCGTGTTGATCTTTCGTGAGTGTTTTTTGAACAGCATGGTAAAGAGTTATAATTTGCTTCGCCAAAAGTAAAACCATAACCAATACCATGCCAAGAACAATGCTAACTGATATTCGCTGGGAACTGCTACTCCAAGTTATGAAAAGTACAGGTCGTATTTACGATAAAACTGAACATCGAATGACATTTGAAGGAATACTTTATCGAATGAGAACAGGTATTCCTTGGCGAGATCTACCCTCTGAGTTCGGAGAGTGGAGTACCGTTTACAGACGATTTAATCTTTGGTCGAAGAAAGGGATTTTAGATAATCTTTTCAAAAGCTTATCTAACATGGCTGATTTTGAATGGGTATTTCTTGATGGCTCTATAGTTAGAGCACATCAGCATAGTACAGGTGCAGCTACTGAAAGTTCAGAGCAAATAGGAAAAAGTCGCGGGGGCAACTCAACCAAAATTCACTTAGCCGTAGATAGTGGTGGCCTGCCGATTTGCTTTGATTTATCAGAGGGACAACGCCACGATATAGTGCATGCCGAAAGCTTAGTTGAGCAACTCGGTGAAGTTAATACCATTGTTTGTGATAAAGGATATGACAGCGAACCTTTCCGTACTTTTGTTAAGGAACGTGGCGGAGAAACGGTAATTGCTAAACGCAATTACGGACAAGATATAGACAAAGACAGTATGGATTGGTGTCTATACAAGTATCGTCACTTGGTCGAAAATGCCTTTGGGAGAATTAAGCATTATCGAGCTATTTCAAGTAGATATGACAAGCTAGAAAGGAATTATGCCAACATGTTATCGCTGGCATTCATGTTAATGTGGCTACCGATGTATTGTTGAACGCGAAATGTACAGCAAAGATCAACACGCCCTAGTATTCCCAACCTTGGGTGCTGACGGATCCCCTCATATTTTCCCTAGTCCTGCGTTGTGTGTGAGCCTTTGATATTCGAACATTCCCCATTGATATTGGGATTCATTAATTTGATATCGCCGATGATTTCGTACCTCTCTCCCTAGACGAGGTATGGATAGAACTCGGCGGTGTTTAATGCCGTTGGCTTAGAAGTCAAAATGCCATTTGGCTTGTACTGCAATGAGGCCATTCCACCACATCAAGATTTCAGCGAGCAACGCAATAAGAAGCAGGATATCTAATCGCTTAGTACAACGAGTTCTGTTGTGACGAAGTGCGATTCCATAGGCGGTACTCTTTAGATCGCGGAAGGCCTCTTCTATCTGCATACGCTTGGCGTACAGACTGGTAATTTGTACTTCATTTAAGATATGTCTAGGGACATTAGTCGCGAGTAGCCACGGCTCCTTTGCACTGCGTTGATAGAGATGTGTAGCGGAGTGTTTTTGGCTGGTTCTGCTATGGCGCTGGGCTTTTCTGCCTTTTTCTAATCCCTTATAAACATAGGCTTCACAAGATATCGGTGATCTCTTTGCTAATAAGCAGTGGCCAAGATATTTGGGTTTATGGACAGCGTTTGGATAAAAGGTTTTATTTGAGACCCAAGGTTTTTG
>NZ_JBGONI010000085.1:0-4689 GCF_041439035.1 Vibrio sp. 1F263 | reverse complement strand
ATCGCGGTTTTATTGTCACTGCACCTCGACAAATAAGGCGCTTCCTCAAGTAGCCGACTCAAACACGACATGGATGAAGACGCAGCGTATTCAGAATGAGCCGTCATCGCATCACCCTTGGTGCACCTTGCCCATACTCACCTACAGAAAAAACAAGGCAAAAGAGATTGTCTTGAGCGTTGAGCGCCGTTACTGAATCAGTCCTCTTGACTCTCTCTGATAAGATTCGAGAGCCGGTCAAAGCCATTCCTTTTGAGCTTTCGTAGCCGCCACGGGTGTCAATTTTTATCGAACACCTTTTCGAATGACAACTGACTGCATCACGCCACTCTTCTTTACCTTTTAAGACTAAATTGGAGACGGTTTCAATACTGGTTTGAATGACCTTACCCTGTACGACCGCAAACACATGATGATTCATAAAGTTGACCTCGGCTAAAAAACGCTCCCCTTCGGAGAAACCAATAACGCTACTCTGGAAGAGGAAAACGCGTTAAAGCCAACGTTGTCTGATTCTTTGCATTCGCTTTTCGAGGCCGAATAAACGAATTCGCAGTCGTACTTGTTCAAACCCATAATTCGAACGCCTTAATTGGTTCATTAACCTCGCCTGCTCAACCCATAAGGAAGAAAGTTGACGAGCGCATAACTCGCGTCGAATGTGCCTGATATACCTAAGGCCTCTACGCTTATCTTCCTCAGTCAATTCATGACCAGAACTTTCAGGGCATGACTGATGACACGGAGTAACAGACATCATCGATCCGAATTGATCTGTGAAGCAGATAAACCATTAGCGGCCGCCACATCCTCTATGGCTTTATGCAGACAAACACCTTGATTCAGTTTTTCTAGGCTCCTGATGAGTTTTACCTGAACGCTGATACTGGCGTGTGCGGTATGAATAATCTTATGTTTTTGAGCACGAGTAAGGCGAGGATTTCCTGCATACTCCAACGCCATTCGAGACAATTCACCTGAATGGATCGAGTTCTCTAATACGCTTTGGGCAAAGGTGTCATCCGTGCTCTCCGGTGTTATATGAGCGGTGACCACGCCCAATCCAAGAAGCAAGCTGTTTACGATGGTGTGATTACCGCTCACTTTTGCGAGAGTAATCGCGTCTACACAACTCAGAACATGAGGCTGAGCAGGATTGAGCTTATTGCGTAGAATAGTTGAGTTCATCCCTATTCTCGCAGCCAAGTTGCTCATATTCTCTGCGGCTCTAAAGACACAGCACGCTTCATCAAAAGCCAACTGCTTTGTGCGATAAAATTCGCTTATTGAGTCAATGTCATTCATAACGAATACTCAATTGAAGAAAAGTGGGACAAAAACGAAGCCCCAACCAAGAACATTGTTCCTAACCAGTTAATTCCGCCGACACGTTTGACTTTGAAAGCTAATTCACAAAAACCTTTCCAACGGGAGTTATCGACATGATCTCGAAACTGCTCCAATTCTTCATCAAAAGCCATTTCCATGAGGTGCTCTGGGTTTAACTTATTTCTCAAAATGGTGGGGGACACACCAATGTTCATGGCAATTTCAGCCATGTTTTCGGTCAGTCGAAACACATTGCAAGCATCTTCAAACGCCTTTTGTTTAGACTCCCGAAAAATGTACATTGATACGTTAACATTCATATCAGATACTCATTGGGTCGCGAATAGAACGTAAACTAAAACTTAGCTTCTAGAGCTCGTTTAGTTAACAGGGCCAGATTGACTAGGTTAAGCTCACCCGCCCCGTCTTTAGCCATTCGAGGGATCTTTCCTTCTTTTAGCTTCTTCTCGATGGTTCCGACTTTCATACCTGACAGTTCTGCATACTTTTCTGTCGTTACATATGGCGCTTCAATAGCGATAACAAGTGGTTGACTCATGTTGACTTCCTCAATAGTTGTCGTTGCTTGAGTGGGTGCTCAGACTTGACTGGAACCTTTTTTCTGCTCACCCCCCCTCCTCATGCATCTGCTCACAAATGCACTCAAAAGCTAACAATGTAATTGTGTTGTGACTTCAGTTGTGCCAACCTTGTTTTACTACTGAATAACCGCTAATAGCGACAAATAAAGACTAACAATGAATTACAAAAGCTAACGTGATAAAACTATTGATCACAAAAGCTAACAAGTCAACAGTTATTTGTTGCTATAAGCCTAAAGAGCTTACATTGGTAATATGAACGACGTAGATAAACAAATTGAAGAGCTAAAAAAGCTAACAAAAACTTCTAAAAATACAGAATTAGCTGCAGCTTTAGGCATCGCTCGAAATACAGTTCAAATGTGGCGTATTCGTGGGAAAATCCCTGAACGTATATTTCTAAAAGCCCAGAACATTGCAGAAGATTCAACTAACCCTCCTATCAGCAGCAATGTTTCTAAAATAGTGCCGATGTCAGAGTTTAAAGCTTGGAGTGAGTTGCCTGTCTATGATGTGCATGCGGCAGCTGGAGCGGGTACACTGGTTCAGGGTGAGTTCCAACTGGACACTCTGATGGTTCCAACTAGCTTATTGAGCGAGTTTGATTTATGTGAAAAATCCGCCTCCATTATTTATGTGGATGGTGACTCAATGGAACCCACCTTGAGCGACAAAGATCGCTTATTGGTAGATACACGTGAGCTACAGCACCCTGTATCAAACGGTGTGTATGTCATTCGAATTGATGATGCGGTCTACGTAAAGCGTTTGAAATGGAATATAGCGAAAGGGGTTTATTTGATCGTTTCTGATAACCAAGCTTATGAAGCTTTTGAAATCGACTATAAGACCGGACGAAATTTCAAGATAATTGGCAAGGCAATAGCGCCTGTGTTCAAGAAAATTTTCTAAACACAAAACCACGAGCTAAGCTCGTGGTTTTTTTTCGTTTCATACATACACCGCCATTGAAAGACGAGCGCTACATCATGTACGTCTCTTCAAGGTCAACTTTAAAATCGATCGGTGGCAGGTTCACCAAATGCTTACTCTCACGCCTCACTAGCTCTGCCTTGGCAGGCTTCCCTACCCCATCAGAGTAAATAGAAGCAATATAGAGCTCTTCTGAATGATGAAATGCATCATGAAAGCTGACTTCATTGTTAAGCAAACGAGCTAATAAAGGTTTAGTCACTGGAATATAAGCCCACTTAATGCACTGACCTTCATCATAGTCCCCACTCCAATAAACCATCTATCTTTGCGTATTTTCATTCTTAACCGAGAAGCATTTTGGCCCTAAGAAGTCCTCATACACTTCCAGTAATTCTAGTTGACCTAGCTGCGTACCAGTGGGGAGTAAGTTCATCGCTCGTCCTCATGTTTCCAATTTGACCAATCAAACATTGAAATGAACCTTACTATGAAATACTGTTTTTATATACAGTTTATTGGCGGTATTTACGTTATGACAGTTAGGAACCTAAAAGACGGCAACAAAAAGCCATGGATTATGGAAGCCTACCCTAATGGTCGTACAGGTAAACGGATTCGTAAACGCTTCGCTACGAAAGGTGAAGCTATGGGATATGAGCGCTTCATCCTCAATGAAATCATCGATAAACCATGGTTAGGAGGAAAAACAGATAAGCGTACTTTAAGTGAGCTCATTGAACTGTGGTATGCGTTGCATGGCAAGTACCTTAAATCCGGCGAGCATACTCGAAAGCGACTCCATACTATTTGCAAGGCGCTGCTCGATCCTGTCGCTGCTCACTTTAGCCAAGCTGATTTCTTCCATTATCGAGCCACTCGAATCAACATTTCCTATAAGAGTGCTAATCATGGGAAAGAGCTCAAAGCCTCATCGCACAACTACGACCAACAATGCTTACAAAGTATGTTTTCTCAGCTCATCGAAATTGGTGAATTGAAATACCCTAATCCAATGAAAGGCCTAAAAAAACTCAGAAAAGACGAAAGTGAATTGGTTTACTTAACCCAAAAGGAGATTGAACACCTATTTCAGTTTGTCAAAGACGCAAGAGATGCTGAGCAGCTGATACAGATTTTTAAGATATGTTTATCTACCGGTGCACGAATTATGGAAGCAGCGGAGTTGAAAGGCTCTCAAATCAGTCCATATATGATCACGTTCACCAAGACTAAAGGAAAGCGGAATAGAACTGTGCCCATTTCAAAAGAACTATACGAAGAGATCTACAAACCAACCAATGGCCGCCTATTCCACTACAGTTACCCGTCGATCTACAATTGGCTAACAAAAGCTCTTCCTAACCTACCAGACGGTCAAGCAACCCATGTACTGCGTCATACTTTTGCATCTCATTTCATGATGAATGGCGGCAACATTTTGGTCCTGCAACGAATTCTGGGACACCAAAAAATTGAGCACACGATGAATTATGCTCATTTTTCGCCAGACCATTTGAGTGAAGCAGTCCTCTTAAACCCACTCGTCTTTCCAAGAGTGGAAAATTAAAAGTTTTGTTTCCTAAAAGCACACTGCTAAGTTTCGGCGAGCTGATTCTGACCACTGTCTCACCCTATTATTATTTACCAATAAATTACTAGATTTCTCAGAGCATTTATCAAAAATATTAAGATCTGAAAGACTTGGTGATTACAACGGGTAAAAATTCAGCCTATGAAGGTTCTGTCGGATAGACGGCACCTGTTACTAGGTGCCACCCTCCTCAGAACCGTACGTGCAACTTTCACTGCATACGGCTCAAGC
>NZ_JBGONI010000084.1:0-5044 GCF_041439035.1 Vibrio sp. 1F263 | reverse complement strand
AGGGCGGCTAAATCTCGCTGACACTCCTCAAGCGATAGTCTTTTCATTGTCTTCCTCTGTCTCTCGACGTTGGCTTCGTGGTTAGTGAGCAGCTCCTAGTACGTGAACATGCTCACCTGCATCCGTAACAAACGGCACGCCCTTGTTAATTGCATTTAAAGCGGCAAGCTCGTTCATTGGAATAAAATTACATTCATGCGATAAGTTTTGTTCGGTGATTAAAATCTGTTCACCGACAACTGGCATATTGTAGCTGTAAAAATAAATCGCTTTAGTGTTGATAGATATGTTCATAAAAGTTCCTGTCTCTCGACGTTAGTTAAAATGCCCCTGATTCACATCGTTGGCGTGGGTTAAGTGACTCCCAACCGTCCGTTGATAAGGCTGAGAGTGGTGTGCTTATCAATGGGGATTCTCGCCCCCATCGACAGCGGTTTGAGTAAGCATTGAACCCCTTTAATGCTCCATCCGGTCACGTCCATTAACGCTTTTTCGAGTGGGGAAATGTCGATTTTCGGGGGTGGGTTACACTTATTTTCAGTGCTCCAAGGGACAGCGCTCCGCGCTTTTTTCCACGCGTCCACATCGCACTTCGCCACCACCGAAAAGTGATCGCGGCAGGTCTCGATCACGTGACCTAACCATTCCAACCCGATCACCCGTTTGGTGGTTTCGCCGTACTGGTTAATCTGCGTTTCATGAGCGAGGCGTAAATCCCCAATGTGCTGGGTAAACTCTTTCCAGCGTGATTTATCCGCATGCTCATGCAGGTCGATTAACGCTTCATCAATCGCCACATCGGCTTTGTTCGCGCGTCTGAGTTGTCGCCACAGACCCACGGCAGGAGAGCCCGATTGTGAAAACTGCTTAATGCCCCAAGCGCTGGCCCACGCTCTGACCGAGACTGCAGTTTCTTCCGCGGCGCCTTTGGGCAGGTGTGCGCCGTTAATGTTTTTGGAGATGTATTTGATGATGTAGCCAGTAGCGCTACCTTTCTTAGGGTTGCAAGGTTTCGCGTGAAAACGGGCTTTGCGTTTCTTTTTGTTGTAGAGCTCGTCGCCATCTTCACTTCGGGCAATCTTCGCACAAATGCGCATGAGCTCGGCTTTGTATTCTGCAGGGCAATAGACAAAGGCATGCAAGTGAGGCGTGCCGTCTTTGTGGGGCTCAGCCACCCGTAGGCCAAACCAAGGAATGTCTTGTTTGGCGAAGTGGGCGCGGGCGAGCCTCCATTGCTCCATCAGGCTTTGATGCGCTTCTTTGACGGTGCAGCCGTTCCACTTAGGTGAATTACGGTGATACTTTGAGGGCAACGTCCAATTGATGAAGACCCCTTCAAATCCCATATCGATGGCCCGCTCTTCATCCCCGCGACTGCGAACCACCAATTCAACGCGGCGGTTTTCAAGGTTCGTTGTCGTGCGAGAGGCCACCTCATCGAGATTGAACTCTTGCAGGGTGTCGTGGTTGATGACCACCATACTTTTCATGAAGGCTTCGGACTCGCGTAATTGCTGCTTGAAGTTGGAGAGAGTCAGGCGCGACACATAGCGATGTTGACTGGGTTGTTCTCCGACATTGCCAAGGGTGACTTGAGCGTGTTCAATGTAGCGCTTGCGAAGGCGTTTGAATTTACGCACTAAGTTTTTAGGATCAATACAACGACGAATCGCGCACTCTAAAAGGATTTCAGCGTCACGAACCGTGAGTGTTTGACCGATATCACGCGTGTCGGCACTCGGAGGCTCAATGAAGACCTTGAGCATCAAGTCTCGGATTTGTTCAAAGGCATAATGCAGGGCGTGGTAGTAATCCGTGGGGCTTTCGGGAATGTCATCAGCGTCTGTCACGGCAATATCATTGATGATATCGACAAAGGCCACGGTGAGTTGAATGGCGAAATTTTTAAGCGCATCATCGCTCATCAATATGTCGTGAGTCAGTTCGAGCGGTTTGGGCTCATGGCTTATGAAACCAAACGGGAATTTTTGGGTAAAGTGGTGGACGACGTTATCCACAAAGCTCACGCGTTCGGTGATGAATAAGGCGAGGTTATGGTCGGTCGGATTGCTGCGCTTTTTCCTCAGCCCTAGTTTAAGTTCTAGATCTTGACGCATCATCACCGGCAGGTGCGCCGTGAGATTGGAGACATACTGACTTAACGATAGATTGATGTTGGGTTGATGGAATCGTTTGTAGGTACTCATAGTCCAACCTTAATTTTTGCCTTTACTCACTGTTCCCCAAGGCTCGATGCAGCCTCGTTCGGTGCAGGTGTAATTCAAGGGTTTAGGCGTCGGTTTAACGCGCTTTTTAATGCCGTGCTTTTCTCTTAGCTTCGATATTAAGAAACGCGCTCTCTCGGTTTTTTCTGGGTCAAAGTCTTTGAGCCCTTCCATGTCGGGGCAGGGCTTGTGGATAGGGTCAGTGATAGGTAAGTCAACACTGGACACGGCCTCTTGGTAAGACACATTTCCCATGAGCATTACTTTGGTAAGTCAGGCCACGGACTGCCTGAATTCATGATGCGATAAATATCCGCTTCATTCTCTTTGTCATTCAGAGAGTCGGCATAGAATCCCCAGTAACGCTTTATCCTTTCCGTTTTTCCGTCTAAGCCGGTATCGAGACACTGAATGAATGCAAATCCGCGTCCTTGGGTTCGGGCAAAGTGGAGCTGGCATTTTGGATGTTTGTTGTCATAGACAAGGTTGTTTTCGGTTTGGACTTTCATTGGGCTAACTCCTTGCAGGGGGCTTCGTTGAATAAGTACATTTTTGTGCAAGCGTCATCGATGGATTGGGCTAAGCGGTGTTCGCCGCTGGTTTCGGCGTAGACGCGTACTTCATGTAAACGCTCAAGAATCGATTCATGAATGAGCTCAGATTGTGCTTGAGTCACTAAGCTTGATGGGGCGCTTTCTTTTAGGCAGTGCATATCTTGGTGATACGCTTCCACCCAAAAGCGGTAAAGGTGTTGAGTGACGTCGGCGTGAGTCATGGGCTTATCCTTGTACGACTATGCGCAAATCACCCTCAAGCGGGATGATGGCAAGGTTGGTGGCCATGAACGACGCAGGGTGACCGGCTCGCTCTTCCATTTCTGACACGGCGTGAGAGAAGTTCGAGGAGTGCTCATTGGCTGGCACGACTTCCACCGGTAGGCATTTTTGGTTTGAGAAGATTTGGACAAGAGGGGTCATGATTTCTTCCTCAATATCGACAGTTTGAATTGTCCCGCTTCCATGCGAGCCGCGAGTTCGACGAGGTCGACATACCGCTTCCCTGCATCGAGTTCTTTTTCCACTTCGGGTAAATCGGCGTTATCGAGACGATCGAGTACCTGTCTTTCACTCATTCCGTGAGAACGTGCAAATAAAGGCACAGACATGAATAACGCGGGCAGCATTGGCATGTGATATCCTCGTAGGTTTGATGATTTTCGTGAAATACACGGAAATAGAGTTACTTATTCTGCTACGTCATTTGTAGTAGTTGGTATTTAAGCTACGTCATATGTAGTAGTGGGGTCAAGTGTGGAATTAGGAAAAAAAATCAAAGCGATACGAATTGCGGAGAGGTTAAGTCAGGAAGAAATGTCACAACTTATTGATATATCAGTAGGAGCTCAGCGAAATTACGAACAAGAAAGAAGAGAACCAAAAGGTGATTTTTTGATGAAGATCACAAAGCATGAGCGCTTCAAAAAGTATACCTATTGGTTGATGACCGATGAAGTTCTCCCTGAGTCGGGCCAGATTAGTCCCGACTTCTCTATACTATCAGAGCTCGGAATTGTCGAAAAAACAACCAGCAACAAGAAACTTGCCTAACGGTTTGCTTGCTTAAATACTATCGATGGGGGAAGAATGATTTTAAAGAAGAATGCGAATTATTATTCAAGTCTGGCCCCTAATCAGGTGTTTGAGAGTGAGCGAAAGGCCATGCAACTTGAGAAGCGATTAGCCTTAAAACTTGAGCGAGAATGCGCGGGCAAGGATTTTCGAACGTTGGATGAATTGATCTCGCTTTGGTATCGAATGCACGGTAAAACGCTACGCGATCATATTCGACTGAGAAAGAGTCTTTATCGAATATCAGAGCGTTTGGGTAACCCCATTGCGAGTGATTTCACCAGTAAAGATTTTGCGCACTATCGAGAGCAACGAAGTATTGAAGTGACGACGACCACGATCAACCGAGAGCATGCCTATCTTAGGGCGATGTTTAACGAGTTGGAGAGGTTAGGGGTGATTGAGTTTGAGAACCCGCTGAGTAAAATTCGTCAGTTCAAAGAGCGTGAAAAAGAGTTGAGGTATTTGGATCATGATGAGATCGCAAGGCTATTGGGTTCTTGTCAAACAGTCAGCAATCGGTCTTTGGTGTTTATCGTGAAAACTTGCTTAGCAACGGGTGCTAGGTGGGGAGAGGCGGAAAGTCTAAAGCCCTCACAAATCAAAAATAATCAGATCACGTTTTTGAATACCAAATCATCCAAGAATCGTACCGTGCCGATTAATCAAACGCTTTATGATGAACTCACCGCTCTTGAGTCTATCAGTGAAGAGAGGATGTTTTTAAACAGCTTATCGGCTTTTCGAAAGGCGGTTTCAGAAGCAAATATTGACTTACCGAAAGGGCAAATGACTCACGTTCTACGTCATACCTTTGCGAGTCATTATGTGATGAGCGGCGGCAATATTGTGAAGTTAAGAGATGTACTGGGTCATAGTGAAATCACAACAACCATGCGTTATGCGCATCTAGCCCCTGAACATTTAGAAGAGACTTTGATGCTGAATCCTTTGAATCAGCATCAAAAACCGACTGATTCTTAACTCGTTTGTCCCAGAGTATTGCGGCATAACACGTCTCTGGACAATAATGTGTCAGTGCTTTTGCTTAATTAGCAAACCATCAATAACTACAGGTATGGTAAATTGTTAACTTCGTTCCCATTTTAAATGCCTATAGACAAGAGTTATTAAGCGCGCACTCCTACCTCCTATTCAAATACACTTACTTGCTCTTGCAAACATGCCCAC
>NZ_JBGONI010000083.1:0-5122 GCF_041439035.1 Vibrio sp. 1F263 | reverse complement strand
GAAATACGCGAAACGGGGTAGTTCTATCTTTAAATTTAATTACGCAACAAAGCCCTTATAACGTTCAGTTCAGGTGATAGATTCAACATAGAATTAGAAACAGGGATTAATATTCACGGTAGAACTAGAGAAATAGACCTCGTTTTTAGTGGAATTTCACAACAACAAAGTCACACTATCGCTATTGAGATGAAATGCTATCGTACGCTTAGCTCTTCAGGAGGTAAGCGTGGAGCGACCGATATATTCATGAAAGACGTATACGAGGATTTGCAACTTCTTGAGCAATATGTGTCTGTGGGTGGAATGTCTGAGGGTGTATCACTTGTGATGAACGATATGGAGCGGCTTGTTAACCCCAAGAGTAAAAGCACAAAGTGCTGGGACTATGACATTTCTCAAGGTGCCTCATTTGGGCCGATAGACCTAACAACCCCGATTGGTGGTAAAGATGTAAACATTTCTTTAGCAAAGAGTTATTCCATTGACTGGAGCAAAAATGGTGACTATTGGTTTTTAGAGATTCAGGGCCGAAGCATGTGACCATAGCTTCGTGAGTATACCTATTCTAACCCATAATTGCCCCATTGTTTTTTCGAACAAGGTTCTACAATGCGACTAGTAGCCCATGATGCTATCAATTATCTAATGTCATTTTTGAATCGAGAAAAGACTTATGAGCAAGAAAATGTTATCAGAAAAAGAACAGCTTAAGGGTATTGCACCTGACACTGCCACGCGGATAAACTGCAGAAGTTTCATGGGTTCAAAAAGGGGGGGGAATCCTCAGAAGCGACTACAAAGGCGTTTCACAGTCGCTGAATTTATAAGGAACGTAATAGCGAACAAATGGCCTGATGGATGATGAGGGAAGGAAAGTGGCGACCAGAAAGGTCTATAGTCATAATGCTAAAGTTGAATGAGTGCTGAGGGGATAATAGCTCAGCACTCCAGATTGCGACAAAACCCTATTTAGGGGCTTTGACTGCCTTATTTATTCGACAATATATTTTGTCATCAAGTTACTATTCAGTGTTATACCAAGTCCAATAGTGTCAGGAACGTGAACATAACCGTCTTGAAGACCTTCTTTATTAGCAACAAGATCTGTATATAGTGGGCTATCGCTTTGTGAGTATTCCATTAGATCGCCATCAGGAAGTGAGGCTAGAAACTGAATGGTGGCAGCATTAAGAATACCAGTGCTAAACCCGTGTGGTACTAACTTAACACCGTGATATCGAGCTAACTCATAAATGCGTTTCATCTCTGTAAAGCCACCACAGCGAGTGATATCGGGTTGAATAATGTCAACCTTAGAGTTTTCTAGAAACGCCTTAAACTCAAATCTTGTGGTTAGAGATTCGCCACCAGCCAACTTAGGTAAGACCTTATCTGAGATCTTCGCATAACTTTCTGGTATGTCAGCTAATACAGGCTCTTCAACCCAGTTAAGGTTATATTTTTCAAGTCGCTTACACATATCAACAGTGTGGCCAACAGTGTGCCATTTTGAAGCTAGATCTATTTGTAACTCAATAGAATCGCCAATCTCTTCGCGAACATGACGAACAATTTCAATGTCGGTTTCTGGATCATCACCAAATACACCACCTCCAAACTTAATACTAGTAAACCCTTGATCAACTAGTTTCCTTGCGATCGCTCGGTTATTTTCTGGTTTTGCGTCTGGAATAAATGTGCCATATGCTCGAATTTTATCTCTATACTTACCGCCAAGTAATGTATGAATAGGAACCTGATAAAATTGACTTGCGATATCCCACAGAGCAATGTCGATTGCGCTAATTGCGTGGATGCCAAGACCTCTTCGGCCCATATAGTTAGAACGATAATACATTAGCTCCCACAACCGCTCTATCTCTAAGGCATTTTCGCCAACAATGATACTTTTTAAACCTTCACAGTAGAAATTTGTGCTAGGGGCTTCTATCACTGATTTTACGCCAAGTGGTGAAGAGTCAGCTTCACCATAACCAACTAGACCTTGATCCGTTGTTACCTTTACAATAACCGCGTCTTCTCCCCAAGTGCATGTTTCGTCAACATGAGGGACACGCAGGTGGATAACTTCAACATCTTTAATTTTTGGAGCGTTCATCAGTTTGCCTCGCTAGATACTTTTGCAAATTGTGTGTTTTTACTTTCGTCTTCGAAATCGTGCGTGGATAAAAATACTTTCAACCCATATATGCACAGCAGTAGAACAATAATAAATGGAGCAGCAGTTAGGACAACAGCCGTTTTAAGAGTGGATAATGAGGCATCAATGTAAAGCATGCTAAGAGGCAAAACGCTTAACATTACGCACCAAAATAGACGTAAAGTCTTAGATGGATCTTCGTTTTGCTTCAACCCTTTAACGCTAACAGCCGCAACGGTGTAGGCAGTAGCATCTAGGTGAGACGCAAGGAATATCATCATTAGTACGAAGTAGAAAACAGAAAGGAATGTGCCAAATGGCAATGCGCTGATTAGTTGAGAAATAGCCAAATCACCACTAACTGTAGACAATATTTCAGGAGAGTTGATGATGCCAGAATTGAACATATCAATAGCGTAACCACTTAGGCTACCAAAGAAGAACCAGCAACCAGCACAGCCGCCAGATACTAAGCCAATGATAACTTCACGAATCGTTCTGCCTTTTGAGATGCGAGTAACGAAAATAGCAACAGCAGGTGTATAAGTTACCCAGTATAGCCAGTAGAACACTGTCCAATCTTTGTTGAAAGAGCCGTCATTAGTCGCATCGGTAAATAAACTCATTTCTACAAAGTTAGAAATTGTTAAACCAATAGAGTTAACAAGGAAGTCTACGATAAAGGCTGTGTCGCCAAGTAGAAGAACAACAAGACCGAAAACAAAAGTCATGCCGCATGCAGCTTTTGCAATCTTTTGAAGACCTTCACCGATACCTATGTACGAACTTAATGTAAACGTGAGTGTAATTACAGCCAATAAAACGGCTTGAAATAAAAATGTGTTATCAAATTCGAACAGCTCAGAAAACCCAGTTGATACTGTGTTAACTGTTACGGTGGTGGTAAGTATTAGACCGCCAAATGTTGCAAACAAAAATGTAAGGTTAATCGCAATACCAATAACTTTGCTTACAGGGCTGTCTTCTTTCATGCCTGTAATTGCAGCAATTAGTGAGGCAAGGTTTAGACCTTTGCTTCTATTAACATGAAAGTGGTATGCCATAGTTATTGCACATAGTGCATAAATAGACCAGGGTGTGAATCCCCAGTGGAAGAATACATAAGAAAGACTACTTCTTAGTGACTCATTAGTTTGAGAGTCTATATTTAACCCGATGCTATTATAATAATAAGCCCATTCCATGAACGCCCAATACATCGTTGCCGAGCCAAGACCCGCACAAATAAACATAAATATCCAACTCATGTTTGTGTATTCAGGCTTGCCGTCACCTAGTTTAATTGTTCCGTATCGACTGGCAGCTATAGCAAAAACGATGCATACGCTTACAAAACCAAGCAATTGGACGGATGACCCAATGCTGTTTGTTAAGCCTGAAAACATGCTTTTAGCTACTTCTTGCGAGGCATCAGGAAAGACCATTAGCATTGCGATAGTGCTAAATACAAACGCTAAACTGATTACTATGAGCGATATATCGGCACTAGATTTCTCTGATTGTGGTAAATCCACATGTGTAGTTGTTGTCATTTTGCGCCCCTTTAGTTTATGACATTCCGTTAGTTACATTGATAAATGTTATATCCGCCGCTGAATGTTAAGCGCTAAAGGGTCATAATCAACCAATGTTTACGCGCGGATGAATAACAAAACGTTATGAAGACCATAGAAGTAAAAAGAGAATTACCACGAATTCCTCACTATGACTGGCTTACCTCATTTATAATTTCAGCAGAGAAAAATAGCTTTACATTGGCGAGTCGTGATCTTAATCAAACGCAAGCTGCAATCAGCAAGCACATAACAAAGCTCGAAAGTATGCTTTGTGTAAAATTATTTCACAGAAATGGAAATGTAATTCGACTAACTCCAGATGGTGAGCGTTTTTATAACGAGATAAAAATACCTTATTTTTCTCTTAGGAACTCGATTATTGACTTCAATAACAGTTCTCAGAATTTCAATCTGAACATTGAAACTGAGCCAGTAATTAGCAAGACAATCATTAGCTCACATTTGCCAAAATTCCTTTCTAGCAATCCTAACGTCCTAATCAATGAAGTATTGACAACCAATACCTTGGAATTTTCAGACAACACCGAACTTGCCATTAAATGGGGAGAGATGGATGATTGGGAGGATTTTGACGTTAAATTTCTTACTAGTTTATGTTATGTCCCTGTCTGTTCGCCCGAGTATCAACAATCTAGAGGGCTGTTTAATGCAAAAGACCTATGCAAGAAAAACGTGCATTTAATCCATGATAGAGACACAACAGATTGGCAATATTGGTCTAATAAATACAGCAACGTTGGTCTGCAAGTCGGCACTGGTCATACAGTTGGGCAATCAGACTTGTTAGCCGAGTTTGCTAAAAATGGGATTGGCGTTGCGCTATGCGGTATTGATCTAATCAGAGAACAGCTAGATGAAAAAAAACTAATTATTCCATTCCCAAAGATGAGCATAACGCATCATAAGGCTTATTATATATTGACAAGGAAAGGCGCATCACTCTCAACTCAAGCTGTACGTTTTATATCATTCTTGCATGAAGAAATTGGCGACAATGTTGGTTATGATTAAGAGTATCTATTTAACGATAGAGTAGGGAATATAGATGGAGGGGCGATTGGTTGTTTTTGCAAGGAAAGTAAACCAACGATAATTTAAATATTTGGTTGCGGCTAACAATGCATCCGTTGGTACTGATGCATTGTCAGCCGCAATAATGTGTACCATCAAAAATGGGCGCAACGTTAAGCGACATTCCATACCTTTAGTTATCCACGAATTGCTAATTTAGAGTAAGTCCTGACACACTTTTGTCCAAAATCGTCACAATCTGAATTTTGACACACGGCATTTTCTAGCTCGAAAATGTCGGGTGGACGACACTTGTTACCAAGTGCCGTCTCCCTAAGAACCCAGCGTG
>NZ_JBGONI010000082.1:0-5917 GCF_041439035.1 Vibrio sp. 1F263 | reverse complement strand
TGGTGACCTACTGATTACAAGTCAGTTGCTCTACCTACTGAGCTAAGTCGGCACAAGTGGGGCGCATTTTATTGAATGATTTTCCACCTTGCAATAGTAAATTGAAAAAAAGTGAAAAATTCTCCTATCAAATTCCTATATACGGCTATTTAGCTCAAGGTTTCTGCCTTTAACCCACATCTAGTACAGGAAGATATTTTATTTATCTATCGCTTGATGTATTTTCCATGCACTTGTTTTGTTATCCACTATAGAGTTTATATGAGCCCATTTATGTCATTTGACCGCGAACGTTGGTCTGAGCTAAGGAATTTAGTTCCGATGACACTTTCTGAGAGCGACTTAAAAGAGCTTCAAGGCATCAATGAAAAGCTCACAATGGAGGAAGCCGTTGAGATCTACCTGCCGCTCTCTCGCCTATTAAATCTCTATGTGGCAGCCAGACAGAATAGAAACTCAGTACTCCATCAATTCCTGGATAAAAACGAGAAAGCACCACCTTTTATCATCGGTATTGCTGGAAGTGTCGCTGTGGGCAAAAGTACAACTGCACGACTGCTTAAAGCCCTACTTTCTCGCTGGGAGAACCACCCAAAAGTTGAGCTAGTGACAACCGATGGCTTCTTATACCCAAATGAGGTGTTAGAAGAAAAAGGATTGATGAGTAAAAAGGGCTTTCCGGAGTCTTACGATATTAAGCGTTTAGTGAACTTTGTTTCGGATGTAAAAGCATGCAAGAGAAATGTCACGGCTCCCGTGTACTCGCATCTTACGTACAACATTACTGATGACGTTAAGTGTGTCGACCTACCAGATGTGCTTATTATTGAAGGACTTAATGTCTTGCAAACAGGCATGAACGATCCACACGAGCCACATCGCGTGTTTATTTCAGACTTCCTTGATTTCTCTCTCTATGTTGACGCTGATAGCCAACAAATCAAAGAGTGGTACGTCAATCGCTTTATGAAATTCCGCGATGGCGCGTTTACCAAACCTGGCTCTTACTTTAGTCATTACACAAAATTATCGAACCAAGCGGCACTGGATAAAGCGGAAGGTATCTGGAGTTCAATTAATGGCTTGAACCTAGAACAAAATATCCTTCCTACACGAGAAAGGGCTCACTTGATTCTACGTAAAGGCGCAGACCATATGGTTGAAGAAGTATTACTAAGAAAATAGTAACACCTTAATCGCCTTTTCTTAGCGATATCTCTCCGCCGATATAGCTCTCGATACCATTCTCAGTTTTGAGTAATACAGCACCTTGTTCATCGATGCCTTGAACAACACCTTCAATTTCTCTAGGTCCAATGATCAACCTAACATTGCGACCTAAGAAATTATCAAAGCGATTCCAACGCTCTACAAAATTCGACATCCCTTTCAACTCATAATCAACAAGAGACTTATCCCAGGCATTGATCAGAGCCTGCGCTAACTGATTGCGATCGGGCACCTTCCCATCACACACTTCTTTAAGAGAAGTCCACGGTTGGCCAATACCTGATGTTGTTGGATCCATGGATAAGTTTAGCCCTAAACCAATCACAATATGAGCAGCGCCACCAGACTGTCCTGACAGCTCTACCAAGATACCAGCGAGCTTCTTGTCATTGTGGTAAAGGTCGTTCGGCCATTTGAGCTTTATACCTTCTACGCCCATCTCTTCCAAAGCTTCAACAACAGCGACACCAACCACAAGGCTCAAGCCCATAGCGGCAGCCATCCCTGCGTCGAGTCTCCAATACATTGAAAGATAGAGGTTTGCACCGAATGGCGATACCCACTCTCGTCCACGGCGTCCACGTCCCGCAGCTTGATATTCAGCAATACAGACAGAACCCGATTCGAGGATGTTAGTACGATCTAATAGGTGTTGGTTTGTTGAACCTATGATTGGAATGAGTTCAAGAGAAGCATCACGACTAACAACAGACAATTTGTCTTCGTCAAGCATATCTAAACGGCTAGCTAGCTTATAGCCCTTGCCTTGAACTCGGTAGATATCTAACCCCCAGTCTTGAATACCTTTAATGTGCTTGCTGATAGCCGCTCGTGATACACCAATCATTTCACCTAGAGCTTCACCTGAATGAAACTCACCGTCAGCAAGACATCTCAATAGTGCAAGCTTGGTACTGTGTTCTCTCATGCCAATGACTCCAAAGCCTTGTCTAGGTTTGTCTCGCAGTCTCGTCCCATAAAACGCACTTCATGTTCCAGTCGAATATCGAATTTATTCAAGACAGACTGACGTACTCGCTCTGCAAGCTTAAGGATATCCACAGCAGAAGCCTTATCATAATTGATGATAACTAATGCTTGGTTTGGGTGAACTTGAGCACCGCCTTCTGTCACGCCTTTGAACTGACATTGATCAATCAGCCAGCCTGCAGCGACTTTGATCATGTCATTGCTCTCATAGCCTACAATGTTTGGGTATAGAGCAAACAGGCGATCAAAATGATCTTTGGTGATCACAGGGTTTTTGAAGAAGCTGCCCGCATTACCTTGGACTCTAGGGTCTGGCAACTTACTTGAACGGATAGCGCATACTTCATCAAATATAGTACGAGGAGAGAGCGTATCGGCTGCTAGGCTTTTTAACGGGCCATAGTGATTGCATGGCTCCCACTCTTTCGGCAACGTTAAACCAATCGCAACAACAATCGCTTTATCGTAGAGAGCGTGCTTGAAAATAGAATCTCGGTAACCAAAGAGACACTCTTCTTTGCTCAATCGCTTAACTGTATAAGTATCCAGACACAGGATATCGACATACTCGCATACGTCTTGTAGCTCAACACCATACGCACCAATATTTTGAATCGGGGCCGAACCTGAACAGCCAGGTATCATTGCTAGGTTTTCTAGACCACCGAGCCCTTTATCCACACTCCATTCAACTAAGTGTGGCCAATCTTCCCCCCCACTAACATGCAGTAGGTGATGACTATCCGTCTCGGTCAACTCAATCCCGGATAATTTGTTCACTATGACCAGACCAGCGAAGTGCTCAGTAAAAAGCATATTACTGCCTTTACCCAGTATTAACTTAGGTAAAGCTGACCATTTAGGGTCTCTGTAAACGGAAATTAATTCTTCGATATTGGTGACTTCAACCAACGTATCACACGTCTGATCTATGGAAAAAGTATGAACATTTTTTAAACTAGCATTGAGATGGAATTGCATGGCGATATTCAATTAACTTACACTGCAGTCATTCTACAGCAGATAAACCAATGGCGCAGTGACTGAATGAACAATGTCATCATTACCCAATTAGACCCAGTAAAGGTTCCCCTAGTTAAACGTTTCTATAAAGAACATTACCCAACGGGAAAAGCTAATAAAAGTGAACTGATCTATTCGTTATTACTGGATAACGAGCTGTGCGGTGTCGTGCGCTTTCGTACAATAGAAAATAATCGCTTACTTACTGGAATGGCGATATCAAAACAACATCGCGGTAAGCAATTAGGCTCCAAACTTATGGATTATTGTGCGCAACATGCACTTACGGAAGACGATTACTGCTTTGCGTACGCTCATCTCACCAATTTTTACGCGCGACACAAATTCGTACAGGTAGAGCCTAAAGATCTGCCAAATGGTTTAAGAGTTTTATACGAGCGCTATTCGAATAGCGGAAAAGATCTCATTCCTATGCATTATCAGCAAAATTGTTAGAGAATGCCTCGATTATCTAGTATTTGATGCTATCCCTTTGGTAAAATTAAAGGTTCGCAATTTTGCATATTTTTAAGGTAAAACAGTCAATATGATTGCCAGTAGGAATCCATTCATACAGTTGCCAACCATAGCGCAGAATCCTGACAAGTTTGAAGTACTGCTATCAGCGCAAGAGTTTCGAACTCGTCTACTTGATGAGATATCTCGCGCAACGACTCGTATTAGTTTAGTCGCTTTGTATCTTGAAGATGATGAGGCTGGCCGTGAAATCCTAACTGCCTTATATGAAACAAAGCAAAAGAATCCAGAATTAGACGTAAGCGTTTGTGTCGATTGGCACCGAGCGCAGCGCGGATTGATTGGTGCAGAGTCTTCTGAAGGCAATGCAGCCATGTATAAAGAGTTTGCAGAAAAATATCAGCACTCTGTACCCGTCTATGGCATTCCAGTTCGCGGCAAAGAAGTCTTTGGCGTATTGCATTTAAAAGGCTTTATCGTCGATGACAGCGTGATATACAGCGGTGCAAGCCTCAACAATATCTACCTGAATTACCATGACCGCTATCGCTTTGATCGTTACCATGTTTTAAACAACGCAGCGCTTGCTGATTCAATGTTTACCTACGTACACGAACAGATGGTTGCGGACAGCGCTGTTTATGACCTGGCTGATAAGAACAAGCCTTCGACCAAAGAACTGAAACCAGCTATTCGTCAGTTTCGTGCATCATTAGCAAGGTCTCAGTATCAATTCGATGGTCAAGAGGTTTCAGCAGACCAAGTTGCTGTAACACCATTAGTTGGTATCGGTAAAAGACGTAACCGTCTGAATCAAGGAATCAATCAACTCGTAGCTCAAGCTAAAGATGAAATCTTTATCTGCACACCTTACTTCAACTTCCCACCTAGCCTAGCTAAAGAAGTGAAGAAAGCGCTTAAGCGTGGCGTAAAGGTCAGCATTGTTGTTGGCGATAAGACAGCGAATGATTTCTTTATCTCACCAGAAGAAGAGTTTAAAACGATTGGTGGTCTTCCATACCTTTACGAATTGAACTTACGTCGTTTCGCTAAAGCGAATGAGGCTCATATTGCTAGCCGTAATCTATCAATTCGACTTTGGCAACACGATTCCAACAGCTTCCACCTAAAGGGTATTTGGGTAGATAAGCGCTACATGCTACTAACAGGTAATAACCTAAACCCTCGCGCATGGAAGTTGGATCTAGAGAACGGCATCTTTATCCAAGATAACTACCATCACCTAACAGACAAGTTTCAGGCTGAAGTGGATAATATCCTTCAACACACTCAGCTTATCTGTACCTATAAGCAGTTAGATAAGGTAGAGAGCTACCCGATGGAAGTTCAGAAGTTGATTCGTAAGATCACTCGTGTGAAAGCCGATAGAGTGCTTAAGCAAATACTGTAGTCGGATGTATTAGAAACACTATTTATCAACGCCTAGCATACGCTAGGCGTTTTTGTATCTGCGATATAAATGACTAAATCGTGAAAATCGTTGATAAGTACCACCACCCGAATTCTATCTATTATCTCCTAGACCTCATGGGCTTTTCTTGGATAACTTCTCGCTCCAAACACCCCAAGCAATCACAGCAAATCCAAGACGATTAAAAAAAATCAAAATAGAAACGGTCCTTAAGATCCCCGGTCATATTGGGCTAGAGTGTGTTGATGTCTGGTTTCAAGACGAAGCTAGGTTTGGTCAACAGAACACAACTACACGTCTTTGGGCGACTCGTGAAACGAGGCCTCGTGTGGTAAAACAACAGCAATTTGAATACGTTTATTTGGTTCGGTAGGAATTGATGAAACAACAGTGGTTCTTTGGGTTAACAAGGACATAATGACAAATCACTTAGAGCAGATATCTAAGGCTACTGAAAAAGGACGTCATGCAGTCTTTATTATGGATGGAGTTGGTTGCGAAAACATGATCTAGCAAATCAAAGTTTCACTGGTTATAACGACATTGTTTCCAAGGTTTGTCGCGCTTGGAATGGATTTCTTGAGTGCAAAGATCGCGTCACCAAAATGAGCAGAAAAGATTGGATAAACCTGATCAGTAACTTTCCGGATTGGTATAACAGCAAGACACTTTTTCAAATGTAAAAAAGCCCTGCTATTTCTAGCAGGGCTTTTCTAATAAGTGGCGGAGTGGACGGGACTCGAACCCGCGACCCCCGGCGTGACA
>NZ_JBGONI010000081.1:0-5960 GCF_041439035.1 Vibrio sp. 1F263 | reverse complement strand
TGGTTCACTCTGCGTGGTGAACAACGCTTCATACGACTTCAGGTCGCACGGACAAAAGTGAGTCAGTGATCTGGCTAAATTAGTAATCAATAGATTACTTCAAATTTAAAAAACTTCGCTAAGCAAAACAAAAGACCTTCCCCTAGTAGGTCCTTAGTGAGTGACCATCTTGAAAAAAACTCCATACTACATGACTAACGTAATGTAGATACTTGGTAAAACTACGAGATGTATATAGAAATTTGGCTCACCATCCCACCCGGATGAGCCTAAAGATAAAGGAAATAGTGTACTAAACAATATCGTATTGTTGGAGTCAGTCAAAACACACTAGTAATGTTATTGCCGAGATGAATACCATTAGGAACACCCACTAACAAGAATACAAGCAATCACCTTTACATTGTGGAGTTAAGCGTTAGCAGTTCCTCTCATTTACACCAAGCAAGTAACCCCTATAACAACCTAGCTCTACAGCGCATCCAGAAATGTCAGCAACTGACTAAGCTCACTTTCATCCACTCTAATCCAGCGTAGCATTTCACTGCGTCTGTCCAACGATTCATTATTATCGAGAATCATTTGATCGGAGACTGTCGGGTCCCGATAGTAGAAAATGGGACTGATATGATGCTTAACCACCCCTTCCAATGTAGGAAAAATACCATTATGTCCATATGGAGCCGTTTTAGATACCGCTACCAATGAAGGCGTTCTAAACGCATATCTATCCCTGTTGTCCAGAGTCACCAGTGATCGACCAAAATCTTGTCCAAACATGTGGGGACCTTGATTTCCCTGAGGAACACCAATTGAATGAAATGACATATCACTCATTAAGTCCCCAGAATGACAAGAAGCACAACGTGCCTTACCATAAAAAAGTATGGCACCGCGTTTTTGCTCTTTTGACAATGAAGACGTATCGCCATTTATGTATTGTTCCCAAGCTGAAGGCGTACAATCCTCACTGATCTTCTGCCTTATGAAGCTTGCCAATGCATTACCAACCATAGGTAATGTCAGGTCAACCTGAGGTATGTTGGCAGACTCCATTGCGGCCAGCAGCATTCGAACATCAGGATCATTTTTTTCGAGTAACCTTTCTTGAATGAAAGTATTTTGGGCGGGTACCTTGTCAGCATAGTATTGTGACTCAACTAGGTCGACATGGCGATTGGTATTGAATCGTTTACTGGTCCCTAGAAACTCGTCACGAGCCAACAGTGGTAAAACTGCCGCGACAGCGAGCGCAGAATCAAAGCCCAACGAGCTCCCCTCGCCAACGGGTGAAAAAATCTGTCCGTCAATAGCTTGAACCTTACCATCCCAAAAGAACGTATTGAATCGGCTATCACCCCGAGCAAAAAGAGTAAAAGCGTTACGCGGCACAACTGCGCCACCACTAGCTAACCTCTCCTCACCTTCACCTATCCCTCCAACACCAATCGCTAAAGGTAGCCCATCAGTGAGTGCCTTGTTATCAAGATGGCAATTAGCACAAGTAGTGTCCTTATCCCCACTCAATACTGGGCGTTCAAAAACAACTTTGCCCACATCTGCCAAATACGAAGGTTCTTTCACCAACGGCTTTGAACACACATTCCCTTCAAGCTCAAACGCTTGAATAGCTACCCTTAATGTCTCATCCAGAGACATGGCGCTAACCTGGAATGACGCAAACACAACAAGAAGCCAGGCTCTCATTTACCTCTCCCTAAACCTATGTTGCTCTATCAATGGTTCAATTGAGCGTTGGTGCAGCTCTATTGCCTCCAGCCCAAGGTAACCAAGGACAGACTCTGGTACTCGCATTGCAAGCATGATCTTCCGAGTTTTATCATATTCGTGGCACGCCAATAAATGTACTTTTGCTGTTTGGTTCAATGTCTTTGATTCCAATTGCTCAATATACCAAGTCTCATCCATCGCCAGAGAACACTCAGCGGTTTGCTCCATAAACTGATTTTTATAATAGAAGTATGCAAACACGGGTGAAACCACATAGATTCCTATCCAGGCGATACAACACAGTGAAATAACGAAGTAAAAAACACGCTTCATCGCGCAAGAATCCCTAGTGAATTCAATGTCACCGTATCAAGAGTTTGCGAGACAGGTATATTGTTGTCCACTCGATAGGCATTTAATGCTTTACGAGTTTGCTTGCCCATAATCCCATCGATGATTCCCTTGTAGTAACCACTTGTATAGAGTGCGAACTGAACTCGGATGATAAGCTCCTTACGTTTTTCTAATTCCTCTACAGTAGATAATGGTGGTTTGGTTGCAGGCGCTGTATAACTCGGGGTAGAAGGTTGAGTAAGGGGTTGGGATTTTTGCTTTTTAACTGGAGCACTATAGGTCGACCCCGCGGACGACCGATGAGAACTATGACTTCTGTGGCTACTGTGGCTCCGATGCGCAGCGATGTATAGGGGAATAGCCTCATTTAGGGGCGCTAACACAACCTTGTCGAGTAACAATTCATCTTTAACATCGTGCTCCTCCGGCGCTGCAGTACCTGCGTCGGCACCTGAGTTTAAAGCGAAGAAACCTGGTAGTAAGGCAGCTAGATTGAAATTCCTTTTCATATTATTCTCCTTGGTGATGCATGATACTTTCCACGAGACGATGAGAAATAACCTCCACAACTGTCTTTTAACTGACAATCCGAACACTCACTAGGATAGTAGTTCTTCCAGTCTGATATAGATTTGACAGCGTACGATCTGATTAAAGAAGGTAAATGACAAAGTGGAAAATTAAACAGCGTCGGATTTAACCCGGCAATTTCAGCAGTCAACAGGCCCTTTATCAGGGCGTCTTCATAATCTTCTGGAGCGCACTCTAGCGCTGACCAGTTTCTTTTAGCCCAACCAGTCGCTTCCAGGTTCATTACCGACAACTGCACAACACCAGAAAAAACACGAGCAATGTATTCGGCAACTTGTGGTAACTCACTAGCGTTGTGTTGAGTCGGAATGAAGCGTACTTCCATCTTAATACCTGAGTTTCCAGCGTTGATCATCCCAACGACCGTTTGTGAAAACGCACCATCTCTTCCAACTAGATGATCATGAATTCGGCCTCTCACCGAATAGAGAGGAATACCGAAGGTAATATCGAGGCGACTAGCCATCGAAGCCAACTCTCCAGTAAATTCTAAATCTGAAAATGCCCGCCCATTGGTCAGGACATGTAGGCGAGTATTGGGAGCATGGTCTGAAACAAACGCCAGAAATTTGATAAAAGCATCACCGTACAATAGTGGCTCCCCACCACTAATACCAACATCACCATCAAATCCAAATGCGGCTAGAGCGAGCGCTCCGTATGACAACAACCAGTCATCCTTTTCCTCTCGTGGAGGTTGCGAACAAAATAAGCAAAGGTTATTGCAGCGCTCGGTTACAAGCAGTGTGTTGTGATTGGCTCTTCGCGACAAAATAACGCGCAACTGCCCAAACTGGTTTATGTTGACCACATCGCCATCATCTACAGAATCATGTAAGGTCGCATGAGTGATAACACCAACAAAATCGTCACGAGCAGAATTCAGGGGCGCTTGTTGCTCTTTTGCAAGGAAGATCTGTTCTAAGTAACGACTGTCGCTCGTTCCTTTACCTTTGCGGATTTGATAAAAACCTGGGGTCGAAAATCCGTCTTCTTCCAACGAGAATGTATCGGGTCGAATGACGTTACTCATATAACCACTCCTTAAGCATCTCACCAATGCCATCTTCTACGTATAGGTGCTTAAGAATTAATGTGAACATTGCTTTGTGATACTGACAAAATCGAGAAAGGCTCTTATCGCCGATTGGCTCTCCAAAAACACTAATGTTTTGACAAGGGTCTGAGCCACAAAACGGTTGGTACGCACAGGAGGCACACCCCGGATGAACAGAAATAAAAGACTGAGACAATATTGATTTGTACAGACTGTTTGACTCGATGACTGGCTCTTGAATGGTTCCAAGTGAAAAATCGATATCGGGGTTGGTTTTTTGAAGCATCCGAGCCTCATCGCTTCCATATATACGACCATCATAATTGAACATGATACAGTTTAGGATTAGGCCGCTCGGGGATTTTAGGTCTGCGTATCCACTGTAATCCGCATTAAATATTCTTCTAAGGTGAATCAATGCAGAATGTTCGATGATTCTCTCCCCTGCGAGTCGCTTTCGATTTAAGACCTTCAAGAGTTGTTCATAAAAAGCAATGAACGCCTTAATATCGTACGTCTTAGCATTCCCTTTATTGGCAAAACCGTAAGGGCTTATCGGGCGAACAAACATGTCAGAAAATCCGAGAGCACTATGCGCATCGACGATATCTTCAGGCTTTTTCAACAACGCCTCGGTTACCGTGGTAACGGTAGCAACCCTATCCGGACCTAACCTACGTCTAATTTTTTCAACGCCTTGTTTCACCAGTTCAAAGGAATTTCCACCCTTCAACACTCGATTGGAATTATGTGTGAGCGCCCCCCCATCGAGTGAAGTTGAGAAATTAATAGGTTTGTCTTCACTCCATGTCAAAACGTCATCGCTCAGTAGAGAAAGGCTCGTTGCAATTACGATCTCAAACTGGTCGACCCCCAGGTTAGAAACCGCCTCCTGATAGATCTTTTGAACGAGATCAAACCTTAAAAGAGGCTCTCCACCTTGGATTTCCAGCTTGTATGGCGCATTTCCGAGGGAACGGATTCGTTCGAGCAAAAGGGGAATCAAGTCTGGATCTAGGTCGTAGTTACTTGCTTTGACAGAGGCTCGGCTCACCTGGCAATAATGGCATGTGTGATCACATCTTAGCGTTGGCACAATCATAAATATGGGATTGAAGTGGAGCGCCGACATTAAGCGTTTTGACATACCCGAAGCGAGAGAGCTAACCGAAGCAGATTGGTATTCGTCATCACAAATAAAGAGCTTTCTTTCAAGCAACTCATCGATGACAGCATCATCGGTGGAGTTTTTATCTATCAGCGAATTGAGTTCCATTCTGCTCAAGTACGCATGAAACCCGGCCTGATTCGTTAATAACGCAATATCAGAGTCAAGAAACTCGAAGTTAAAAGGCAGTACGTTCATTTCAATAGCTTCTTCTCAACGGAGCTAAGAACAGCTGCGGAAATCCCTTCCAAATAACTACTGGTTTTCTCTGATAATTTTTCTCGAAGCAGATAGTCATTCAACAGGCGTTCGAATTCCAGAATGATATCCTCATCTTGGGAAGAAAAATGGACGGCCCACCGTGTGTCTTCATCTGCCAGCTTCCAGGTAGTTAAAGGAGACATCCAATACAAAGCATGCCGGACAACCGACTCTGAGAAAGTACTTTTTTCTAATTGATGAATTAACATGCACACACCTTTTTATTGGATTTGCTCCCACAAAAGGCACGTTGAGTTTGTCGCTAAAGGAGTGCAAAATAATTATGTAAAGTGAAAATATAGCACCATATGCATTCTAGTGGTTATGATGAGAGTCGCATTTGAGAGGGTTGTTGGCCATTTAATTTTGAGGCATAAGTGCATTGATTCAAAAGAAATAGTTGCAATGCTTTTTGTTCGAAAAACAACAGCTCTCCACTCATCGCCTTACTTCGCCACGGTTTAGATGCCTGATTGAAAGTTGTCCCCGAACCTTGAGCGCTAAAGATAGCTTCCATGATAGAGGTCGACAGCACTCCTAACAAAACATTTGCCGACATTAAGAGCGACCAATGTTGTGAGCTTCTCGCCACCATCGAATGAGAATATATATCTTTCTGATCCCTTCCTTGGCATTCCGCCTACCCCATATACTTTGCTTAGAACATGTTAATGTTAGTCATTAGGAAAAATAGGTCAGTCTGTCGACAAGACTTTGCTGATGGTCTCAGCTCAAAATCATTTTGGGGCGTGCGACGTGAGGTCGTATGAAGCGCTGTTCACCGCTCAATGTGTGAAC
>NZ_JBGONI010000080.1:0-6448 GCF_041439035.1 Vibrio sp. 1F263 | reverse complement strand
GAGTGCACTTGCATGTCGTTTTCACGGCTGGTCTTGTGGCGCACGACCGCAAATATCATCGAATCCGTATTTTCGTATTCTTGAACGCCTTTCTTATGAGTGACTTTGACTTGTGCAACGTCTTTTTCAAGCTCTGTTAAGGCGAACTTCACTGCGTTGTTATGCGCTTCTATTAGGCGGGTGTCCCCGCCAATAAGCGCGAGAACACTGATGGATTTAGGCGCAGAAAACGTCAGGTCGAAGCCTGATTTGTGTTTCCCCCTTTTCCCTTTAATAGTTTCATCACCAAGACTGCCTGAGAGGACCGATTCTAAGGTGGCTTGCTCTACGGGTTTGCCAGCCAGTCCCGCTTCGATGGCCAGCTTGCCATGCCAGAAGGTGTTTTCTTCTTGGTCTTTTTCTTTGAGGTAATAGTTATCACCGGCATCTTTTTCTAAAGAGACGTCAGGTAGGTCTTTGGGGGTTTCTTCGCTTAGGTAGTACTTTGCAGCGCCAGAAGCGGATTTAAGAGGGCTGATAGAAAGCATGACGGTGTTCCCTTGTGTAATGCCAATCACCAATGATGGCGATGAATTGAGTGGTGGGTGCTGTTACTGCGGTTACAAAATGATCCCAACACAAGCAAATGAATTGCTAGCGGTTAACGTTCTTTCTTCGTGAATGGTGACGCCATTTTCATCAATGTGAATGGACGTAATGCCCGCTTTAAATCGGTCTAACGCTATTATTTCTTCCTTGGTTAAATGCTTGCCATGAGTCAGGCATTCTAGACGGTTAAAGCTATATTCATCGGCGGCCATTGCTGGTTTCGAAGAATCAGAATGCTTCATGCACTCATTGCCATACAGCCAATCTTGAGCACACTCTATATTTGGCTCTAACTGGTAAGTCATATGATGGGTGACGCTTGAAAAAGAATGGGACCGGCTTGTCCATTTGTAGCTCACTTGAAAGCAATCAACCTCATCGGGAATGACGGCATACCAACCTCGACTTTTGGGGGAGGTATCTAAATAAACAGACACGTAGCGTTTGTTTGGCCAAAAGCGCTTTGTTTTTGGATTGCCGTTTGGTTTAGCCCAGTCGGGTCCTATAAATTCAAAATGAATGTCTGTTACCTTGTTGCTGGTAAGCTCAGGTGTCAGAAATATTCTGGGCGTAAATTGCAGGTATCGTTCTTTGGGATACAGAGGTAAGTTGATGTTGAGTTGGTGTTTAAGAGCGGAGCGGATCTCAGAGTGCGCTTGAGTGTAGCATTCTGACCATTCAAGATTTTTTGCCGCCTCAATGGGGGACATTCCACGTGAATATAAATAGATATAGGGTGTCCAATCTATTTTGATGTATCGGTATGGGATTTTTTTGATATGAGCTACAAACGCCTTAAACCATCCTTTCCATTCAGAGTCATATTCGTTGGTCATTTTTCCATTTAAATAATTGAAACCTTTTTGTGTAAAAGATACGCATGTTTGCGTGTCGTTGAATTCTAGATACCCCTCTGAAACCAGTTGTCCTAAGATGTCCCTTACTAACATGCCAGAGCGCGGGTAAACATCTAATGAGCGCTTTTTTACTTGTGGCTTACTCAAGTTAATTCGCTTTTCTTTCACGTGCTCTAAATAGTGATTATTTATAGGGGCCACTTGGTGATTTTTGGTGGTAGGCCAGAGCCAATCTAAAAGGTCGGAAGCATAAACAGTATTGGGACCTAGTTCTAATGTATAGGACGTCGGGGCTTTGGGTAAGGGTGGAAGATCACCTTCCTTGCCGTTCATGGCGTTTCGCTCTTCGGGAGTTAAGTTCCTTAGAATGACACAGGCAAATCCTTCAATGTTGTCGATGTGCTCTCCTAGACTTACCCTCACGCTCTGAATAAAAGGGATAATGGACACTTGGTTAAATACAATGTTATGGGCTGAGACGTGGTGCGTTACTGTCTGCGCTTTTAAGTCGTCCCAGTCGCTATAACCTATCGCTTGAGCACAAATCGATAACCATGTGTTTTTTTTAATTGGGCTGTTTGAAATAATTTCAGCATCGGTAAGTTGATTGAGAATAGTGTGTAATTGTTTTTTTAATATCGGTAAATGGTCAGAATTCAAGATGGTCTTACTTGACATGGTAATTCCTTGATAAATGAACGTAAAAAAGCCTTGCAATGGCAAGGCTTGGGACGGGGGTTGAGTGATTAATCGTGATGATAAGGCTCTAGGGTGTAACCTCTATGTTGCGTAAGCTGGATTAGTGAGTACAAGGGGTCACCAGTCGTTGCCGTCGAGCATATCGAGAACAAAGAGTGATTCGGGTTGTTTTTCAGGGGACATATCATGGTGGGTGTTTTAGTTTTTTAATCGCGCACTGTGTTGACGTTTGTGTCGGAATCTTGGTTTCATTGGTGCTCTCCATTGAGGGAAACAACGTGAGGCAAGAGTGGGTGAGGCTCTCCAAGTAGTACTAGCGTTGGAAATTTAAGTTATTAAAATGCAGTGTTTTTGATCGTTCTATTCTGCAAATTTTCCCTATTAGTCTTGTTATCATATCCGCCAAAGTTGTCAATTAGCGTGATGGTGAATAACCTCAAATCCATATCATCAAGAATGCTTAGATTGCAGGATACCCACCTAACAAGGCAAAGCAAAAGCGCTGCTTATGGTCGCGATATTACTTTGCTTGTACAGCAGGAGGGGCAACAATAGAAACTCTTAAAGCATATGTAGAAAGCCAATAACACCTAACACCAGATTAAGCCGCTATCGCGACTGACGCCTTATATCCCCGCCCGATCGAGCGAGGATATAAGGCGAAATTGCTAACCTTATTGGGATCCCTTAAATTTCAATTTAAAGTCCTTCTTGACCCTAAAAAAATTATTCACGAATACGTATAGATAAGGTTCTGTTATCATCATAATCAGATGATAAACCAAGAGAATCATTGCTCCTATAACCAGTACATTCCAAATTTTGTTGATTATCGGTAAGGCAATAAGAAAACTCATAGCCGGGTAGGAGCAGCTTTATTGAAGAGATCCCTCCCCTAAAAATATCAGGGAAGTTCTCATTCGTCCCTGTCAGCAAAGGATATTGAGGTCCATGTAACTGAAGGTCCATGTAAGCGAGACCTATAACATTATTCAAATCACGCTTTTCAATAACAAAAGAGCGATAAGAGTCATTTCTTAAATCACCAAAATAATTACTATCAGCATAGTAGATATCACATGTGCCCCCTAGGTTAGATTGAAGGCAAGCTTTCACTTGATATTGTTTATCGTGCAACCTAAGAGAAGAACTAGTAATACCTACATCCCCTAGCTCTGAAGCATTGTAAACATGGTTAAGCTGGAGCATTTCAAACAATGGAGGCTGTTGGTCTCGATGAGCAAAGAGTGTCGCTAAAGTTAATTGCGGTTGGTCAATTATCTTAACCCCACGTGTGACGTCATTGTCAGAGGCAGCTACGAGTTTTACCGTACCAGTATAGGGAAATTGACAACTGTCTTCCGTCCTTGTATTACAAAGGAGTACTTTTTTCCCTGGAGGCACAACCAAAGATGAAATTGATCGATAGAATGCCCTGTCGTAAATGTCAGTTGTATCGTAGAATGCGTTAGTTCGATCAAGAGTCAACTTTTGGCCTTGAAAGTACTGATCAGTATAGAAAACAACATTTTCTGGGTATAGTTCAAGCGGACCAACCTCAAGATGGACAATAGAATCGTTCATTTCTTCGCCCACAAAATCAAGATCCAGCCCCCATACAGTCAAACAATTTGAATAATCAGTACTTTTACATAAGCGAACGTAACTTTTTGGCCCTACCTTAATCGACGAAATCTCTCCTATAGCATTTATCTCTTCAGCAGAAGACCTTCCGTAATTAAGATGGGTCAAGGATCCTTGAAAATTAATATCCTGATAGGCAAGAACAGGAAAACGTTCTAGCTGGGCATCTGTACTCCGCTTCTTAGTATATTGAGAAACACCATTCCAATTATACTCCTCTGATTCTTTACGCTCATCGTTACCCAACATTCCTTCCCAATATTGCTTGGCGACTTGTTCCGCATTGTTTCGGGCACCTACTTTTATAGTATACTTAGTTGTCTGATCTAACTGCCCCCAATAAGAAGCATTGGGAAACATAAGATATTGCTTATTTGAATTGAACTTAGCAGGATTTCTGATCTCGTTTAAAGCTTCTGCACCATATTCACTAATGAGATAATAATCGACTTCATTACTATGAGGAGATGCTTTCATTCTTGGTTCTATAAAGCCATTTGGAGTAATATCGGCGTCTGATATCCAACCACTATAGCCCTCTGAACCAATATATTTTATAAATTCTATATTTTTTTCTTGTTGTAATGTAGTAATCCTACTGTCACTTAGCGCTGAATCAATTTGATTAATACAGGTTTCTCGCTGTTGCTCCCCAGAAAAACTTTCAACATTTAAAAACCATCCTTCAAAATTCAGTCCGTCAGCCAATTCAATGAGCTTTGTCATCAAACTGACTGTCCCTAAATCTCGACAATCTTGAAAATTTCCTCCATGGGAGAGACTAGGCAAAAAGACGCTGCCATAAATCTTGACTCCTTTCACATGAGCTTCTTCAATCCATTGAGGGTCAGGGGCTAAAATTGTGCCTTCTTGAGAGCTTCCTCCCCAAAAGACCATTCCTTCAAGATAATCCCAATAATCAAATCGAACACGGTCAGGGCTAGTGATAGCGTCAGGAATTCTTTCTAATGTAGCCCTAGGACGGACTAGGGCGGTATAACGATGATTTAGCTTGTTTAAGGCAGTATCTGGATCTAGACGATCTTCTATTCTAGCCCAATGATAAACCCAAGGTTGAATAACCCCATCAACGAGAATACCAGTCTGTCTTTCTTTCGTATTTTTACTCAAGTAATCTTCATCACTCAAGATGTCATTTACAGTTAGATCCTTCAAGGAAGGAACTGACGAGGTTGCATTATTTGGCTTATTGATAAACCAAGTGTAGGTTTTTTTCCCTTGGGCATAGGTTTGTGAACTAAAAATTAACCCTCCGATAAAAAAGATGAAAACACTCTTTATCCAAGTTCCCCATTGACGTCGTTCTCTTTGCTTTTCCATATAAAGACTTCTCTATAATTTACCCTGTACTCTGACTGAGGTTAGGTTTAAGGTGGTTTATGATTTATAGAAAATATAATTACCCCTATTTAGACGCCTTAAAAATAATCTTATATATTAAATTATTCATTATTTATATAAATTGCTCTTCTATCATCTCATGGTAATATTTAGCTATTTTCCCTTTCATCATTCAGATATATCGTCCATCCCGATATCTTGAGATATCGCCGACTCTTCGAGATCTTGTTGAGCGCGCTTTTGATAGTGACCGTCTGATTTGAGATTTTCTGCATCATCATTGACAAGATTTTTGACCGTTTTGCTTTGCGTGGCTTCTTTGATTTGGGCTGTCTCGAGCTTCATCTCTTCTGCAGTATCAAATTGCTCTGATTGGCGGGTTGAGAGAGCATTACGCTCTTCTTCACTAAGGAAAAGCCCTGGAGCAACACACTCACAGTAAACGGCTTCTTGGTATGCTTTAATCATCGCTGGAGATAGGGTGTGTTCACGTTTGATAAAGGCTGGTGTCACATCTCGCATCTTATCAAAGTGCAACTCTAATTGAGTGATAAAGCTGCTTCCTGGTACGCGAAGGTAACATTGTAAATCATCCATGGCTTGGATTTCACTGCTAGAGACAACAGGGCGGGTGACGGTTTGGTGACCAATCGATACCCCATCACGCAACGCATTTGCACCGTAAGAAATGTTCTCTCTTGAGACGTCCACCTCTTGCTCACCCAAATCTTTGGATGAGATTTGCGCCATCTGCGCTGATGGGGCGCGAAAGTAAAAGCGAGAGTTGAGTAAATCAAAAATAACGTCCGCGGTATTTTTTCCGTAGGTTTTCACGAGCTGCGCATAAGACTGGAGACCAATCACATAACAGCCCCCAAACTTACGCACTTCTGAAATGATGTTATCCAGCTCAGGCAGTTTATGCAGACTAGGCATCTCATCCATAATCACCCAGATACGGCGGTCTTCATCGGCTTTGAGTCCCAAAATAGCGTTAGAGGCAATGGCAAGCCAAGTTGAAATTAAAGGACGCAGTGAAGCGTGTTGCTGCGCGTTACTCGATAAGAACAAAAAGCCTTTTTGTTTATCATCTTGTACCCAATCGGTGATGGAAAACGGTTTGCGTTTGGGCTCTCCTTTCGCGTCTTTATCATCCAAGCCATCTAAAAAGCGTAGGCTCTTAATGTAGGTGGCGAGCACCGACTTAATGGAGATGGCCGTCTTTTTGATGTCTTTAGAGACCAGGGAAGCAGACTCTGTGCCTTGCAGGAAATTACCCAGGGTTTCAAGTTCAGACG
>NZ_JBGONI010000079.1:0-6567 GCF_041439035.1 Vibrio sp. 1F263 | reverse complement strand
TCATGGCAATCACGATTTAAACCCGAACAACATTGAAAAAATCGTCGAGAACTTTCATGGCCGAGACATTCAATTCATGTCAGATGATAACCTAAAAGATGACATCAAATCGTGCATTGATAAGTTAGATAGGGATAACAGCGCGCATGATATTGAATTAAGTGAAGCACACTCTTCTCATCAAGAGAATGAATTAGACACCATCAACTATAATGATAAAAAAGAAACCGACAGCCAATCACTCGAACACTTTGAGCCAAAAGAATATTCCCCTCAGCAAGAGATGGAATTTAATCAATCAGAGAAAGAGAGCCATTGGGAAGACAGAGAAATCGACAGAGAGTTAGAGCGATAATAAAAGGGTAGCTGCTGCTACCCTTTTTTTTCGCCTTCAAGATATTCATCGACGCTTTTATCAACCAAAGCGGTGTTGGATTTTCTTTGCTCAATCGAATCCGCTTTATTCTTATAATACCCCTCCCCATCAAAGCTATGCGCCAAATTTAAATTTAGCACGCCTTGTACCTGCCTAACTCTACGATACGTTTCTTCCATCAACTCACGGTTCGACGGCCGCTCATCGTCACTGTCATTCAGTTTGATACGCAACGCCAAGGTAAAAAGCTGACGAGTTGCCTCGGCATCACTTAACTTTTCTCTGTCTCTGAACTTCTTAAAATCTTGCTCTAGCTTCCCTCGAAGGGAGCTTTGTAAAGGGTAAGAACGTGACATAATTTAGCTTTTTCTCCTCAATGAATGTCAATGAAGCCCACCTTTAAGCCTCAATGAAATCCAATAAATTCTCAATGTAAACCCATTGTACTTAGTTTTGAAAAAACCGCTACAACCTTACCGATAAAGGGATAAATAACAATTTAATTAAATCCCATTGAATTTAGATTGAAATCACCACAATCCCTTACACAGAAAGGCGCCAATGATAATTCAATGTAATTACATATTTTCACACTGGGATTTCAGCGGCTAATTAGTTGAGATTTTGAAAATTTTTTCACGCTCTATTTCGCCTCCACTATTAAGCATAAGTCATTGTTTTTATAGGTTTTAAATTCATCACAGACAATCATTTAAATCGTTTACGATTTAGCGTGGTGTGTGGTGAAGAATTGAAAATACAGGGGCATTTTTGGAACGCTTTCCAATTAGTCTTTGTTTTCTCTAAGAGCTTAAATTATCGATTAAAAACGCCCCTATTGAAAGGGGCTGGGGTGTAGATTTGACCACACTGTTTTTACATTAACACCAAATTTCTCTTATACAGGGGCACTTTCACCCCCAAAATACAGGCTAAAAATGATGAGATTACAGCTAACGGCGAATATCAGAACAGACCAACACGTAGTAGACAGAAATCATGATAAATAAATCGTTCATGCTGTTTGACTCACAGTTACTAAGCCTTAATATCGAATGTAGACAAGTATATTTAAAGAAGAACTAGTAGAAGCACAAAAAATCATACGGAATCTTGCAACCATCACGTCCAGATGGCGGACTTGTATCGAAATGGAGCTATCTCTGACGAAGAGTTAATGGAAGCTATGCGCCAAGCTCAAGAGGACTTAGAGGAAGCACGCAGCAACTACTGTTAAGCAAGCTTCCCTCTCCTTTATGGTGTGAAGCAACTCGGCTTGCTCCACCAACATTCAAAATTAGCCGCATATCACACGCACATCACAGAGCCAGCTGGCTCAAAGATGGACAGAAATGTGTCATTGATTATGCTAATTTAGAAGTTCATTAATAATTAGAAGTATGGCAAATCATGTAGTTGGTACTTACAACCTTACCTTGTAGAATATCAATCAGTCTCATAACTGGTTAAAAGCATGATTGAATCAATAGATTTTAAATTAATTGGTACAAACGATAAGCGTGTTATCACTAATCTAAATGGTAAGAATCTCATAATCACAGGTGAAAACGGCTGTGGTAAGACTCGTTTCTTGCGTCAATTGCATCAATATCTACAGCAATTTTTCAATAGACAAATACAGTCTCAAAAAGTAATTCAAACGCAACTAAAAGATAAACAACGGATGTTAGAGCAGGTTGGTGTCTCTGATAGACACTATAATACGTACGCAAATCAAGTTCACTAACATCATTAATATCTCTTCGTACTCTTGTCTTACTGGTTGTGTCATAAAGTTTAGTTGCACTGCATGCGCACTGATTTTTAGATGCAATTAGGCTGCTGTATCTAAAATGTCTCCCAAGCAGATAATCCTTCAGGATTATTGAGCTGTCCATTTTTTAATTATCGACCATAGTTCTACTCCTACAAGGATGGAACTAGCTTCCTCAGCAGGTTTCCATCCCAGGCACCGATGCATCTTACCTTGCCAATGACTGTGCTCAACTATTAGGCAATGGTCAATATTGTGTGGAGACCGATGAAAAGGAGTACTTCTTTTCATCATCAATTGAAAAGGGGGACGAGGTTCACTCAATAGAAGCAATCCCTTTACTTGATAGCCTGCTAATTCGGAAAACTGGTGAAATTCAAATGGGCTTGTAGGACTCTTGGTCAGATAACTTGCTGTGATTAATAACCAAATCTCCACTTTATTGTCATCGTTCGAGCTGAACAAAAGGGAACTAGCGATCTCGATGGATGTTATTGGATGATCTGGTCAGGTGAAAATACGCATACGGCAAGCTATTTTCTTCTCTTAAAAATGCTCAACACTAGCACTTTAAGTTTAGTCATGGCTTTATTCCAACAGAGATTTTAATCACCATTCCCAAAAATCCACTTCATATCTAAACCGTTCAACCTCCTCATCGGTAAGTTCAGGTACTGCTTTGATAGGTCTTCCTCTGCGTTTGAAGGGAGATTTCGTCGGCTTAGGTTTGGAGGCTCTCACTTTTCGAGTTTTAAGGTTATTCACAAACTGGCCTGATAATATTCCACTCATAACTTCCCCTATCGCCTCAGCAGATTGTGAGACCTGCGCATCATCCACATGAGCATAACGAAGCGTGGATGAAATACGCGTGTGACCCAACAGTTTCGACACCATTGGGATAGGATACCCCTCTAACACCGCATAACTGGCAAAGGTATGACGCAAATCGTGAATGCGAACATCCTCGATATGGGCTAAGGCTCGCACCTGTTGCCAGACCATACTAACCTTAGTCGACCGACTCACAAAACGACGCAAGGGCATAAACACATCATCGTGTGATTCGCTACGATGCGCCCATACTTGCTGTGGTATGTCTGAAAGGACTTGCTGCGCTTCCTTGCCCACATACACCACCTTCGCACCCGTTTTACTGTCCGGCAAGTGCCACTCCCTGCCTTTAACAAACGACCATTGCAGTCCTGTTACCTCTGAAATTCGACACCCCGTTAACAGCACCAGTTTTAGCACCTGACAACAGCACGCTTCCAGTTCACCTTGCTGGCTGACCACCGTTAATGCCTTCTGCAGTCGCGCTAACTCATCCAAACTCAAAAAACGATTGAGTTTTTTTTTGCGATTTTGCTTAAGACCATCACAAGGGTTGTTCATGCAATAACCTTGCTTCACCGCATATTTGAAGATAGAACGAAGCACATCAAGATTACGATTAGCTGTCCCTGCGTAACTCTGACTCAATTCATCAAACCAGCGATGTACATGACACGAATCAATACGGCTGACAGGAAAACGTCCAAACTCGGGCAACAAATGCCTTTTTAAGGCGCTCGACGCAGTCCCTTGTGTACTCAGTTTCCATCCCTTGCAGACCTTATCCGTCCACTCTTCTTTCACCAAAGCATCAAAGCGGATCAACCGTATCGGTTTCGTCTCTTTGTCTAAAAAAGAGGCTTGTAAAGCGCGTACGTGTTGTCTTACTTTTTTAGTGTCAGTTGCCCCACTGCCGCCAACGTCTGATTGGGAATGGATAAATGAGTCACATAGAAACGACGACCATCGGTATAAACTCGAACCCCTAACGCTGGCACTTGAGTATCCCACACCGTATACGTTCGAGTTTTTGAATTCAGTGATTGAATGACTTTAGAAGTGAATAACAGTGACTTCATGAGCGCATCCCCTTAACGAGTACACCCGACACATGAGAAGCCGCCTGACATACGTCCTCACGTCCCAAATGCGCGTACTTTAGCGTCGTTTCTGCTTCAGCATGCCCCAAAAGGCGACTAAGCACGATCAAGTTTACCTTCGACTGAATGGCAATACTGGCATAGGTGTGACGTAAATCATGCAAGCGCACGCCTTCCAATCCGGCCAACTGGCGAGCCTGTCGCCAGAAGATACCCAACTGATTGGTTGATATAGGTTGGGTGTTACAAGGGGCCGGAAACACGTAATGACTCTCTGATTGCCATGCATCAAGATAAGCTCTGACTTGTGAGCAAAGGTAAACCGTTTTCGCCCCCGTTTTACTGTCTAATAAATGCCAGTGATTACCTCGGTACTCTTTCCATTGCAAGGTTCTCACTTCCGATGAGCGGCAACCTGTGTATATCAGCAGACGTATCATCATAACCTTAGCTGGGTTATCGCCCTCTAACGTATCTAACACTCGCCAGAGTTGACGCAATTCGTCTTTACTAAGATAGCGCGCTACCTCCCCTGCTTTATAACGCTTGAAACCACGGCAAGGATTGGTATTTTTAGTACGATACTCCCACGCTTCACATTGCTGCATCATAACCGACAGCAACACTAACGCTTGGTTGGCTGAGCCTTTCACATGGCTTAACTGGGTAAACCACTGTTCAACATCCTTTCGAACAATGGATTGCACTTCCCTATCTCCAAGATAAGGCGCGATCTGAAGACGAAAGGCACTTTCGTTCTTTTTCAAAGTGTTCGGTTTCCAATGACGAGGATAACGCTTAAAAAACTCTTGGCCAAAAGCCTGCAGCGTTATGGAGGGCAAGGTTTCCATTTTTGGACTGCGCACCTGCTCAACAAGCTGCAAGGCTTCTCGCCTTGCTTGACGTAAAGAGCAATCTAACGCGCCACCTAACTTATGATTCCTCCTCAATCCGTTGTGCTGAAAACGAACGAAAAACACGCGCCTCCCTGACGGGTAGACTCGTAAATACAGCGTAGACACCTTGGTATCATAGTATTCTTGTGTGGTCGAAGTCGGTTTAACGCGCTCGACAAATCGCTGAGTAAGAGATATTTTTTTCATTTCAAGCTCCTGTTTACAGGGGCAATTTTGAACCGTAGAACGCTATCAAGCATGCCGTAACACTAAAAAAAAAAAACTAAATACCAATAAATTTCAATCAGTTAATAAAGACAACCACCCATAATCGCCAGATTATGACGTGGTGCGTGATAACTCGATACCCGACTGGGTAAACAGCGATTCTTGGCGATAAAGTGGCATCGCGTACTGGTATTTGCCAAGAATGATGTTGGCCAGCAAGCTTTCTGTGGCGAAGCTTTTAGGGATGAGACTCTGAGGGGATGGCTTCTGAACGATATGGCTGCTGTCGCTTGTTTTCTCGCACTGGCGGCAAGCGTACTTAGGGCGAACATATTCCAACACCTTGAGTACCGCAGGCGTGAACTCTAGCTTCTCGCTGCGGTCTTCCCCGATTTTATGCAGGCTATGATTGCAGCAAGCGCACTGCTTTTCATGGTCGTCTAAATCGAGTTCGATAACCTCACGAGGTAAGGTCTTAGGCAGAGGTTTACGTTTACCGCGCTTTTTCGTTGTGGTCGTGGTTGTTACCTCAACCTCGTCTTCTTTAACGGCTTCACATTCCGCTTTGTTGAAGAGGTCACCTTGTGATTCATCGTAAGGCTTTAACGCCTCCGAGCGTTTAGCGAACTGGCGGTCGAAGGCGAGTTTGAGTTGTTCAAGCAGCGATTAGCGCTCTTGTTGCCATTACGATTCCTTCTGCTCTTGCGAGAGCATCAGGGCTTTCACCATCGCTTGTAGCTCGGCAATATCTTGGCTTTCTGGGTTGATATTTGGCGTCTTTTCCATGGCATTGATTATACTGAAGTTGTGCCGTTAACGCTTGGTATATAAGGCTTTATTCTCGATTAGCTCATTGGAAAATCGTTTATTTTTACGGGTTCATGGCCGATAATTGTGAAGCCTGAAAGCAGTCTATCAAGCTCAAATTGAGTGAGGGTAAACACCTGATTTTTCTCTTTTGAAGGCCACTTATACTTGGCTTTTTCGAGGCGTTTATACCAGAGGGCGAAGCCTGTTTTATCCCAGTACAGCACCTTGATCTTATCGCGCTGTTTATTGGTAAACAGAAACAGCGCACCACTGCCAAGAGGTAAGTTCGTGTCGTTTTCGATAATCGCTGCAAGACCATTAATGGGCTTTCTAAAATCGACGCTTTCACGATAAAGGTAAATCTCTGGCGCGCTGAGCATACCTTTCATGACAACGCTCCAATGAGTTCAGCAAGATAGGTCGCTGGCGTACATTGAGGAATGCTCAGCTCCACATCATTGATGAGAAGTGTCATGTTGGCCGTGGCTATCTGCGCCTGATACTTGGTTGTCTTTTCAACGATTTCGGCTCTAACAAATCCGACAGATT
>NZ_JBGONI010000078.1:0-6649 GCF_041439035.1 Vibrio sp. 1F263 | reverse complement strand
AACCGAGGTCCACGGATTTGCAATCCGCTGCATAGCCACTCTGCCAAGGCGCCTTTTCAATTCAACACTTTAGGGGCTAAAGCAAGCCACACCGCTGTGTTCGGGTGCCTACTTTACGGATCGCGGGGAGATAGTCAAACAAAAAAATGAATTTCAATTCCGTTTGCTGACATTTAAATCAAATTGCTGCATGTTCGATCTCTTCAATCAATAAACACGCAGCAAAATGGAGCAAATTAAGGAATTCGACGTTACCACTTCTTCATAAAACGACCGACTAGGCTTGGATGGTAAGCCCAACAATGGTCAAACATCGTCATAAGTTGTGGGTTGCCATATTTCGAAAGACTAACCGCATGAAAACGGTTTTTGTGCTCTTTCAATTTTTCAACCTGAGCAATCATTTCATCAGACTGCTTAGGAGCAATAAAGTCAGAAAGCACGATCAAATCTGCGTTCTTGTATTTGTCACCCGTCATCAAATCAATCGACTTCATCAGAACAGGTTCTAAATCTGTACCGCCATGGAATGAGTAGCTTAAAAAGTCACTCGCTTCACGTAGGCCATCTTGCCTTGTTAATTCATAGGTAATCTGCTCAGAAGAGAACAAAATCACGTAACAGTCTCTCTCTTCGGCTAGAGCTATCTGCATCAACGCATAAGCCATAGCTTTGGCTGACTGCTCTGGGAAACCGCTCATAGAACCAGAAGCGTCGACACAGACGATAAACGGGCCCTTTTCAATATCGATATTCTTGCTATCAGGCTTTTGCGCTTTCACTTTACGTAATGTCCGTGATTTACCTTGCGAACGATAGCTCAATAAACGCTTGTCGGCCAAGTGCTTATAAAAGATAACCTCAAGTTCAGGGTAAGCTAAGAACATGGTTTCGTTTGGCAGCATCTTGTTGAGATCATCACTTTCATGAATCCCAACAATATCATCGACTGCTTCATCGCTTTTCTCTTCAACCATCTGTAGTTCTTCTACAGGGGCTTTGTGTAGCGAAGGGTCATCTTCCTCACCAGCCATACGGCCTAGCTTTTCTGCGATCTCTTGCAAACCCTTGTGCTTATTCAGAAACTCAGCGTGGCGCTTCATGATGGTTAGGTCTGTTTTGCTTAATTTGGCCGATGCCATGTCCCACAAACGCCCTACACTGCCTTCATCGCCCGACTCTGTCACTTTGTCCATGTTTTTCATGGTTTCCATGCGCTGATAAAGATCAGCTAAGACTTTTTCTTTGCTTGTTTCGAGTTCGGTGACTTGAGCTTGTTTGATGGCGTCTGATAGCGATTGGTACCATTGATCACAAAAGTAATGTGGAAACATCGCGTTATAAACACCTTTATTGTTTTCCATCAAACGTCTTGCTTGTAGGTAAAATGCTGAGTGCCACTCCAGCTTCTTAATAACGCGATCAATCTCGTCAAAAAACTGAGATTCATCCCAGTAAATCACTTCTTGGTAAAGTGCGATTTCCTCTTGGAAACGGTCGGTTTCACACACTTTAGTGACGCGTTTTTTTACTTTACCGCGCCATTTAACTAAGTGGTTTTTGACTGATGTTTTCACACCTTTATTCTCAGCAGCCATCATCACTTGAGAACGAGCGATAAGATCATTCATCGCGGTATCAATGATACCTGAGTCAGCCACCATCAAAGCGAGGTTTAAGCCGTCAGCTCCTAACATATGCTCCCCCTCTTACTCAAAGTACTGACTCATGAACTTAATGCGTTGCGCGATCTTGCTACTCTTCACTTTTGTCGTTTCAAGCTCTTGTGTTACCGCCTGTAAGCTTGATTCCATCGCTTTCGGTAAATCAGGGTCAATATAGTTATGCGGTAATGCGTCATGGAATTCAGTGCGTACTCTTTTTAACTTGAATTCAGCTGCAGTTAACTGTTCTAGGGCTTTCTCAGCGCCATTCAACCACTTGTTATACAGTTCTTGATCTAAACCGTCAGTAGTCACCACACTCACCAATACAGAACGATTAGCAATATCTTTGATCACTAATTGATTCGATGCATCCAAGTCGAGCTTTAAGCGGCATAGATTTTTGTTTTCGTTTACGTAACCATAAATATCGCCATGACCTTCTTTTAGAACGCGGTCAAAATCATCTTTGGCTACATACACCCAACGACTATCGCCTTTCTCAGATTCAGACACCGACATATTGCTTTGCAGCATAACCAATTTAATAAGATTGTATGCGCTACCGACGCTGTACATTTTCGCGTTCTTGATATCATGTTGGTAAACGTCTTTACGTCGTAAGCCACTGGTTGACTCCACTGAGAGCGACACCGACAGAGTCGATTCAACATCATCTTGAATCTCTTCTAGCTCTTCACGAGACATTTCGATTTGAGATTTAGACTCTTGCTGATCAAACGCTCGGTTCAACGCAAAATCTTTTACAACGCTACGAACCACATCGCGAGATTCAGGGCTATGCCACAAACAATCTTGAAGAAGCATAATATCGAGCGGGTTAACGCTATCACGGCCACTGAAGAATGCGCTCGCTTTCAATAGTTTAACCGCTTTCTTCCAGCGTCTGTCCGAAACATACAAATCCGACTCTGACGCTGAGCCTTGCTTCTTAACCGTGTCTTCAAGCATGGTTTTTAGCTCAAATAACTTGTTAAACGAATTATCCGTCAACTCCAGATTATCGAGTTCTTTCTGCCATTGATGATATTCAATGTCTGTAATCGCTAACCCTTTGGGAATGACAGCTTCTTGAGAAGTACCTGTCGTTAGCATCGATTTGAAGTTTTGTTTGTTTTGAATACGGTTGACGAACACACGAACTAACATTCGGTCATAAAGTGCTTCTAGTCCACTGTCTTCGTCAGGAAGTTCATTAGACGCTGAAACCAACAAGCGCATCGGCACACGCTCAATGTCTGCGCCGTTTTTAAATGTCTTTTCGTTAACCACAGTCAGTAACGTATTGAGAATGGCAGGGCCTGCTTTCCAGATCTCATCAAGGAATACAACTTGCGCGGTTGGTAGGTAGCCTTCGGTCAGCCTTACGTAACGACCGTTGTCTTTTAATTCTTGAATGCTTAGTGGGCCGAACACTTCCTCAGGAGTAGAGAAACGTGTCATCAAATATTCGAAGTAGCTACTGTTGTCAAAAGCCTGGATGAGGCGTTTAGCGATAAGGCTTTTTGCGATACCCGGAGGGCCCAATAGGAACACACTTTCGCCAGCCAGAGCCGCCAGTAAACAAAGCTTAATGGTGTCTTCTCTTTCATAAACGCCATCAGAGAGAGCATGCGCTAATTTATTGATTCTTTCAGAGAGTAGCGCCTTGTCAGCATGTGAGGAAATAGAAGGGTTCATGCGTTACTCCGAAAATCTTTGAACAGTTGAGAGTGTAGATACGTTTTTATACATTTGTTAGCACTTTGTTACAAGTATCTTTTATTATTTAGTTGCCTTTATATCAGATGGTTAAGCTGCAATTTTCGCGCAATCATAGATTCCAATTATGAGAGTAGCATCACGAATGGTGTGAAACTAAATCTATTGTTAACCCTAATTTTTCTTTTATTTTCGACACCATAGACGTTATGGTGGTACACGTCTTCAGTTATAAGAAAAATTGGCAAGGAAAGTGGCCAGATTGCATGAGTAAAGTTATCCATCAATGGAAAAGTATTTCTCTTATAGAAGAGAACGTGACGCTCCCTACGAACGTCGTGGTAAAACATACAACAATAAACCACCCCGGCGCGGCCGTTATTCTTCCTATCACTTCGTCTGGAAAAATCATCCTCATTAACCAGTTTCGTCCTTCTCTTAAGAAATGGCTTTTGGAACTCCCTGCTGGCACGATGGAAATTGATGAGACACCTCTTCAATGTGCACAACGCGAACTCGAAGAAGAAACGGGTTACAGTGCAACTTATTTCCAGAGCTTGGGACAAGTTACCCCTTTAGCTGGCTTCTGTGATGAGATCCAACACTTGTTCATCGCAAAAGACTTAAGCCTTACTACCCGCTTTGAATGTGATGAAGATGAAGTAATAGAGGTTATCGAACTTAGCTTGGAAGAACTGCAACATAAAATTCGCAACGATCAAATTACCGATACCAAAACCATCGCTTGTTTAAGCAAAGCCCAACTATGTGGCCATCTATAGCCAATTATATGACTACCTAATAGTACTCTAGGAGATAAACATGGACTTTCGTTCTGACACCGTAACTAAACCTTCGCAAGCTATGCGTGATGTAATGGCAAATGCAGAAGTAGGCGATGATGTATATGGCGATGACCCAACCGTCAACGAACTGGAACAATGGGCTGCAAATGAAACCGGTTTTGAAGCGGCTATGTTCACTTCTTCCGGCACACAGGCCAACCTACTGGGTTTAATGGCGCACTGTGAGCGTGGTGACGAATACCTTTGTGGCCAACAAGCGCACAACTACAAATACGAAGCTGGCGGCGCTGCAGTATTAGGCTCGATTCAACCTCAGCCAATCGAGAACAACCCTGACGGCACGTTAGATTTTAAAAAGCTTGCTGCAGCGATTAAGCCAGACGACAGCCACTTTGCTCGTACTAAGCTTCTTAGTTTAGAAAACACAATCAATGGTAAAGTGCTGCCAGTCTCTTACCTAGCGGAAGCGCGTGAGTTCGTAAACCAACACGGCCTGCAAATGCACTTAGATGGCGCGCGTGTCTATAACGCGGCGGCTGCACTAGATGTTCACATTAAAGAGATCGCACAACACTTCGATTCGATGACAATTTGTTTATCAAAAGGTTTGGGTGCTCCAATTGGCTCTCTACTTCTTGGTAGCAAAGCGTACATCGCTAAAGCTCGTCGATTGCGTAAAATGGTCGGTGGTGGTATGCGTCAGGCTGGTATTCTTGCTGCAGCAGGTAAAATGGCGCTCACGGAGAACGTGGCTCAACTTAAAGTAGACCATGAAAACGCAAAAAAACTAGCGATTGGTCTAAGCAAGTTAGAAGGTTTCTCAGTTAACCCCGATTTCATTCAGACTAATATTGTGTTTGCGAAGTTAGATCAGTCGATCGATATTAACCGTATCGCACGGGAGTTAGGAGAGCAAGGCATTACAATGTCACCAGGTAACCCTGTACGTTTTGTTACTCATAGAGATATCAGTTCAAAAGACATCGCGACTTTCCTAACTAAGTTGGAAAGTGCGCTTTAACGCTGAACAAGATTCGCATTAAAGCAATTAAGACTAGAGCTTCCCTTACGAAGCTTTAGTCTTTTAAAAAAAATCATTCACCTCTTCCACCTCACCTATACCTATACCGACTAATCTGCCTAATAGACTCAACTAAATTAACTGCAACAGAACGCAATCTTGTTTTGGCCTATGTGAATACCTTCTATGTATTAAACCTGCGTTTAAGTATTAAATTATCGTTAAATTTCGATTTTCATTTGTGAGATTAAATTTTTCATGCACGATAAAATCAAATAATTTAATCGTAATAATTTAATTTTTATTTGCCATGCGTACGGTATTTAAGAATAAAACACACCAATTCTAAAAAAACATCGTAAGAGGCTAATTTAAATAGAAATTACCAACTAATATAGATAGCCACTTTTCACTATTACAATTAAAAATCGTCACATTCAAATTATAAACCAGTGAATAAAACTAAAAATAAAATATTCCTGGAAGAATAATCCATCGAAAAATTCACCAAAAATAACGCCGTAGACCATAGTTCTAATTTTATCAATTAATAAAAATCCACTCGTAAATTTAACTGTGGGTCAAAAACTGCCTATCTAATTGAAAACAAAATTATTATCTAAAAATGTACTATTTATACCTTACCTTAAACTCATACTAAAACTCATACTTCGTCTAAATAATAAACTTTTTTTACTACTTCACCATTTTTTAAAGCACTTATAGTTTTGAAAGTTAAGCAACAGGTTACATTCAATCAATGAGAGGTGAAATGATGATTAGAGCATTCGTATTTATTCACAAATTCATCGTCTCAACGTTAATTTTTAGTCTGTCACTTTCATTCTACACCAGTGCTAACACCTTAACGTTAGGAATTAATGGCCAGATCAAAGATCGATGCGAAATAAATTTCTTTTCTGGCAATGTCATGAAGTTTACGGAACGCCGTGATGTGCAACTATTGCCTTTTAATATGTATTGTAACCGTCCGTTGGGTATAACGATTAATTCAAAATATGGAGGCTTAAAATATCAACACCAAGGGGTTGATATTATTGAAACTTATAATCTGTCATTACAAATAGACGAGCTTCGTCTTTATGAAAGTAGGCACAGCAGCCAACTTACTTCACCAGTAATGATAAACAGTTCTGGTGTTATTCCTTTCTCTCAACAGGGGAGCCTTAGGGTAGCACTCGAAAATAGCTTGCGTTTCGCGGGTTATTATCAAGACGTTATTGAGATCGAAGTTTACCCTTCGATTCATAGCGTGACCAAGTAAAAGCTCTGCAATGTATCTGCAGAACAACATACGCTCAGCAGTATTCGAGCCAATCATTTAAGATAAAGGAATTTCTAATGAAAAAGCTAACACTCTACGCGGCTTTGTTGCGTAATTCAATGGAACTAAATCAAGAACCTACGATCTGATC
>NZ_JBGONI010000077.1:0-6682 GCF_041439035.1 Vibrio sp. 1F263 | reverse complement strand
AAAGCGTTGAACAAGCTTACTGGGTTAGGTATGCCTGAAACTTGTCGTATTGACTCAGAAATACGCGAAACGGGTTGGCTCTATCTCTAAATTTAATTACGCAACAAAGCCGGTCGATAATTAAAAATGGACTGCTTGACAATCCTGAAAGCTTATCTGTTTGGGAACAGCTTCACTCGAAATCAGCCTAATTTCATATAAAAATCAGTACGCTTGTGCTTCTTCATAACTTTGCGACAAACCGTCATGAACGACAGATAACACTCTCAAATAGAAAGTATTTAAAAATGGAGAAGAATGCTCAGTCATTGTTCATTCCTTAAGCAAAGTTTTAAAAGTAAATTTTCGGATTAATTCTTCTGCGGTGAGTGGTCTTGAGTAGTAGTAGCCCTGTACCATGTCGCACCCGACCTCTTCAAGATAACGCCTTTGCTCCTCAGTTTCGACGCCCTCAGCCACAACGGATAACCCCAGATTCTGAGCTAAGTCCACCACAGATTTCACTATCATTTTGTCGTGTATGCTGGTCGCCAAACTCTCAATGAACGATTTATCAATTTTCAAAACCTTTGCGTTAATTCTTTTGAGGTACGATAAAGACGAAAAGCCAGTACCAAAATCGTCGATAGCGATACTGAATCCTACATGTTCTAACTTTTGCAACACGCGCATTGTTTTTTCTGGGTTACTCATCAATACCGACTCTGTCACTTCTAATTCAAATATGGAAGGAGAGAGTCCCTCTTCTGAAATCATACTTATAATGCTCTCAAAGAACTCAGGTTGCTCTAATTGTTGAACGGAGATATTCACAGCCATTCTACCTGGCAACACTCTGCCCTCTGATTGCCACTGACGAAATTGCTTACTGGCGGCTTTGATGACCCACTTACCGAGAGGACACATTATCCTATACTTCTCGGCAAGAGGAATAAACTCCCCAGGGTTAATGATACCAAGCTCAGGCTCGTCCCAGCGAAGCAGAACTTCAACCCCTGCAACTTCCGTACTGGCTGTATAAAATTTTGGCTGATAGACTAGATGAAACTGATCTTTATCGTGTATAGCCTGATTTAACCTGCGCGATAACTCCAATTCACGATGATAGTGTGTGCCAATCTGTTCCGTGTAGAAGACAAAGTCCCGATCAGTCGACTTAGCTTCGTACATAGCTAAGTCTGCATGTGAGAGCACATCATGCAATGTTTCACCGTCCAAAGGCCATGTGGCTGCTCCGATACTAACACCCAGAAAAGCTTTTTGTCCTATATTTATCGGGATAGGTCGACTCAGTGCCGCTACCAATTGGGCAGCTAAATGCGCAGTGCTTTCTTGTGTCGCTTTTCGATGAATCACAACAAACTCATCCCCTCCAACTCTAGCTGCTAAATCACCAGACGGAAGTGCGTTTTCAATCCGTCTAGCTACCTCTTTTAGCGCCGTATCACCAGCAAGGTGGCCTCTGCTATCATTAAGCTCTTTAAATCGGTTTAAGTCGGCAAACAATATCGTAAAGCAGTTATCTTTAGCTAGTTGTAAGTCCATTATCCTCTTGGCTTCTTCGATAAAGTAGGCCCGATTAGGCAGTTCCGTTAGACTATCAAAATGAGTCAATTTCCGTACGCTGTCTTCCATAGCCCTTTGAACTGTAATGTCTTTTTTTTCTGCAAGATAACAAATAACTTCTCCTATATCGCACATTATCGGAGAAATAACAGCTTCTTCAATATACTCGGGGCCATCTTTATATTTATTGAAAAATACACCCTTCCAAGAACTTCCCGACTGTAATGTGCGATACATATCGCGGTAGCTGTCGACTGGGGTATTGTTTGATTTCAATATTCTTGGGTTCTTGCCAAGAACTTCACATAGGGCATAGCCACTCAGTTCTTCAAATTTTTTATTGGCGTAGATAATGTCCCTGTCAACGTTTGTAATAACAACGGCGTTTGCACTTTGGTTTACGATAGAGAAAAAAAATGACAGTTTTTCTTGTTGAGTCATCACCGAGACACAGTTATTTGGAGTTAGTAGTGACTTGGTACAGTCTTTCTTGAATACATCTAAAAGACTGTAATCTACTGATAGTTTTATGTTTTTATTGATTTTAATCTTTACATCTCCAATATAGTAGAGTGAATAACACACTTTTTTGCTCTTTGAGGTCAGTCAAAAACACTTAATCAACCTAGACCTTTGACTCAGCAACAACAGACTTAAGTCTTTAGCACAGCTTGGTTATTAGTCTAAGTATTTAAGTAAACTTAGTTAATCGATCGTAGGTTGATGACTTTGTCTTTTGGTTTTGAAAAAAACCTTCTGTTAGTAATATTAACGAGCAAATAGATTGGTCTATATCCGGGGGAGAGGTGTCGATATAGACCAAGGTGCGTCGGATTATTCCAGCTTAAAGTATGTCAATAGTTGTTTAAGCTCTTCGGCAGCACTTGCCATCTCTTGAGTTTGAGATGCCATATGTACACTAGCTTGATTAATTTCTCTTGCTGATAAATTAATCACACTAACATTTTCACTCATTTCATTTGAAACGATGCCTTGCTGTTCAGCGGAAGCGGCAATTTGAGCGACCATATCATTAGCTTCGTTGAGGCTTCCTACCATAGATACTAGTGTGTCTTTTGTATGTTGAGCTGTTTCTACACAGGTGCTAATACTTGCATTATTACTTTCCATGACAGTAAGCACTTCAGAAGTACTAGCGAGTAACTCGTTAATCGTTGATTGAACTTGACTGGTAGAATCTTGAGTTCGGCTTGCAAGATTGCGAACCTCATCGGCAACCACAGCAAAACCACGACCTTGTTCTCCTGCTCGCGCCGCTTCAATCGCGGCATTCAGTGCAAGTAAATTTGTTTGTTCAGACACTTCTTGGATAACTTGCACAACTTGGCCTATATTATCTACACCGCGTTTCAAGGTCGCCATTAACTGTGTTGTTTCATCGATAGAGAGGGAGATTGCCGAAACATCTTCAAGTGTTGTGACCATACTTTGGCTGCTGGCTTGTGCTTGATGCGAGGATTCACTGGTTTTTTCTGAGCTATATTCGGCGTTGATAGCTACATTCTTAATAGTTGCTGACATTTCACTCATTGCCGTTGACATCTGCTCAAGTTGTGAGTTCTGAGATGCTAAACTTTGAGCAGTTTCTTCACTTGAAGAGGCTATGCTTTCCGATAAAAGACTTGCCTTATCGGCTGTACTTTGCGCAGCAATTAAGGTACCTCTAATGGTAGTCTGCATTTGACAAAGGCCTCGGTTTAGCTCTCCAATCTCATCTTCTCGGTTCTGTTGGAAGTTTGTTGTTAAATTGCCACTCGCGATGATCTTGAGGTTTTCAACTAATTGTTCGATTGGTTTTACAATACTATCGCTGATAAAGAAGCTAATAGAAAACAAGATCCCCATAATAATTACTAATAAAACGCTTTGCTGCATGATATTTTTGTGAAAATCTTCTTGGATGTCAGAAATGAATAATCCCGATCCTACAATCCAATCCCATTCTGGAATGTAATACACATATGAAATCTTATCTTTATCTTTTCCTTGCTGATCTCGCCATGTGTAACTCAAAAAACCTGAAGAATTGTTTTTGGCAATACGAGACATTTCGCGCCAATGATAATTACCTTTACTATCTCGAACGTTAGTCATATCTTGGCCAATAGAAGTCAGCCTTTTCGGGTGGATAATTAGTTTGTTTTTTGTATTGGTTACCCAAAAATAGTGGTCATCATCATATCTGAGGTCTGATAATATTTTTTTTGCTGCTGTTTGAGCGTCTTCTATATTTAGAGACTCATTGGTTCTGAAGTGTTGGACTAAGGATACCGCAGTCTCTACTTGCGCTTGCAGTTTATCATGCCTTTCTTCAAGTCTCTGCTCTTGTTGAATGTAGAGTTCGAATCCTCCCAACAATAACATAAGCATAGCCGCTAGACCGATTGTCATTTGAATTTTGTTTTTTATAGATACATTATTTAACATGTTTAATTATCAAGTATTATTAATATTATTAATAATACTTAATGCCCACTTATAAATAAAGGTTAATTTTGTTAAGTGCGCCTAAGTATTGTCATCTGAGGTGGCTTTGTTGCGTAATTAAATTTGGAGATAGAGGCACCCCGTTTCGCATGCTTTTTAGTCAATACGACGGCGTTGTTGATCAAATCGGTTTAAAGACCAACGACGCCATATGTGACTCGCCGTTAGTTTCGAACAGGCATACCTAGTCCTATGACTTTGTTTATAGCTTTGACATTCGCCATGATTTCTCCCACTTGAGCGTTGTAACATCTCAAGCTCAATTTACCGCTGGTTAGTCCTTTATATCGAGACATTGCGGTCTCAGATATTGAGCGATAGTGATAACCCGACTCAGATTTCCACTCCGCTATTGTTCCGTTTTTCAAAGCCTTTACTGCTTCATTTCTGGGATGCCCTTCTTCCCAAAGCGCCGCATTCTTTCGAGGCGGTATCAACGGAGTACTGCCCTTATTTTGCAGGGTCTCATAGCAACTTTTTGTGTCATACGCTCCATCAGCAGATACGGTATCTACCTTTCTACGTAAAGGGTTGAGTAATGTTGGCAGCACTTCGCTATCGCCAACACTTACAAGACTGACTTCTGCACTAATGGCCTCATGAGTTTCTACATCAACGGCTAAGTGCAGTTTGCGCCAAGTTCTGCGTTTTTCGGCGCCGTGCTTTTTCACCTTCCACTCACCTTCGCCAAAGACTTTGAGACCAGTCGAGTCAATAGCGATATGGCGAATAGCTCCTCTGGATTTGTTACGATATTTGACCTGAACTGTCTTCGAGCGTTTGCTGATACACGTGTAGTCAGGGGGCGTCAGTGGAACCTCCAGTAGCTCAAAGATAGAGTCGATAAAACCTTGAAGAGCCCGCAATGGTAGAGAGAATATCCCCTTAATCATCAATGCAGTTTCAATCGCTGTATCAGAGTACTGGAAGCCTCTACCACGCTTACCATGATGGGCTTTGCATCGCCATGCATCTACGGCTGAATCATCTATCCAGAACGTAACCGAGCCCCCGTTTGCACAGAGCCTTATTGTACTCCGCCCAGTTAGTTATCTTCTTTTTTGCCTTACCCATGTCACCACCGCTCTAACCATCATAAAGGATCAGATCGCAAGACTCGAAAAAGGTTCAACTGATTTAGGCAACAACGCCTTCCAAGAGTGGAAAATTAAAAGCTTTAGTTCTTAAGAGCACACCGTTAAGTATCAACTAACTGATTCATACCTTTATATCACCTAGTCCGTAGTTAACGTAATGACAAAGTCGCTTAACGTAACGTCCAGTATTGATGGTGCAGATCAGTGGTGGAATGGCCTCATTTCAGTACAAGCCAAATGGCATCTTGACTTCCAAGCCAACAGCATTAAACACCGCCGAGTTCTATCCATACCTCGTCTAGGGAGAGAGGTACGAAATCATCGGCGATATCAAATTAACGAATCCCAATATCAATGGGTAATGTTCGAATATCAAAGGCTCACACACAATGCAGGACTAGGGAAAATATGAGGGGATCCGTCAGCGTCGCCGGTTCTCTCGCAACTTTGCGGGATTTATTATTTTTAGATATGATAAGATCTTTATACATAATAAAGAGTAATCACAATGAAAAACAAAGGCTTCATTTTAGGTGTTTTCGCTTCAGTAGTACTTGTAGGTTGTGGCGGTGGTTCGTCAGCGGCACCGAGTGCAACAGTAAAAACGTTTAGTGGTAATGGCCTATACGTTAACCCGACTGACTTGACCGTCATGCTTGTTGACTCAAAGCGATCTAAGAACAACCTAATTGTGGGTGACTTCGCGAACAACAGCGTTTACTTTGTTGATAGTGCGACCACGACAGAAACATCGATGACAACTAGAGGTCTATCTTTTACTAGCAACAATGTTTTTGTGAAAGAAAGAATTCAGTTAATGCATGCTAAATTTACAAACAATATTGCAACTCTAACAGCCGTTGTTAGCGGGTCAAACCTTGTTTACTCAATGAATAAAACAACTGACTCATTAGCTCTTGCCCAAATCACCGGTACTCATACCAATGCAACAGATGGTAGTACGTGGACGATTAACGCAGATGGTTCATATGTCGTTAATGGCGTTTGTACAATTACAGGTAAATTGGTTCGTAATGGATCTTACTTTAATGCAGATAACGCAAGTGCCGTTTCTTGCTCGCAATCAGCGCTAAATGGCAGTTACAACGGGGTTTTCTTGACGGTTAAGCACAACGGTAAAGATTACATTGCAGGGGTGTTAGGTAATGACACGGGTATTTTGTATGGAAATGCTCCAACGAACTAAATTGGTCATTAACTAGGGCGTGTTGATCTTTGTTGTGTATCTCATGTTCAGCAATACATCGGTAGCCCGCGGTAACATGAATGCCAGCGATAGCATGCTGGCATAATTCCTTTCTAGCTTGTCATATCTACTTGAAATAGCTCGTTTGATGGTCGAGCCATCACAATCTTTGAACAAGTTTTTGAATATGGCCAATACAACTCACCGAAAAGTCACCAAGCATTCCTTGATAAATTGCAGAGTATTTTGCCGAATAAAATCAGTCCGATCATCGTTTCTGATGCGGGTTTTAGAAATACTTGGT
>NZ_JBGONI010000076.1:0-7380 GCF_041439035.1 Vibrio sp. 1F263 | reverse complement strand
ATCATTTGCTTTTCTTCTTCAATAAAGTTCTTCAAACTCTTTCGCAACGGGAGACCAGTTAGAAGTCAGCTCGCTTTAGCGCCAGATAGAAATCTGTATCCACTTCATTACAAAGCGACATTTGCTTTCTCTAACCTCCTTTACCTGCATACCTATCGGCCACCTTCACAGGTAGCTTTCCCATAGGGAGGTATACAGGCTTACCCTGTTCCGTATGTCGCGTAAAAATGTCAACTTAGATGCCCACAATGGTGCGGAGAGTACAATGACCACGAAAGAGCATTGTCCAATCTCTTTCCGACTCTCGTTGCCTTTTGGCTACAGCGTATTAACCACTTCCGCTGTTTCATCACATAACGCGCCTTAAATGGATTCACATTACATTCATCATATTGACTCCCTAGCACTCACCCGATTTTGAGGTTATCAGGAGGAACATCCTCTCACGATTTTGCTCCCGCACAGCCTAACGACCAAGCTTCGTTACGTTGTCAGAGCCGCTGCTTTATTCAGGCTCTTAGGGTCATCTGGTGATACAGATGGTTCACTCTGCGTGGTGAACAACGCTTCATACGACTTCAGGTCGCACGGACAATTATGAGTTAGATAAATTGCAGTACAAATAAAAAGAGGTCTCCTTTACCTGTATTAGTTCCTATTAGCTCTGATAGGTCCCGAGGCGATAAGTGGGGGGACGTAAAGCAAACAGAACCAGCGTGGTAGGTCACGTCGATTCAGTGATTTAGTTATTACTACCACTGCGTTAATGGTGAAACGAGTCTTCTCTATGCCATTGAGATCGCTGCAAGGGTCTATCGATTCAATATTTAGGCTAGCTTCATGTTCCGTTGAGCTGCCCACATAACAAAAGTATCATTCGCCATGCAAAAGAGGTAGATATCTCATCTAAAACAAAAGCAAGAGGCGCAATGCTGTGCCTAGCCATTGAGTAGAGAGGCATCAAGGTTTATGGTGAAGGTAAGTAGGAAGTAAAAACCTTGTTCAGATGGGAAGCTTAGAGTATGGCGAAAGTTACACTTAGCGGTCGATACCAAGACGCCGGAAATCCTTGCTGCTGAGTTAAGTTTATCTAATGTTACCGGTGGAGAAGTGCTCCCGAACTTACTCAAATAAACACGCCGAAGTCTCATAGAGGTATCTGGCGATGGCGCTATGACACGAGGTCTTGTTACTATGCAATTCAGATTAAACTCGCGTTTGAGCTCATCCCCCTCCCGAAATCTCGCGGCTGGTTGTCCGGAGGTGTCCGGTTCCAATAAGTATTGGAAACAGCGGTCTGGTTATCACAAACGTTTACTTTCATAAACTTAGACATGCTCAAAGCGCTGTAGAAGCTTGGGATGCCTGAAACCTGTCGTATTGATTAAAAAGCATATCAAACGGTGAAAAATGGCCTCTAAACTGAATTACGCGACAAAGCGGCCGTGCTTTATTGTCTTCTATTTCCCCCATCCTTCCAAAGCGCATCAAATTCTTGGGCTTCAAGGATGTCTTCAATGCGGCGACGAACTTTGGTCTGCTGCTTTAATTTTTCTGGCACGGTTTTACTTGGATATGGTAAGGCGTGGTTGGGTTTAAGCGGTATTTCCATGCGCTGATGGGCTGGTACGGTTCTTTTGTCCATGAGGTGTTCTCCTTATTATGAATCAATCCCACTATTTTAATATTTTGGCTGATGTCGTTCTCTTCAAGTTCATTCTGGGTGCGTGCTTGACGGGGCCAGAATGAACTTGAGGTGTAATGTATTTGGCGATGTGGTCAATTTCTTTTTTAACGACTTTGCTTTGAGTGGACGTTTTCAAAACAAGGTCTTCTGGATGTCTTGGAACCAATCCAAATTCAATTGAACTTCTGCGAGTCGCTTTTTGAGGATAAGGGTTTGACGAGCGTTTAATTGCGGTTGTTTCAAGGTTCGTTCGTAATATTGACATACCGTGAGGGTGGTTTTGATGCTGAGGTCTATCTCACGGCTTAATTCTGTTGGTGCGAGAGAATGATTCATCAATTTTATACAAAACGAATCTCTATGCTGACAGGTGGCCACCGGTGTCGATAGCCAGTTAATTAGCGCTTGTTTACCAAGTTCGGTGATAGTGAAAGCGTTGCCTTTTGAAGCACAGTTCGCATGCGCTTCTATCCATCTTTCTTTGTGCAATACCTTAATCTCTCGATAAGTATGCTGTAGGACGGCGCTCCAATAATGGGATTTGTTGATTTCTTTGGTGACGCTGTAACCTGAGTGGGGGTTTTCATTTAAATACGTCAATATGACGTAACGTAGTGACATCTTTTTAGTTCCTTCAATTATTACAATGCGGTCGGCTTGAATGCGCTGAGATGTTAAGTGAAACGACTTTCATCATTATTGGGGCGATTATTAACCTGACGTCTTTATGCTTCTTCCTGTCAGCTATCGCAAGAGGTTGAAGGGTAATTAATAATTAATAATTATCCGTTTTTTGATTTTGAGTTGTTGATAGGCTTTGTGGTAACCATACCGCTCTTTCCGCTTTGCTACATATAATCTTGTTTTTGACTAATATTGTTCTAGCTGCATTTTCAACCGCAAGCTCTTTCTCACTTAACTCAGAGTCAAAAACTCTTGGTGTGGCTCATGCTTTTTCCTTGAATTAGTAAAGATGATAACTTTTCAATATAAATAAAACATAAATTATTTAAATGTTCTTATTGATTGATTGAAATAGTCTATTGTCAGTTTTACCAATTTTTTAATTCCATCAAATTTTTCAAAAAATCATATTTTAGGCGGGGGAATGGACAATGAAGTTTAAAATAAGCACTATTGGACTATCAATCGGATCGGTATTATTTGCCAATAGTGCTAACTCTTTCTATTTTCTTTTGGATGAGGGGGAAGCATGTAAAACTACAACTCTTGAAAAAGAGGTTGATGATTTTCAAGAGGACATCTCACCGATATCAGAAAAAGAAACTTCCATTGGCCAAAAGATTACTAATGAAGAAATTGGTGAGGTTATACCAGAATTTGAAACCGGAGCAATGGAGTTGGCAGAGAAAATTGGTGGAGCTATTGCCGTTGTAAGTGGTGGATTAGAATTGCTTGACGGCATAGAAAATAAAAATGCTGATGAAATCACTGGTGGTGCCGTTCTTTTGGGCTCCTACATAGCCCCGGAAATTGCAGGGGAAGTTATCGGCTCAATCTTCTCCGAGTCAATTGCGGAGGCTATAAACCCAGTTATAGGTGTTCTCATCGCTGAAGGGATTGCAATTTATGGTGATATAAAAATGGCTGGGGTCATCAACAAGATGGAAGAGTCCGATCGCACTTTGATGGGTGTCTACTCAAAAGCAATTGATAAAACAGACGCATCACTACTAAAGCTTAAAAAAATAATCCGAGGTGATAATGATGAGATTTATAATTATGAATATAAACATTTTGGAGAATTAACAGTTGAATTATATAAAAACAGTTTCCACAAATTAGCATATAGATTGATTAATGATAATTACTCTAATAGAGTAGATAAATATTTCAAAGATAACACAGTATCCACCCCAATAACCACGCAATTCGTTTCAAGTGAATTACCAGTAACTATTAGCCACCTAATCGGATTAAAGGAAAATTTAAAATACTGGTATTCAACCTCATTGACAGGTAAGAAATACATAAGCAGTTTCGGACATGTCCAATTAAATAATGCAAATTTCCATCCATCATATGAAGGCACAAACAGCATCCGATTTTCAAAATCGATAAAAAATGTTGCAATACCAAATATGCGTTGGTTGAATGATGTATTTTCCCCAGTTTTAGAGAGGACAGTAGATGTAATATATGACAATAGCGATCATCTTGTTGTTGAATTCAAAGATATGCTTACAGATACAAAATTTATCCATAGTCTTCAGGAGTCAATGATAGCCCCATATAATGATGTTCTAAAAAAATACTATTCTTGGTTATATTTTGGGCATCATATTTTGAAAAACCTTGATTATTCAGAGGTAAAGATTGAAGAAGGTTTTCTTATTTTTATATCGATATTTATGCCAATTGAAAGCTCAATAATTCAAGGCTCTGTCATGAATGATATTAAATCCAAAATTGATGTTGCTCCATTTGTTTTTGCCATAACAAAGTCACTAATTAGCCAAGGCGTCGATGTGACTGATGAGACCAAGTTTACAAAATTAATTAATGATGCATATTCGAAAATTGGAGAGGAACATTCCACCCTTAAAAACAAAATTATGAGTTCTTATCATGCAGCTAAAGACCTGGTTAATACTAAATTAGTAGATAAATCAGAAATTTCATTAAAGCCAATCAGTCAAGAAAAATTAAATTCGCTTATTGAGAAAATCGATAAACATGTGGCTGATGGAAGCCTAAAGAAAAAGGTAGATGTTGCATTAAATGATGCTGTTTCATTAATGAGTCTACAAGGTGGTGATAACTATGAGACATCATTACGATTCATTGATTATGCTCAAATGACTAGCTCTATTCAAAATAGTTACTTTAACGTTGTGGGCGCATTAATCGATAATTACGTGAAGAAACTACAAAAGTTAAGTGATTGGGAAAATGAAGCCGCTGCTGTAATCTTGAGCGATTTACGTGACGACCTGGTTGCGCTAAATAAAAACAGTAAACTCGTAAATTACTCTTCTCAAGAAGTACATAAATATTCAAGTGGAAACTTTGATTGGCTAGCGTTTAACTCAACTCCTTTTTTAGATGAAGATAATAATAAAATAATTAGGTACCTTGATGACACTATCAATTTATGGGTTCCTGTTTCTCAAACAGGACCACCCATGCGTCTGCATCACGCCAATTAGGTCGAATATTGTGATGGGAGCAGGGAAAAAGTATCTTAGATAAAGTTTTAAAAATGATTTTTTTGAGTTGATTAACTAAAAATCAAGACTATAGGAAGAGGCACTAGTTTAATTAAATCAAAGGATAATCCATTTTGATGTCTAACGTTCGAGCGACCTAAGGTTAAGAGCAAGCGTATTTCTCTTGCGTCATGTTATCCAGACAACATTGTAAATACTAATGTGGTTCTTAAAGGTGCAGTGCTAAACAGATAGAAGTGTGGTGAGAGATTTTAAGTCAAATAATCCGAACGTTAGGTGAATATCCGCTTTTGTAGTTTCTGATGTTATTGAGGGGAATTACAATGGGTTGGCTTCTCCTTTCCCCGGATTACCATAGACCAATTACTCCTTGAAGAGGTGAATCATGATGGGAAGAAAATATAAAATTAAATATATTATAAATACATTTTTGATATTGCTACTCTCTGCAATTTCATTTAGCTCGATGTCTGGGAGTCTTGAAATTGATGTAACTAAAATAAATCCAAGTGAATTAGACTCGATCAGGCCGAAAATAATAATTCAAAATGGGGAGGCAAGGCTTTCAAAAGTCGGTTTCTCTACTGAAAAGTTAGTTTTAGATAAACCCTTGGAACATTCAGAAGCTAGGAAAAAGCTATATGAGAATGTAAAAAGTATGCTTGAAAAGAACAAAAATATTTTGGCTGATATTGAGGAAGGTAAAATACCATTTCCAAATGAAAGTACTAAAAGTAGCGTAACAGAGGCTTTGCAGTTCAATGACGATTTTTTAGAAAGTGCCTCTGATACCTTGGGCTCAGATGTAATAGATTCTAATAAATTATACTTTTCAACTTCATATAAAGGTGAAAATGTAGTGATTAGTGAGGTTAAGGACTGGACTGCATTAGAAAAAAGAAGCATATCTCAAGTGATGTCAGACCCCGATAACATTGTTAACACTAGGCTTAATAGACCGGGAGCGGTTAAAAGAGCGAGTGTTGAAAATGGTAGGGAGATAATTCGAGATTTAAAGAAAGGCGGAGGTGAAATAAAGAAGGTTACTGCTTTTATGATCTCGGATGTTCTTGAGACTAATTATCGAAGGATGGGTTTTTCAACACCTAACTGCTTTTAGTTTAAGTGCGTTGCTCACTCTGCCAATTATCCATAATGTCGCCTGATAATCAGATATCAATCCGCCCTCGGTCACGCAATATAATTGGTTTGTCGGTAGGTGTGTTTTTTTGAAGTGTTGACGCCTGGATTGATTGTGTTTGTAAGGTATGATTATGAGAGTGAATACATCAAGGTATGATAAGAATATAGGAAAAGGCTCTCAACTCAAAAATTGGCGATTAAATGAGCGCTTCAACAAAGCCGATCAAGAGCGACAAGAAAACTTTGGCACATTGAGAGCCAGAGTCCTGGGCGTTAGACGTTATTTTCAAAGAAGATGAGCAACGTTGTATTTATGCAGTAGGCTCGGTGCTGAAATTAGAATTCAAGGTTATTCTTTTTTATATAATTTATATAATTTATATAATTTACATTAACTTATTAACTTATTAACTTATTAACTAATTTTTTAAATGTAATCATAATTTAAAATTAATTTCTTTTGTTTAATTTTAAGATTATTAGTAATAAAATTAGGGGTTTAATAATGAAACGAGTTATATTTGACAATCATCCTTTATTATCGCAAGAAGAATTAGAAATGTTAGCTATGGTTGTAGGTGGTCGAGGAGAGGAGGGAGGGGCAAGTCGCCCAGGTCGGATTAAAAATGATCGTGATTTAGATCGAGCTGGAAGCAGGTGGAATTTGCGGCTTCGTTAGGAATAAATTTTATAGGATAATTTTGAGGTTCTCAATTTCCAGTTAGCAATTTCTCCGTAAATCCTCGCCCGCTTTTAGGGCGAGGATAGGCTTTGTTGCGTAATTAAATTTAGAGATAGAGCTACTTCGTTTCGTGTGTTTCTTAGTTAATACGACAAGCTTTAGGCATACCTAACCCAGTAAGCTTGTTCAACGCTTTTATCATCGCGTAAGTCTCACCCACCTGCGCATTGTAATTTCTTAAGCTCAATCGTCCTCTTAGTAACTGTTTAACTCGATACATCGCTGTTTCTGAGAGTGAACGTCTGTGGTATCCATACCGCTCTTTCCAATACTTATTTGAGCCGTATAACTTCTGGCTACCCACGGCGAGATTTCGAGGATGACCACGTTCCCAGAAGGCAGCCCCTTCTCTTGGGGGAATAAGCGCAACGGCTCGCTTAATCTCAATAGCAGCGTGACATGCTCTCGTGTCGTAAGCGCCATCACCAGACACCTTAAGGATACTTCGGCGTGTTTGTTTCAATAAGTTAGGGAGGACTTCTCCATCTGTAACCGTCGATAAACTTAGCTCGGCTCCAATAATTTCATGAGTGCTTGTATCAACGGCAATATGCAGCTTTCACCAGACTCTACGCTTGCCATCTGTCCCGTGTTTTTTGACTTTCCATTCACCTTCG
>NZ_JBGONI010000075.1:0-8086 GCF_041439035.1 Vibrio sp. 1F263 | reverse complement strand
GGGGATTATCTGCTAACTGCAAGATCGTTCAAGTCTTCTTAAACGATCGGCATTAAACCTTTCGGTTGGCGTTTTTTATGTCCGTTGATTTTACGGCAATAAAAAAGGCTGACGTATGTACGTCAGCCTTTCGTTTTTTATTTACTCGATTGTCTCTATTCGAAACAGATCTCGATGAAAGCATTACCCCACTGAGATGAGAAAGGCATGATGATGATTGCGCCTTCACACTTGTGACGAATAGTATGGCCTTTACCTGAAACCACGATTGGCGTTGCCATATCGAAGTCAAAGCCGCTTTCTGCAAGAATACGCTTTGCGCCACCGGTTACCATGTTAGTGATTTCACCCACCATGTCGGTCACTTCTTCGTTCAAACCGTTTGGTCGTTCACCTAGCATGTTTTCCATGATTTCTAGAGCAAGCCCTTCATCAAAGGTGATCGACATTGAGCCACGAGACTGTGTACCAACCATACCAATTAGGCCGGACACATCACCACGAGCGATTTCATCTTTCTTCACTCTTGGTTTCTGAGGCTTTAATTCTAGAGATGCCATCGTTTTTAGTACGTTCATCAAAGAAGCTAAAAACGGGTTTACAAATTCAGCGCGCATAATGTTCTTCTATAATCTTATTCTTTCATTTCGGAGGAGCAAGTTTGGCAAATGCCATGTGATTCAATGACATGGTTGGTCAACTTGAATCCATGCTGCTCGGCGTTACTCGCGAGTAGGGCGACAAGCGCATCGTCTTGTAATTCTATCACAGTGCCACATTTATCGCAGATCAGTAATTGGGAAAAATGCGTGTTGGCATTGCAAGAGCAGCAGCATATAAAGCTATTCGTTGACTCAACTCGGTGAATGAACCCTTGCTCTAACAAAAAATCCAAAGCGCGATAAACTGTAGGAGGCTTGGCTTGCGGTTCACTGACTTTCAATTGCTCTAATAATTCATAAGCACTGGAGGCTTTTTTATTAGATAGGATAAGCTCAAACACTCGCTTTCTTTGGGGTGTTAGCCTAACACCTCGCGATACGCATATCCCTTCAACTTGCTCTATTAATGTGTGGTCCAAATTTTTCACCGTTCAATCAAACATCCCCATTCAGCCCCTATTGCTAGGTAACCTTGTTTGAGGAGACATTGATTTTATTAAAGTCAGGTACAGAGCGTATTGTGACCTACGACTTTGAATAAGACAAGGTAACTCAAAACGACAGTGTGACTCAAGGCATAACTGATTAATCAAGCTGAATTAGAGATCTGGTGAATGAGTTTGAAAATATCAAGTGCAACAATGTGCTTATTGGGCAAAAGTTCTCAATCGACATTGGCCTGTCATCGACTAAAAAGGGTTTAGTGTTACTTGGCGCGGGAACTGCTTTGGTCGCTGGACACCCTGAGCTACTTACTGCGAGTGTTTCAGAAACGGGCGTTCAGTATGGAGGGCTTTTGGGTACCTTAGTACCATTAGCAATTGGCCTATGGGAAACCCTACGCAATGAGTCCGAGGGACAGGGGTGATTGATTTACCGCTCTTACCTTTGCTTTCTGAATTAGGGTTGAAGCCCACTGAGATACTGATTTTTGCAATGCTTTGGCAGAACATTCGAAACACTAATGTGTTGATGGATAAGATAATTAAGAAAGTTAATGAGCTTGAGGTAAGACTTAATATGACGCGTAAAAACTAAATTTTACGCATCATATTATAGTGCTATTTAAGCTGTTATATGGGAGATAATAGAGGAGAAGACCAAACATATGGTTTTTATTGTCAGCGTTAATGGCTCTATGAGTTCTCGGTGGCGGCAAAGATATAGAGAAAGTCCGATTGATAACGGAGCCCAAACTAGCGTTGATAGATAGGCTAGATCTCTTTTCAACCGACCAGCATTTAGGTCTATTGCAGTTTTTGCACTTGTTATTTCTTCTTGTAACTCTCGAGGATACTGAGTGCTCTTTCCTTTAATACTACCAAATGAAATATCTTTTGCGTGGGTTATCCTTTCGAGTTGTGCTCTTTGGTTCGAAACGAGTCGAGTCATTAACCATGATGCTGAGATAATACTGATTAATATTAGGGTGTCAGACATGGTAGTTGCTTTCTCAGAAAATAAACCCAAAAGAGCAGCAAAGGAGACTGGTAGACCAAATAGTTTCCCTGCTATATCACCAAGAACTTTTGAGTACTGTTCCGCTACTTGTAATTCTATGTCTGCAACTTCTTTCTTTGCTTTATGGAAAGCAAACCCGCTTAAATAAGTTTCAAAGTTATTGTTGTATAGAGATATGAATTCATCCCAATTACAAACTAAATGTTTGAAATTACTTGTACTTTGACTTTTAGGATTAGTCTCAAAAAACTCAATTATTGAGACTTTGAATATTGCCCGCTCGCGATTTATATTAGCTTGGCCATCACTTTTCTTCGAGGTTAACTCTTTGATAGTCGAAGTGTTCATGACCTCTCGGCTCAGGAGCTCTAAGGTAATATGAGGTCTTAGCACGACAGGTTTGGAGGTTATGGACTCGTCATTACTTATGAAAACTAACTCATGATGGGTGCTATTTTGTTTTTTGTCATGATACGAAGCAAGCTTCTCAAGGCCTTTTACTAGTTCAGCATAACGCTTAAGGTTAGTGTACTCGTCTTTAATTTTTGTCGAAGTACTTTCGGCTGAAGTACTTTCGGTCGAAGTACTTTCGGTTGAAGTACTGTCGGTTGAAGTACTTTCGGTTGAAGTACTTTCGGTTGAAGTACTTTCGGTTGAAGTACTTTCTGTAGACCAATAGTCATCTTCACAGACGTAATATTCGTCTAAACTCTGACCATTTGTTAGTTCTGTAGCCCTATCTAAAAGGTCATCTAAATCCCTGAAAATATTGTAATCACCATTTGCAGGGATCTTTAAAAGTACACTGGAACTTAGACCATTCGCCGTAGCGTCAGACAGGTTATAAAAATTATTACCCTGTTCTATTTCGTCTACGCTTATGCCTGAATCTGAGACTAGATTAAGTAAGTCGAGCGTTTTTTCATCTAAGACACAGTTAAACTCTAGATCTCCACCATCTTGAAGGCGAGGCTTATCTAGGGTTCTGTATAGATTTACAAACGCTTCTAACATCATTTAATCCCACGTTCACTTAAGTCATTTTCCAGTAGAGTGCGAAGCTCGGCTGAAAGGTTGCTGATAGTAAGTGTTTTTGCTTTTTTGTCATATTTAATTTCTGAGCCAGCTTTGATTCCTAGTGAAGAGCGTTCGAATTCTAGCGACCAGTTTGCAGTTTTGTGTTTGAAATATTTGTACTTTTTAGCTTCAGTTTTACTTGGGGAAAACTCAATTGGTACTTCACACTTATTTCCGTTAAGGTGAGAAAATAGTTCATCAGACCATGTGTCAGCATCGTTTGCAGGAAAAAATTTTCTAGCAATTTGGTCTATCTCTTTCAAAGTCGCTGAGACTTTTTTCTCACTACAACTCAGAATATAGTCAGTAATCTCACCTTTTACGGCTCTTGCTTCTGTCTTCAAGTTTTTGCTTCGAAAGAATGAATGCACTTCTGTTATTACTGTTTTTGTCGCAGCGGCTGAGGCTGTTCCTTTTGAGCAACCTAAAGCAGAAATGAAATACCCTGCAGCTGTTTTATTATTGGCAGGGCTAACAAAACTCAAATAGTTTGTCTCTTGCTGGATCGCAGCAGTAGCGTTTTGGTACTCGTTGTACTTATCAAAATTGATTCTAGCTGCTTGATGCAAATGATTTAATTCAACGTGATCTAATTCTTCTAGTTTTAGGTCATCTGTAATCTTTATGCCTGCACGGTCTTTTAACATTGCAACGAGCAGATATTCAGTGTTGTCTATCGTGTAATCGGCAAATAAGATGTAGCCACCAGTTGCAGGAGAGTTACCCTCAACCATTCTTTCTAACTCGGTCATCGTATCCGTGGACAGGGTTAGAAATTCTGCATCCCCTCTATTTGGGACTTTAGTAAATGCATCTATTTTTTTAGGGAATGTTCCCTTAGATTTTTTAGATGAAAAAACACCATACTGGGCGGCATTGTTTTTCTTTCCATATAGGTCAGAGACACCTGTAACTAGCTTAATAACGTTTGCATCTGATGAAGATAATACTGATGTTCTCAACTTGGTCTTAGCTGTCTTCTTATGCTGAATTTTGACTAATTCGTGTATAACCACACTCTTTATTGATAATGTCATAAATAAACCCTATGAATTTTGTGGCTACTATATATAAGAAACTAATTTAAATCACAATCACAATCACAATCACAATCACTATTTGGAGTGCAACTTATGCGGAAATAGCTGCGTATAAACCTGCCATAAAACATTCAAGTTTCGGTGACCAGTTACCTGTGCCACTTCTTCAATTGAGTAGCCTTTCTCAAACAATCGACTTGCCCCTTCTCTTCGTAAGTCGTGATACCTCAAGTCCTCAAGTCCTCAAGTCCTCAATACCTCATTCGCTTCTGACTCGCTGCAAACCTGCACTAACGCTCCGCGAGTTGTATGGGAAAATAAGTTCGTCTTTGTTCCTGAATGTTTTCGATTCCCTGTGTATAATCGCCCAATTATTTTTGACTACAATGTCCACTGTGAAGCGTGATTCACCGCTTTGAAGTGTTCTTTTTTAATGCTAAATGATGCCTTCGTTTCACTTCATCAATACGTACTATAGGCGTACTGAGTGGGTGAGCTTGCGGCTGAACTAGCGAGTTTCTGTATATATATGCAGTGTATAGATTTTGAGTAACGCTTTATGAAACCTGACAATACCAGTAAATACGCGGCTAACCGCTTATCCGTCGCTCCAATGCTCGATTGGATTGATTAAGCAGCCTTAGCAAGGGCTGAGCTAGTTCGAGGGGTACCATGGGGGTACCGCACTCAATAAATACTTCTACGCGTTATATTCTTTGTCCTGACCAAACCACTTCTCCGATGATTTGGAAATCTTTATGCTCCAAATCTTTTTTGCTTATCTCCCAAGTTTTATAAGTTGGGTTATCGCTTACTACTTCGATTCCTTCCGGTAAGAATTGCAGACGCTTGACTAACAAGGCGCCTTCAAACCGAAATACATAGATCCCATCTGACGCAAAATCATCAATTCTATTTACCATAACCATACTCTGATTCTTGAGTGTTGGCGCCATGCTGTCACCACGAACGGACAAGAGGAATACATTCTCTGGTTTGTAACCGAGGTCTTTACGTAGGTATTTTTCGCTGAAGAGGAGAGCGGTGGAGGGGTCTTCATTTTCGACAAGTGAACCTGAACCGGCACTAGCTTCGACTTCATAGAGTTTTATTGAAACATAGCCTCGAGGAGTGACGCTTCCATGAAGAGCTACCTGTTCTGCTTTAAAAAAAATATCTTCAGGTATCTTCCCCCTATAGCGCCAAGTTTGAATGGTTGAAGTGGAGACTCCCAGGACTTTGGCTAAATCGACGTTCCGGGAAGTCCCAGTCATCTCCTTTAATTCAGATAATTTATCATCAATTATGCTCATTTAATGCTCAAACCTCTCCAAAGTGTGCTTAGTTTGTTTTGAGCCTTTTTTTAGGCTCGAAGCTCATTGAGCATCCATTGAAATGCTTTTGGGGCTCAATTGACCTGAATTAACCAGAGTATCACAGGTGACCAGATGAATATGCAATTCGCATTGCTGGCTCGTTTCGAGAGTCCGACAGTTGAATTAAAGACCGTAAGTCAGGAGTTTTTTGGGATTACGCCAAAAACCGCAGAACAGAAAGCTAAGGCGTGTGACTTTCCTGTTCCTACTTTCAAACTACGCGACTCTGAACGAAGTCCAACGCTGATCAGGGTGGAAGATCTAGCTATGTATATCGAGAAACGATATGAGCTAGCAAAAACCGATTGGCAATCAGTGAATGGATGAGGAGGAATTATGGAAACCCCTATGCATTCTATCAACATCGATTTTACTCATTCCAGTGAAGCTAAGTTGTTACATCGATTAATTGAAAGTCAGTTGAGCCCATCTATTGGGTCCGAGGAGGATAGTTATCTCTCTGTTGTTTTAGGCCAATTTGAAGAAGCAATTGAATTACTTGAAAGTCTGGAGGTGTAGATATGCAAACACCAACAGAGATTCGATTCGATGAGCTGAAATTGATGATTAAGCGCTATCAATATCGTCATGCAAAGTCGCCGCGTCAACGCGAGTTGATTGAGCAACAAGCTAAATTGATAAGTAAGCGAGTATCGAGCTATGCAAGACACAAATCTTAATGTAGAGGATCAGCTCAAAGAGCAGGCCAGTCGTGATGAAGCGACTCGTTTTTCTCTAGAGACGTCAATTGGTCATCATTTTTTTAAGCTGCTCCCCCGTGTTGTTCAGGAGGATATTGAACATCAACTTATCAAGCGTAAAAAGCGTAAGAATCCTGATAGAAGAAATCTCGAACTCTTTGCTGTTGATGTGTTCAGTCACGCCCTAAAACTTTCACCCATTATTGAAGATAAGTTTCCCTTTGCAGATGCACGTAAAGAGGCCAAACCCAAACCAGTCGTGTGCTCAGAGCTGCGACCGTACATTCAACTTGATCACTTTACGCTGACCAATGACGAAGCGTTGGAACGTTTGGCGTTAAACCTGACCGAAGTGTTCCACTATGACATCCGCCAAGTAGAGTTAAAGGAAAGCTACTTGTCTGCTTTAGATATGGCTTATCAAGCGATTGAAACCCAGATGAAGGAAATCCACCTTGAGCCTCCGAAGTTATATATTACCGAACAGATGCCGCTTGAGGATTGTGAGCGTGAATACGAAAGTGCAATTCGTCGTTGTTTGGATGTTCGATATTTAGTGCGCAAGCTCATTTATCTACGGAATCAATATATTGAGTTCGCTCAAATAGCACTTGAGCGGGTTGGGGGCGATAAAGCGCAAAGAAGTTACGTATCGAGTCGTTCATTTGAAATGTGGCGCCGCAAGCAGATAGAAGCCGAAAATTATGTTCAGTCGATGGTTGTCGTCAGTGAAGAGACCGACACCGTTTTTGATTTGAGTGAAGTGGTGAAACGAACGACGGCGAATCATGAAAATCGTCGTATTGAGCTGGTGGTACGCTCTAGAGGTGACGAAGAAAGAGCCATCGATTTAGGTTATGAAGGGGTGTTTATTACTTGGACTTTACCGGGAAAGTATCACCGAAGCTCAAAGCATTGGATTGGGTGTACACCGAAAGAAGCCCATATAAATTTGATGGCTCAGTGGAAAAGAGCGAGAGCTCTTTTCAAAAAACATCAAGTTGATTGGTTTGGTCTTCGGGTGGCGGAACCACATAAAGATGGGACTCCTCACGCGCATTTGTTTTTGTATTGTCCTAAACAGCAGCTTGAGCAACTAGTGGACATATGCCGTCAGATCGCTATAGAGGAAGATAATGAAGAGCTTAAAACAAAGGAACTTCAGGAAAAACGTTTCTTGGCTAAGCAATGTGATCCATCGAAAGGGACGGCAACGGGCTACATCATTAAATACATTTCCAAAAACATTAATGGTGCTCATATGCCAGAGAAAGAAGCGGATGAAAATGCTTTATCGGCTCGTGCATGGGCATCAATTCATAGAATTAAGCAATTTTCTCAATCGGGCTCTCCTGCAGTGGGGCTTTGGCGTCAACTCCGAAGAGCTAAACCATTAGATACCGCATTCGATGAAGAACTTGATTCACTTCGTGCTCACGCTGATAACTCTAGATGGAAGGGTTTTTGTGAATTAGGTAACAAAGCCAAATTAGCTTATGAAGAGCAGTTTAATAAGTATGGTGAGAAGACCAAACGTGTGGTTGGTTTTCGTTGGTTCGGAAAACTTATTGAGACATGCAGCGAGCACTTTCGATTGGTTAAAAAATCGGATCTGAAGCAAGTGCAAGAAGCGCGGAGCGCTTTACCTTGGAGCACTGAAAATAAGTGTAACCCACCTCCGGAAATGGAGATATCCCCACTCGAAAAAGCGCTGATGGACGTGACCGGATGGAGCATTAAAGGGGTTCAATGCTTACTCAAACCGCTGT
>NZ_JBGONI010000074.1:0-8740 GCF_041439035.1 Vibrio sp. 1F263 | reverse complement strand
CCTACGACAGCTCACAAACCACCAGTCGCGGCAACATCAGCGCCAACACGCAAAGCATGCTGCAAGAGAGTGTGGCGAATGCCCGCAATCAAACGCAGCAAAACCTTGCTCAAACTAGCACCCAACTGGCTCAAACCCTCCAAGGAGGCGCGGCGCTGAGCGACCGCTGGCATGATAGTGTGGGTAAAAACCTGGCTTACGGTGAAGGCAGCACCAGTGGCTTTAACACTCAAGTCAGTGAAGGCATGAATGACATGCAAACGGCGGTTGACAGCGTGATTCAACAAACGGGTTGGACGAAAGACCAATCACAATCTTATTTGCAAAGTGTCTATGGCGGCTTCGAGGGCGGCGTAGGCACAGGCAAAGGGGCATCGCCATTCAGTTTAGGCGCCAATGGCGGCGTGAAATGGTCTGATGATGAACGTACGGCTTACAGCAAGATGAATGCCGAGCAAAAGCAACAGCTTGAGCAAGCCACGCAGCAATACACCGAAGGGGCCAATGCCGTGACCAGTGCCGGCACGCAGGTGGACAACAAAGATACTCGAACGTCGGTTGAGCAGTTTGCGCATGATTTTGCGATTAACGCCAGCAACACCAAGTCTCTTGGTGCAAGTGCATTACAAAGCCAATCAGACTTGAGCGCACTCTCGAATACTCAAACCCGCCTAGACTCTGGCAGTGCCAGCTTTACAGCCAACGCGATTCAAGGCTTCCAGAATTACTTGGAAACGACAGCTAAATTAGACCAACCAGACGTCCAACGTCTAATGACCGCGTACCAACCGGAAGATATTGCTGATGCTAAAAAGTCTTGGCAAGAATACACACGCACTGAAGAGTTCACCACCATGGCGGGACTCGATGGTGACACGGCGAAGATTGTGGCAACAATGGAGAAAGCGCATGAAACCACCACCCCAACCCAACAACCAGAACTGACACCCGAGCAAAACAACACGATGGAGAAAGGATGGGCTAGTACCGTCGATACCGTGGCACACACCCGCACCGAGATGCTGCATACCAAGGGAACGGGCGGACTCTTTAATCAAGCGCGCTTTGATGGGGTAACTGATGATGTAAAACTTCAGCAAGAGGAAGCGCAGAAGCCCATCATCAAACCTGACCCGATGATTGAACTGACAGTCAAGTCGCAGGTAGAAAAGGAGATCACTAGACCCGAAAGGACGGAATACGTCACCTCCGACCAAGCCTATCCTGCGGTGCCAAGATACACACAAAACTCGAAAGAATAATACTTAACTAGGTGCATAAAAAAGAACTTTATGCACCGCCTAAATACTGGTATTATGATCAGGTATCTAAAGGGAGAATGACCATGAAAACAGTCTTACCATTGCTACTGCTTACTTGTGCGAGCGTGCAAGCTCAACCCCACTCTCCTGAGCTCACTCAACTGCTGAGCGAGATACACGAGCAGTACGAACTCGCAATAATAAATAAAAGACCATATTCCCAAAACCTGCCGGACATCACCAAACTGCCCTACTTCTTGCAGCACATTGACGAGACGGACACCGTGGAGTCCATACGCTTAAACGCCTACCTACAAGGTTTGCATACGGCGTATTTTAAAAATGCTACGAATCAAAAACGCCTAGGTGGTGGAAGCTGGTTCTGTATGCGCGACACCATGGCACTCGACCCAAGGCGTCACCCTGAGTTTATTGTAGATCTCATCTGGAAGGTGTTAGATAAAACGGCAAAAATCGATCCAGAAGGTTTTAGACAAGGAAATTATGCAGCAGCTTTTAGTGTAGACACGGCAACTGTCATTAACTACGGCTTACAAACCGAATACCCTTGCTACAGCCCTATCCCTAAATCGTTACAATTTAACGGCTGGAAATATTAATCTCGGCACAGGATATCCATCGAGAGTGAATGTTATTTCAGGTATAAGGCCAGTACGAGAGAGTAGGAACGGGTTAAATGTCTTTATTCTAGATTAGGTATTCGTTGGCCGCTGCTTGGGCGCGAAAACGTTCCTTTAACCCCTTATATATCCCAAGAAAGTATTACGTTCCTGTTTCCATGAGTAGCAAGCAATAAAGTATCCTCTTAAAATGGCAGCGATCGCATCGGTACGCTGCTATTTGTTCTAATGAATCATTAGAGTAGTAGCTCTAGCTCATTTCTGCCCCATTATAAGGTAGACCTTTTACTCATTCACACCTTGTTAATGTGTGTTTCCCCTAATAAAAGTTATCTGACATTAGCAGTTGTCAAAGTTATACGACACAAAAGACATCATCGTGTTGCTTTTTGGCTTGGTATATCGTTTCTATCATTACTCAAGTGATGTAATACTCTCAACTTTAAAATGATAGTGATGTGCGTGACTTTAATCACAAATTTGAGTGCGAGATAAACCTATAGAAAAGTGAAAAACACATGCGATAAAGCCAATTGATTTGCTAGTCTAGTTACATTGATTGGCCTTCATGTCTTTAAAGTCGATTATTCAATCGTAGTGACCATTCATTTCCACATTACCTATTCAAATCGCCCAGAGATAAAATAATAGGCTCTAAATAATCACTGGGCCCACCATGAATCAAGAGCCACCAAGAGATATTCTTAAGCCTACTTCAAAACCCTGCTCTCGAATTGGTTGGGTAGTGGAAGTTCATCCAGAAAAGAATCGAGTCAAAGTAGATTTTGAGCATAACCCATTTTCTCAACCTCTCTGGGCGTCAATAGGCCGTGCTTTTACTCAGTCAGAAATTTTTATGGCCATCGATAATAAACTCGATTGCCGAATCTCTTTTCTATCCGAAGATCTTACCATTCCAACATTGGTTGATATCTATATTTCTTTGCTTGAAGAGCAAGAGCTTGTTGTTAAAGCAAAGAGGATAACCCTTGATGCAGAGGAAGAAGTGCTTATTGGCTCTGGGACGACACAAACCAAATATAGTGGAACGGATGGCCGTATCACTACAACAGCCAAGCATCTTAGTAGTAGCGCTGAAAAAATTCATAAGATCCAGGGCGCTAAGGTAAAACTCAACTAATCCACTTAATCTAAGTAGGACATATTAATGGCAGTTACAATAAGTGCAAATGGACTCAGTGTTGTCCATAAAGGCTCGGGAGGAGAGGCGAATGCTACCCTGCCTGATGTGTGCCTTACTACAGTCGGTAAACCTGTTGTACCAATCCCTTATGGAAATAACGCGAAGTCGGCAGATTTAGTGGAAGGCACTACGACAGTCACAGCAGATGGCGGAAACAGTATTGCTTTAAAGGGCAGTAAGTTTGCCAAGAGCACAGGCGATGCGGGCGGGGACAAGAAAGGCGTAGCATCGGGTACGATAGAGGCCGAGGCCGAGTTCATTTCCGCATCACCGAGTGTCATCATCGAAGGGAAAGGCGTGGCTAGGTTGTCAGACCAAATGACAATGAACAAGGGCAACACCATGTGCCTAGGTGGGGTTCAAAACCCTGCTGTCACGGTCACTGAAGATGAAGACGGCACTTACACTGTCTACATCAAGGCTCGATACCCGGATGGTGTACTTCTTAAGAACGCAGATTTTGACATTACCGATGTCTCTGGTGGTGCTCTGTCTCCTGGTCACTTTGATAACTCTGGCAAAAGCAAAGTATCAAGCTTAAAGCCGGGTCAAATCAAAATTCTGGTTAAAGAAAGTACGGATGAGTTTATTGCTACCCCGGTTCGTTTAACCAACCCACACTACCTACCCGATTACAATGATGATGACTTCTTTGATAGGTCTGCTCAGGGACAGCAAACCTTCTGGCACCCGAATCGTATTGCCCCGCCAGTAGAAGGCTGGGGAACCATGGGACCTAGCCTCACCGCTGACCGATATTTTGCCGATATTGTGGAAGCAGAAACGAAAGCCCACTTCGAGTTTAGACACCCTGATTTTCATTTCAGCGTATTGTCAGAATCGCTAATCGCGGGAATTGATAGTCTCTCTGATACGAGTTTTGATAGTGTACTGGCGAACGGGTTACCAATGGTGATGGAAGAAGGGGAAATTTTCTCCGTCTTATTTCGTTTACCCAAGCATGAAACCGCAGACCGTATGCTGGCTTACATGCGAGCTCGTGGTAAAGGTAATCCTCAGGTTTTCATCAATAACTACCCTTGGGATAAGGCTAAGAATATACTCAACTCTGAACTAGAGAGTCTACTTAGTAAGATAAAAGGGCGTGTGGAATCTCTTAAGTCCGAAGCTAGTCGGTTGAATTATGATTACTTGTCGTCTGATATCTATAAAAAGCATGTGAGTACCATTGATACCTATGCTAAAAAATTGTCCGATAACCTCAGCCAAGCTTTCAAGCGTATGGAAAATAAAGCTAGTCAACTTATGGATGATGTGTCAGATGTCTCGGTCATTCAAGCGCCTGATCATGTTTACTCTGCCGAAGCAGGGACTATCGAAGTAGTCGTGAATGCGATACCGAAAATAGAGTTAGAGGAGCAGAAGTGGATTAAGATCCGTGCCGTTCACGATGACCTGTGGGGAACGCCTGTTTACGCTAAAAACCTCAAAGTGATAGCCAATGGCTCCGTTCCCCATAAAGACAAATTGGATCTCAATCCATTGCCGCAAAGAAGTACGGCCTCAGAAACTATGGATCTGGCGTTAGAGACCCAGAAGACAGAGGGAGGTGTAGTGGTGGTCGATGATCTCAAGCCCAACACAGACTCTGTCACTATCGAGTATGAAGGTGAACCAGGCATTGAAGATAAGATTGTAAAACAACAGGAAGCTATCGAGACTTATTTGGACGGCCTTTTAAACACAGTCGCGAAAGATATGACAGGTTTCCAGAAACAATGGAACGAAGAAGGTGTACTTTGTTTGGGTGATGGTGTGCTTGAAGGGGCTAAAGCTTGGGGTGCTGATGTGGTGGAACTTTTCTCTCCCGAAGTCTGGGGCGAGATGGGCCATACCTTAGCAGATGCCACCACCGATGGTTTTGATAAGCTCTATATTTACGCCAATCAAAAATACAATGCATTGGAAAAGTACACCGCCGATGCGATGAAAGGAACGGAAGTTCAGTTAGCTCAAAGTGATTTACCAAGCTGGGTAAAACAGGCGGCTTATATTTCCAGTATGGCGCCTAACTTGCTTATTGCGGCCAGTGTGGATGCGTACGAGAACATTGATGAGGCCATTGATGATGTGCAGCTTTGGTGGAATGAAGGCTCAGACGATATGGCGCGCAAGATTAAGTGTATTGCAAGACACAGAGAAGCGATTTGGAATTTGCCTACGCTCTTTACCAACAACGATGTTAAAGGCGTAGAAAAGTTCGTTGACACTGTTGTGATGGAGTTTGACCCTGAATGGGCAATGGAAATCAAGGAGAGTGAGTTTTTCCCTAAGGCCTTGGCGTTGATTAATGATGACAACAGCATCTTGCCTTTCTTTACATACTTGAACCTGATTATTGAAGCTGTCCCACCTAACTTCTATTTCTACCACGTGGGTAAAGCAGCTGCGTATATTGCCATTGAAGTGGTGTTAACCATAGTGATTGGTTTGCTAACTGGGCCAGCAGGGGCAGCCGCCAGAATTGCGACGGTTACAGCGAAATTTACCATGGGCGTTAAAAAGGTTGGTGCAGCCTCTCATGCCGCACAAGCACTAGAAACCTTTACCAGCACCGTCGATGGTTTAGTCGACATCTTGCCAGATTACGACAAGTTAGCGGGCCATTTGGCATTGCGCCGTAAGTCCGCCATAGCAGACAAACGGGTTAATAGTACCGCTCAAGTGGAAGAGCAACATGAGCCTAGAAAGGGTAAATGTCGACTGTGTAAGAGTGAAGAACATAAAACGCCTCGGTTGTACCGGGGTGAAATCGAATATGTATAGGATAAGTTATCTATGGGCACACTGATGAGTCAAGAGGCGGCAGAATCGGATTTCGTCGATGGTATGATTGAGAAAAAAGGCTATCGTAAGCGCTGGGTAAACAACGTAAAAAAATTATCTGAGCACCCTTATAATAATGGTATCCATATGGATACCCATCATATTATTTCGGCAGAAGCAGTAAAACACAGTGAGCTGGGTGAAAACCTAGTCAACAAAGGCTACGACATCAACCAGTTATCGAATTTGGTCGGCTTTCCTGCTACTTTGCCGGGTGCATGTCAACTCCATTGCCAATTACACCGCGGCGATCATATCTTTAGCCGACCTAGGGAAGAACCTTATCATCGTTACGTTTCTGGAGAGTTGAGAGATCCAGAGATAAGAAAAAAGATTAAAGACTGCTATGGAAAGACTAAGAAAACAGAAACCGAGTCAGAGATACATAAGCTGCTCGACCCGATTAGTCGTAAAGTGCTAAAGAAAATCAACAAAATTGAAAGAGGGCAATTTTTTTCATTACCGTTGACCAAAATTTCCCAATACTTTATTCCAGGAGGACCCGGCTGCGCCTGCCAATTCGATATTATCAACGCACAAACCAATCCTGATAACTATTGCAACAGTGACCGGCTTCACTATCAACTGGGCGAAAGAGATGGCAAAGACAAGCGCTATCAAACCAGTAGTTCCCCATGGAACACCAAAACGATCACGTACCAAAACACCAGATGGATACCCAAGGTAGGACAATGAGCCAATACAACGACCAATACTATATTGTTTTCGAAAATTATGATGAAAATACTTTGTACCTAAAGCCTCAAAAGCATTCAGCCATGAGGGATTACGAATACACCAAGCTAAGTGGTGATGAGCCAATGCTTTTTGAAAACTGCTATCGTGATGAAGATTTGGTTCGAGGGGTTTCTAGGCCAATTAAAAAGGCTCACTTAGACTCAACCTACCCAGTATTTTCTGATGAAATTAAACAATCTCTTGGTAATATAGACAATGCATGTTGTCAGGTTTACCCCAGCGTGATCGTAGATGATCATGACAAATATCATGAGGGCTATTGGGTGTTTAATGTATTTGAGAAAATGGATGTTTTGAATCTAGAAAAGTGTCAGATTGATGATTATGACCCGGAAGATACTAGACACACAATTGAGCAGTACTATTTGGATGATAACAAGTTGTCTGCGATGCCAGAGAAAGAACGCTTGGTCTTTATGCCAAAATTCAGCGATTACCCTCATATTATTGTTCATGAGAAAGTAGTAAAAGCGTTCAAGAAACAAAACGTGGATACGCTTAACTTTGTAAAAGTCTCTGATTGGGTAATGGGCCTCCAGTTTGTAGAGTCTTAATGGACCAGTGGGCTGCTGAAGGCATTGGGGAAATCTGCATTTATAGCTTAAAACTAGGTATTCAAGAACAATAACTTTATTTGCTGTTTCTGAATATATGTAAACTCCCCAAATAGTACAATTTGATCTGCTTCAGCGATACTGGACAATCACGTAAACAAATTTGCCATACTTTTAATAATTCATGCTTCGCTAAATTAGCAATCTTGCTAAATCGTTTTTGTCCAAAAGCTTCTCAGGTTGAATTTTCAGCCGTGGCACTTTCTAACTCGAAAGTGCCCCGTTATTTGGTAGACCTTTTACTCATTCACATCCTGTTCATGGGGGTTTGCCCTACTAGAAGTTATCCATTCTTCTAATACTGTTCGTCGTGAATCCCCGTGTTGTATCACGGGGGTAAATTCGACCTAAGTATCACCACTCACTAAACCCTGCTCTAGTTGCAAGCTTGCGCGCTAGTTTTATTCGATACTTCTTACCTCAATCTGTTACATGTATTTAAGTCGAGAGTTCTCTAATATTTTCCAATTTCATTACAGTTACTTTTAGATTACTTTTTCCTTATAATATACTTGATGAAAAAATCAGAGATAGGAACAGATAATATGATTGAGATTAATATTGGTGACACCGTTTTTAACATTAAAGATCACAACGAATACAAAGTTGTAGATATAGAAGGTGATTTAGTCAATTGTCAGCTAAGTAGTTATGTTATTTCAGGTTCAGTATGCTGGATAAATAAAAAGGATTTACGTTTCATTCCTCCAGTCGATGTTGCAGTAGGCGTTGCTATTGAGAATGAAGACTATGACTGGACACCTCCTTTATAAAGGTCGTATTTGTTCATGCACTAAAATCATTTAGAACATCTAACATCCGCAGTTAATGTCGGGGTTAAAATTAGGAATAAGATGCAAGATATCTGGTTGGTAATTATTAAATGGAATTGGAGCGGGATCGTCCAAGCTGCCTCAGGGGTAATCACTGCTGTTATAGCTTGCTTTGCGCTCTCATCTTGGAAAATTCAACAGAAATCAGCAAAAGTAAACGCTTTGTTTGATGAGTTAATTTCGGAAGTCAATGAGTTTATTCGTCATGCAACCGTACCTGCACAGTTTGTGAAATTGAGTCACATTCGGTTTGAATCACACAAGGGTTATATTGGTCTAGATAATTCACTTCCTCACCCAGAGGTTATTTATGTAATAAATGAATTTGGAGATGGTTTGTCAAGGCAAATAATTGAAGCTCTTGAACCTAGTGGTCAAAATGCTAGCCGTATAAAGTCGCTGTTGATTCGCCTTCAGCTTCATCAACCACTCAATTTTGAAGATTGCATGAACGCGTGCAACTTCATTGTTTGGCAACATCATAGAATGCAGGCATTTGCTATTACATTGGGTAGTTCTAACATGGGTCATGACTCCAATCCGTTGATTAATAGTAAAACTCTCGTTCGATAAAGGTGCC
>NZ_JBGONI010000073.1:0-9098 GCF_041439035.1 Vibrio sp. 1F263 | reverse complement strand
AGAAATACGCGAAACGGGGTTGTTCTATCTTTAAATTTAATTACGCAACAAAGCCACTCTACGCAGCAACAGTCACAGCTATTTTTGGTGCTCAAGTTCAAGCCGCTCCTGGTGATGTCCAGCTAGTTGGTTTTGTTTCACCTGTATGTGAAGTTACTGGTCTTTCAACACAACTGATGGACTTTGGTAATGTATCTCAAATTCAAAACCTTTCTGTTAGTGGCCTTAACATGAAGTGTAATGACGTCGATGGTGCAACTGTAACACTGACGAGTGCTGAGGGTGGTCTAGAGTCCGATGATAGCGAAGACTACGCTCTTACATACGAAGCAACATTTAACCCTTCAGGCTTAGCTCCTTTCACGCTTAATGCGCCAGGAGGCCCAGGCCTAAATGACGTTTCAATCAGTAACTCTTATGGTGGTTCAGGAGTATTGGCGACTGGTGTTGCCGCGTCCATTGATATTGTGACAACAGAAACCTCCCCATGGGCAGGTGGTTATTCAGACACGTTAACCGTAAATATCACCTCAAATTAGAGGTTGAATAAGTCGGGGGCTATTATTTGGCCTCCGACTTCATCTAAGCCTTTGTTGTATTAAAACTTAACCTCAGTTGTATTACGACTCTAGTTTAATTTGGAGCTCATCGCGATGTATAAATGGATCATGCATAAATGGACTGTTCTCTTATTATTGTCACTCACTTGTTTGTCAGCTCATGCGTTCAAAGTAGAGCCGATGTCTATGGAGATGACGCCACTTGGTAAAAGAGCTCAAATGACAATGAGGGTTGAGAATTCGTCTACCGAACCACTCACAGTCGAACTGTCTCCAGTATTTATGACTATGAATGAATACGGAAAAGAGACCACGACGCCTGCAGATGACGAGCTATTAGTGATTCCAGTAACTGCAATTATAGAGCCTGGACGTTCGCAATCTATTATGGTCCGATATTTAGGCGATCCGTCCATTACAGAGTCAAAAGCTTTTCGTATTGCTGTTAAGCAAGTGAAAGTTCAAAGAGCAAGTAGCAACCAAGGGCAAGTGAGTCTGTTACTTCAGTTTAATACGCTTATCAACGTGCGACCTCAGAACACTGCCTCTCAACTAGAAATTAAAAGTATCGAACCAAATAACAAGAATAACAAATGGGTCCTTGAAGTACTGAACAGCGGTAATAGTTATGGTCGGTTAACCAATACGACATGGAAAATTTCTGACGGCAAAAAATCAACCTATTTAAAAGGCGTAGAAATCGCCAAACGTATTCCAGGAACGTTAGTTCTTCCCTATTCCACTCGTTTTTTCGAAATGCAGCCACTTGAAAATTACAATGTAGAGACGCTATCGATTGAAATCGAGCAGGATCAGTAGCAATGAGACGTTATATTTTTGGTGGGTTCATTTCTTGTTTTCTGTGTGCACAAGCGCTTGGCATAACACTGTTTCCAACCGTCATTGAACTCAATACCGATCACAGGGCAACATCGCAACTGGTTGTGACTAACAACTCAACGCGGGATCTCCCACTTGAAGCTAACGTTCGTCGTTTGAAATTCTTACCTGATGGTACGTTCCAAACATCAGATCTATCGAGTGAGGTGATGTTTGTGTTTCCACCTGCCGCTATGTTGGCACCCGGTGAACGTCAAGTATTCCGTATACAATGGTTGGGAAACCGCCAACTCGAAACTTCCCAAAGTTACTTTGTTCGTTTCAGTACCGTAAATATTGGTCAAAACAACGAAAAAATGGACAGCCCTACCAGTTTAACAACCGGTATCAATTTGCAAGTTCACTACAATGCGTTGTTGCACATTCACTCATCCTCGCTAGAGCCTGACGTGAACTTACATATAGATGAACAAGGAAAACTAACACTCACTAATTCAGGGTCGCGATTTACCTATACATCGTTACTTCATTTTAAGGGGCTCGAATCTCAGAACCAAAAGGTACATGAGGCTTTAGGTGAACAGTTTATTCCACCACGCTCGACTATTACTTTGCCTTCTTCTTTAAATTACTTACCAGTAGGCACTTATCATGGATATGAAAACTGAAACCTCTCACAAGATGTGGCAAGTTTTCTATGTCTTGGGATTAGTACTGTTTTATTGTGCCGCCTTAAGCCCTGTAACTTGGGGCCAGGATATGGTATTGAACCCGACAGGACGCGACATTCAACTTACCTCTTTACTAAGGATAAGTGACACCATTCTTGGTGAAGCGGACATTATCATTACCGCAAACAACGAAATTCTTTTGCCAAAGGAAAGTACGCTGTCTCTCCTTTCGTCTGTCGTCACTCAAGAAGGTATTGGTAAGCTCCATGACACGACAGACGATGAGATGCTGTCGCAGCACCACTTTATGAGCGTAGGGCTGGGACTTAATTTCGACTTTTCTTCGTTGGAATGTATCGTGACGGTTCCGCCAGAATTTAGCTTAACCCAACAACTCTCGATGAACGGCGCAGATGATTTTTATAACTATGCTGAGCCAAGTCTGTTAAGCGGATACGTTAACGTCGCCCTTTCCGCCAATGAGAGCCAATATGTCGATCAAAAATCGTCAAGGCAAGATCTTTATCGCAGTCAATTCGACTCTGCACTTAACATTGGTTTTTTCAATTTTGAATATGAATCCTATTTAGAAAATGGTTCATCGAAAAAGTCACAATATGTGAGAGAAGGAACTCGTCTTAATATTGACTTTGCACAGCAAGGTACACGACTTGTGCTCGGCGATATGTACAACAGTGGCCAATCTTTTCAGGACAGTACCGACATACTTGGTATTGGCTTAACTCGAGATTTCACACTGATTCCAACCAGAAATGCACGACCACGAGCCAATCAATCATTCACACTTCAAAGAGCCTCGAATGTCGATGTCTATATAGATGGGATTGCAGTCCAACGATTGACCTTAGGCGCTGGTAGCTACAACCTGAGTGATATACCTCTTGCGCAAGGTAGTAACGATATTGTACTCGTCATTACCGATCGTTCTGGGAATGAAGAGCGTATCGAGTTTTCTATTGCGACGGGTAACGACTTACTCAATAGCGGTGAGTTTGAATATAGCATTATGTATGGAGCACCCTCTGAACTCCAAAATGGACAATTAGAATACCTAACCGATGAGCGTATTTTCCATGGTTATGTTGATGTGGGGATTAACCCTTGGTTAACGTTAGGTACCAACTTTCAAACCCGTGAAGATTTATACCAATATGGTACTACCGCACTCATCGCTTCTAGATGGGGAGTCACTGAACTCAATGCTTCACGTAGCGAACATCCTGTATTAGGAAACGGCGATGCTTACAAATTTGCATTCGATGCGGAATTTTCCAGCAAGAATACACTGGCTCCACAACTGAGTGTTAGTTATGAGTATCTGAGCAACAATTTTACTGGTGTTGCTGGGTTTGACGCCTCCGATAAAGACATCAACTTAACCACTCATTATGCTTCTGCATTCGGTTCGATTTATCTAAGTCGATCATTACGTGCCGCCATGACAGTCAATTACCGTTTAGGAATAGACAAAGAGAACGACTATTGGCTAATTAGCCCGAGTTTATCGGACGGACTGTTTGATACTCACGCGACTTGGAGTGCCCGTGTTAGCTATCAAGATCACGCCAGTAAAGACGATGACATCAGCACTACGCTCACCATAAGTTGGCCTCTTAGCCGACAAACTCGTGTCGTCGGTCGTTACAGTACAGAGCTAAGAGAAGCCGCCTTAGATTACAGCTATCAGAATAATATAGGTAACACCGGAGGGATATCAGGCTTTGCGAGTGTCATTACGAATGAAGAAACGGACGCCGATATGGACGCTGGTATTAACTATACAGCAAACCGTTACGAATTGAGTGCCACCCATGCCTCGCGACTTGACGACATTAGTGGTGACACAAGAAACCACAGTACCGACGTGACCATCAGCAGTGCACTTGCGTTTGCAGGTTCATCGGTAACGATCGGCAGACCAGTCCGAGAAGCATTCGCTATTGTAAGCAAGCACGAAAGCCTCGCAGAGAATGACGTGGCATTAGACCCAACAAAAGATGGAGAGTACGCACGCGTTTACCTTAACGGAGATGCCAGTGCCATGGTCCCTGATCTTGTTGCTTATAATAGCCAAGTCATCGGTTATGAGGTCGATAACTTACCACCGGGATATGATTTGGGGGATGGTGCTTTTTGGGTTAAGCCTGATTACAAGCGGGGCTTCCAACTACAAATTGGTTCCGATGCTGTCTTAACCGTGATTGGTAAGCTATACGACCGTCAAAGTAACAATCCAATTTCACTTGTCGCTGGTGTAGCACATTACCTTGGTGAAGCTAAACAGTTACCGATTGACTTCTTTACCAATCGGAGTGGCATATTTGCGATATCTGGGTTAAAGCCAGGGAAATATCAACTGATTCTTGACACTAAAGGACAAGAGTCAGCCGTCATTACTCTCAGCGAGCGCAGTGACAACTTGATCAGACTAGGAGATGTGTATGTGGATTAAACAACTTCGGTGGGGAGGATGGTTCCTCATCGCCATAAATTCTGTATCCTCTGTATTAGCATGTGAAGCTAGTGCATTGACGATTCAACCCGTCTCATCCGAGTCGCAATACGACGTGTTCAACACAGGTACTTACGCAACAATTAATACTTATAGGATCGATGCGAATATAATTGGCGAAGACTGTAAGTTGAGTTTGGTTCTACAACTTAATGATACTAGCCGGACGTTAAAAGGGGTAAACCAAGACAAACTCAACTTCGAGTGGAGTGGACAAGTGGGTGTGCCAATCGCGAATCAGTGGCATTTATCATTAACCGACAGTCAACCTTCGACAACCATACAAATGCGTTTCCCAAGCAAACAGTGGCTAGCGTCAGGAACCTACCGGGGGCTTTTAGAAGTGTCGCCCTCTTATACCTCAGACAACCAACAAATAGAGATTAGCCCTAGCTCACTCCCAGTATCTGTTACCGTGCCACCAGCTGCAAAAGTTCACTTTTATGGGTTAACTCAACAGCATTATGACCTTGATCTAGGAACATTATATTCAAACAAGATTATTCGTTCTGCACCGAACCTATGGGTGCAAAGTAATACAGCGTATACCATCGTATTGGAATCATCCCATCAAGGGATGCTACGTCATGAATCTGATGAGACAAAATGGGATATTCCATACGAACTTTCCCTAGATAACGATAGAGTAAACCTCGGTCAACTTGATGCAAAAATTCAGCGTATTTCGGCTACGATCGGTCAACCTATTCCTTTGAGTTTTGTAATTGGGGAAACAGAGAACAAACCGGGAGGAATATATGACGATACATTACAAATTTCTATAGAACCCCTCCTTTCACAGCAGCCTTAAATATGTAATTATATAAATCCTGAGATATGCAACGCAATTATATAAAACCCAGTATCATATAATCACAACACGATTTGTCAGTTTCGGAGTAAAGTATGCATAACAGTAAAAATAATTTAAAGCACATGCTCCTAATTGGCGATAACGGTATAAATAACCAGTTTATTCAACGAGAAATAGAGAAATACAGTGACTTTTGTTTTAGTCGCGAATGTATTTCAGGCATTGAACGTTCGAATCATCGCAAGACGTTTGATGTCATTCTCATTAGTTACTTACTCTTAGCTGACATCAAAGATGTTTACATCACCTTATCAAAAGTAGAGTCCAACAAATGGGTAATCTATGACGTTCCCTCTGATATTACCGGACAGAGTATTACCGTAATGCAACTATTCAACATGTTTAATATAAAGGGCATAATCTATCAAGATGCTCCTGTAGAACACCTTACACGTTGCTTGAAAACGGTTTGTGATGACGACCTATGGTTACCGAGGAAGTTAATGTCGCATATTTTATCCAATGCGCGCTCCCAAACATTCAAGTCACAGGTAATATTATCTACCCTTACAAAAAGAGAAGCTCAAATATTTAAACGAGTTATCAGAGGAGATACAAATTTAGAGATATCAAGTGAACTATTTATTTCAGAAAGTACAGTAAAAACGCATGTATATAATATATATAAAAAAATAAACGTAACCAACCGAAAAGAAGCAATAAGAAAAGCAAATTTTATCAATAGTTTAGAGACTATTATACAACCAGGCATGTAGTTAATATTTGAGTTACAAATATAGAGACACTGGATTGCAGTTATTTTTACAACAGATCGTATTATAATTTAGGCCCTTGAACAGGTGAGCTTCTATTATCCCCCCTTCCATCATAGAATCACAGTCAGACTGAACAATGAAGTTTAAATCATATCACCAGTGAGTTAATTACATTCTGTCATCTAAGGCACGAGTAGAATTTGTCAACTCACAAAACATCACCTCTCAAGCCCTCTACTCGCCTAACAGAACGAAGTCAGTTGTAACTGTTAACACTATTAGCTTCTAAAATATCTAAAGCATCTAAAGCATCTAAAGCATCTAAAGCATCTAAAGCATCTAAAGCAATTCGGACTTGAGCTTCCCCTTAGGGTAAGCTTTATTGTTATGTTTTTACCGGAGCAAAAGCATGACTTACCGTTCCTTCACTTTACTATTACTCACTCTTTCCCCTAGCCTTCATGCCTCTAATTTTGGCGATCCTGAACTGGGTAAAATGAAGTCACCAAGTTGCATTTTCTGTCATAACCCCACGGGTGAAACAAGTAACACTGCTTACCCAAAACTTTCTGGCCAAGATTCAACTTACCTCTATAACACAATGAAAGCTTACCAAAACGGTGATAGACAAGGCGCTTACGCTGAGATGATGCAAACACAACTGAGTAAACTCAATGATCAAGACTTGAAAGATATTGCGGCTTTTTATACTTCACAACAGTAATGGATTTCACCTTCATTAGGTCAGTCTAAGTTAAATAAACATCACTAAGTCGCCTATACTTCAAGCAAACTCACTGAGCTCATTGAAGGTCGGGAGAGATATACCTTTACACGTATCATCCAACCCTTACAATGTGCAGCAAATATATTTATCAAGGTTTATCTCTATGTCTATTCAATGGTTTCCGGGTCACATGCATAAAGCCCGTAAAGAAATCGAAGAAGTTATCCCACAGGTTGATGTGATCATCGAAGTACTGGACGCTCGTATCCCGTTCAGTAGTGAAAACCCAATGATCTCTTCACTGCGCGGCGATAAGCCTTGTGTAAAAGTGTTGAACAAGCGCGATCTTGCGGATCCTGAGCTTACTGAGCGTTGGATTGAGCACTTCGAGAAAGAGCAAGGCGTTAAAGCGATTGCGATTACTACTAGCGCTAAAGAAGAAGTTAACCACGTTATGGAGCTCGTGCGTAAGTTAGCACCGCACCGTGAACAGATGGGTAAGAACATTCGTACAATGATCATGGGCATCCCGAACGTGGGTAAATCGACCATCATCAACTGTTTAGCGGGACGTACGATCGCGGTTACTGGTAACCAACCTGCGGTAACTCGTCGTCAACAACGTATCAATCTACAAAATGGCGTGATCCTTTCAGATACTCCTGGAATCCTATGGCCTAAAGTAGAAAACCCACACAGTGGCTTCCGCTTGGCTGCAACAGGCGCTGTAAAAGATACGGCAATGGAATACGATGAAGTGGCATTCTACACAGTCGAGTACCTTGCAAAGCAATACCCTAATCTTTTGCAAGAACGCTACCAAATTGAAGAGCTTCCAGAGTCTGACATCGAATTGATGGAAGCGATTGGTCGTAAGCGTGGCGCACTTCGTGCAGGTGGTCATATAGACATTCACAAATGTTCTGAAATCCTACTTCACGAACTGCGTAATGGTACTTTAGGTAAAGTAACGTTAGAGCTACCAGAAATGATCACACAAGAGCTGATCGAAGTTGAAGAAGCGGCTGCGCTGAAAGCCGAACAACAGATTAAGAAAAAAGAAGAGCGTCGTAAGCGTTACTTGAAGAACAAGCGTTAATCTCTCTTCGTTTTAAGAAAAAATCACTTGGTGCGACTAAACGCCAAATAATTAAAACGTCTACTCTAATCAAAAAAGCCCCGAACAATTTAATGCTCGGGGCTTTTTGGTTTGTTCTTCAGCTTTAAAGCAACTTCAGTAAGAGGCAGCTGTTGAGCAAGGAACCATTATTCAACTTGAAATGACTAAGAATACACAATGCTTGCTGTTTTCTGTTCAAGTTCAACGGGAGAGCTCCAAGAGATCACCTTCTCATTCACTTGACTTCCACATGGTGCATTCCAAACTTGCTCTAGTTCTTCTTTACCACCAATCGCTTGATAAAAAGCAATGGCTTGGTGATTTTCAGACATCACCTCTAGGTAAAGACCTGAATCCGAATAGTATTGCTGCAACCACTTCGATAATTCAGACAATAGACGCTTACCGACACCTCTACCGCGATAATTATTGTCTACGTGTAATGCATCAATGAACGTGCCACGCTCAAAGTTGTGATTACCAAACGCGCAGACGAAACCAACCAGTAAACCACCCTCTTCAAGCAATAAAACATGTTGGTTAAAAGGAGGATTAATCAAACGAGTCTGCCAAATAACAGATCTGTCCTCCAAAACATCATTTTCTAAGTAATCATCAGCAAGAATGCCACGGTAATATAGCTTCCAGCTATCCGCGTGTAATTGGGCAATCCGCTCATAATCTTTATATTCAGCTACCTTAATTTCCATTTATTAGCCCTTAGTACTTCCATTTATGACTTGCTACTACATTTCACACTACCTTTATACAATATTTAAGCAAAACATACTAATACACGTTTACACTTTCAATATTGACTTACACGTGTACGCTGATATTCTAGCGCACAGATGTAAGCTCAATGGAAATTTGCTAATGAATAGTGCCGACAAACAATCTACAAAAAAGCCGCCATTAATCTGGCTCAATATTTTTGTATTCTCTTTTAGTATGCTGCTTGCTGTTGTTGCAGCTCCCGTTTATGGCTACTTTTTTGGCTATGGTATGGAGCACTGGATATGGCTAGCGATCTGCTTTACGTTCTGTAACCTTTCAA
>NZ_JBGONI010000072.1:0-9175 GCF_041439035.1 Vibrio sp. 1F263 | reverse complement strand
ACACGACTGGGGGGTACATCGGCTTTGTGAAAGACGGAGCCAACCCAGAAGTTCCGGTCTTTACTATTAGCTTCTCTACTAGCACGGTGGGTGAATACACCTTTACGCTACTTGAAGCATTGGATCATGCTGATGGCCAAGCAAATAATGACTTGAGCTTTGAACTGCCCGTTTATGCGGTAGACCGCGATGGTGATGACTCATTGATGTCGCCATTGAAAGTAACGGTCAGCGATGACGTTCAAGGCATGCAAAATCAAACGCTGAGCATTACGGAACCAACGGTTGCAGATTTAGCCGCTGGTGTTGTCACGACAGGCACTGTTGATGTGATGCCAAACCAAAGTGCCGACGGGGCAACGATTACCCAGTTTACTTACGATAACAACGTGTACACGTTAATTCAGGGGACAACTGGAGAGCAGGTTTTCCCTGTTGCTGAAGGTAAACTGTATATCACTCTGGAAGGTGATGTCCGTTTCGAACCTAATCGCAACCTCAATCATTCAGGGGGCGATATTGTTAAGACGATTACGGTCACGTCTGAAGATAAAGATGGTGACGAAGTCACGTCGACCGTTACGCTTACTATTTCAGATGGTGCTCCGCCTGTTATTGATAACATACCACCAGTCGCTTTGGCTGAAGCAAACCTGCTTGATGGCACCTCTCCGAGCATAACGGTCACTCAAACCGGAACAATGACGTTTACATCTGGTAGTGATGATGTGAACCACTTCCGTATTGATACTGCGCAGTTCAACACAACTGGGGACCTAAAATCGGATGGTCTGGTTGTTAAGCTAAAAGAAGATCCTCTAAACAGCGACAATTATATTGGCTTCGTAGAAAACGGTGGTGTCCAAACGGACATTTTCACCATCACTTTTGATAGTTTGGTGCTTGGTCAATATACCTTCACATTGTTAGAAGAGTTAGATCACCTGCCTGTGCAAGGTAATAACGTTCAAATCTTCACTTTGCCAGTTATTGCGGTCGACCAAGACAATACGGATTCAGTAATTAAGCCTCTTACGGTGACTATTACTGATGATGTACCCGTCATTACGGATACAACAGTTGCGAGTACGTTTGTTGTTGATGAAGATGATTTAGGCTCTGTTGTGGCTCAAGCGACAGGCTCGTTTGTGACCACAGAAAGTGCAGACCAAGTAGAGGTTTACGAACTGCGTAACGTAGCCACTCTAGAAACTACTCTGACATCAGGCAATGAAGCGATTTCGATCACTGAGGTCACTGGGGCTGCGAACACAACTACCTACCAAGGTGCGACCACAAGCGGGACTCCGATTTTTACTCTTGCACTGGGTAACGATGGGTCATACACATTCACTTTACTTGGCCCTCTAAATCACGCTACTGGATCAAATGACCTAACCATACCATTTAATGTTGTGGCGGTAGACGGTGATGGCGATGACTCCAACCAGTATCAACTACCAATTCAAGTCATTGATGATGTTCCGGTAATGGCGCCGCCGACGGGCGAAACGGTTGTTGATGAAGACGACCTTTCAGGCATAGGTTCGGATCAATCTGACGACACTATCATCAATGGACTGTTCACCGTCGATGAAGGTGCCGATGGCGTTGTGAAGTATGAACTGGTTGATGAAGATTTAGTCTTGACCGGTTTAACCTCCGATGGAGAAAGCTTAGAGTGGCTAGCTGTTTCACAAAGCGGCACAAAATCCACATACGTTGCTCAAACTGTGACCAGCAATGAAGCGGTGTTTGAGATTGTTTTCGATACCTCTGATAACAGCTATCAATTCGAATTATTTAAACCACTGAAGCACCCTGACGCTGAAAACGAGAATACGATAAATCTTGATTTCTCCATCGTTGCTGAAGATTTTGATCACGACCAATCGAATGCGATCGATCTGAAGATCACGGTGACGGATGATGTTCCATTAGTGACAACACAATCGATTACTCGTGTTGAAGGTCAGGGTTATCGCGGTTCTATAGTCGATATGTTTGCTGATGCCACTGATGTAGGCGCTGATGGCGCTGAACTGAGCAAAATTGAGGCCTTTGACGGAAGTGGAATTGTTTTCCGTTCAGGGAACAATGGGCCTTACAGTAGTGATTTCGATTTAAATAGTGGTACTCAAGAGGTACGAGTATACGAGCAGATCAATGGCGCTGTTGATCCTCGAGAGCTGGGTCGACTGAAAATAAACTCAAATGGTGAGATTGAGTTTAGAGCCAATAATTACTTAGAGCATGTTGGTGATGAAATTAATTTCTCTATTAATGTAACAGCGAAGGATGGCGATTCAGATACGTCATCGACACCCTTGGACATCACTATTACGGATAGGAATTCGTCGAAAATCGCGCTGACAGTGACCACCTTTGAGGATGCGGGTAGAGACTCAACAATACCATATGCTGCAGGTAATGCTCCGATTCTTGAAAATATACAAGACAACCAAAGCGGTTTACCTAATGCACCAGCTCAAGTTGCGCTTCAGGTTAACCTGAATGACAGGGATAACAGCGAGTCTATCGGTCAACTGATTATAAAAAACAGTAACCATAGAGGCACGTTCTATTACTTTGAGGGTGGTGAGTATCACAAGTTAACGCCTGAAACTAACGGTCAAATATTATTTGGACCGCCTCAAATGCAACAAAGCTTTGCATTAAACCCGAGTGAAGTCAGACAAACTATTGCGACTATCGATAACCTGTTCTTTGTCCCTGACCAAAACTATGGTTCAGATAGTAATGGTGTTGAGATCCGCTATCAATTGGAGATCGATAATGGAGGCACTCTTGACCACAAAGTAAACTCAAGCTTCAAAATCGAGATTGAAGCGGTAGCGGATATTGCTACTTGGGATGATGGTAATAGCACTTATCAGTATCAAGTCAACGAAGATGAAGACAATGTCACACTACAGCTGAATGCAGAATCACAAGATAACACTCAAACTGAAACGATCACCTATGAGTTAGAAGTTATCGAAGGCGACGGGAAGTTTGAGCTTCTTGATAAAGACGGCAATGTGCTTACTCTGACGGCGGATGGTGTATATAAAATAGCAGCAGAAGACATTAACACCACCGTGGTTAACCCTATTGATAATTTCTCGGGTCAGATTGAATTCAAAGCAACAGCGGTTACAGAAGAAACACTGAATCCTTATGAAGATACTGCCAACGGCGGAGCAAATGATAAAACTGAGGCCCGTTCTGTAGAGCAAAACATCATTATTGATGTCACCGCTGACGCGGATGCTGGAAAGTTCAGTGTTAATCGTATTCAGATTAACGAAGACAATATAGATGATCCTGATTACATAGGTCCGCTAGCTAACAAAGATGCATTCACGCTAGACGAAGTCATTACCATGACAGGGTCGGTCGATACGGATGGCTCTGAAGAACTGTTTGTTCGTATCAGCAATATTACAGAAGGCGCAGTGCTTTACTTTGTAGGTACAACCACGGTAGTTCCTATTGTCAGTGGTAGCAATTACCACGAAATAGCGTATTCCGATTTGGCTAATGTTGAGGTGGTTCCAACTAAACACAGCAATGTGGATTTCACTTTTGATGTTACAGGTGTAGTGAAGGACACTGCAAACCTGTCAACCAACCCACAACAAGTCGATGTAGAAATACTCGGTACTAAAACGGTTAACGTTGAAGTGAAAGGGGTTGCTGACACACCTTATGGTGGGACGAATGGTACCGATTGGACCGCGATTACAGATGGTACTGCAAGCGGCGTTCAAACGACGATTCAAGAGAGTCAAAACGGCGACAGCTTTGCTCTGCTTGACTTTACGGTATTGTCGGGTGAGAGAAAGCCTGATACAGGCACTACACCATTACCGGACGATGGTTCCGAATCAATAACGGTCATCTTATCGGGTATTCCTGATGGCGTTATAATCGAGGATGGTGACGGTACGGTTATTGATCTTAATTTTGTGGGTTACGAAACCGGACCGGGTGGTAGCCCTGATTTATCAAAACCTATCTACGAAGCTAATATTACGGAGGCGGGTACAACGTCAGGTATTCGTATTCGACCTGTCGACTCTTCGACCGAGAATATCCACATTCAAGGCAAAGTGATCGTAACGGAAAACGACGGTCACACACTTTCTTTTGATCAAGAAATTCGAGTGTTGGTTGAGCCTATCATCGATACCTCAACAACCTACGACAACGTCACAAACGGGAACGAAGATACGGCTATCAACATCGATTGGCATCCTGAAGGCGTTGACTATATCGACTCAGATGAGCATTTCACCTCAATTAAGATTTTCGGTATTCCACCGGGTGTCACACCCACCGTAAATGGTGATGTGACTGTTGTGAATGATGGTGCGGGTACGTTAACGATTACCCCTAAAGACGCGAATCAGACGCCGGAACAATTTACCCAAATTGCATTAGCGAATAACTTTATTCAAATGACTCCGCCAACTGACTCTAGCGTTGATTTCACATTGACGACAGAGGTAGACGTTGAGGAGCGTGATCACGAATATGTGGACTCTTCTAACCCAGGTGAGGGTATTGCGACTGCGACGGTTAAAGGTACGATCAATGTTATCGTAAGACCCGTTGTTGAGACTCATGATGGCATCGATAATCAGCTTATCGTCGACGACGTGGCTGGAACTGGTTCTTTGGGTACGGTGAGCGCCGATCCTTTGACTGGTGTACTCAAGTTTACAACCAACAGCGACAATCCGTCCGCCACGGATGAATTTGTTATTCGATATCAAGAAACCGATGCATCATCTGCTATTGAGGAAGTCGACCAACTGGTTATTCAATTAACGAATAATGACCCGAATAAGACTCCATTATCAGATGACGTATTGAATCAATTACTCGTTATTGGCGCGGCTTATGAAGGCGATGGTCGTTGGGTTGTGACGAATGAGGACTTGTTTAGTATCAGTGCTCCTAATGGTCTTGGTTTCCCTCCTATTTCTAATCTTCCAGACGTATTCAATGACATCAAGATGACTATCTTTAGTACGGTGGTTGATCGCGGTGATGGTGTTGAGGTTGAGTCATCTCCTGCCGTTATTCGGGAAGGCGAAGTGACATTATCATTTCCAGAAGTACTTGTTGGGGGAGGCGAGGTTGCAGCTAACATTACAATGGATGCTAATAGTGTTGTCGACGCTATCGAAGACACGCAACTTGATTTAGGTGCAGCACTAAATGGTGTGATCACTTTCTCTGGAGAAGATGCTTCGGTAGACCAAGTGACCATTATCATTGATGACTCCGTGACCATTAACCCAGGAGGCACTTTCCCAATTAGTTTAGCGGGAAGCAGTGAAGTCGATTTTGTTAATGGAAAATATGTATTTGAGACAACCGTTGAACAGGGCGTTCCAACTGATTTCTCAGGGCTGTTACTTAACTTGCCTGCCGATTACTCTGGTGACTTTAGATTACCACTAACCATAGTGACCAAAGATACGCTCTCTGGTGATGAGAAAACGTTAGTTACCGACGTCGTCATCAAAGTCGCGCCAGATGCAGAGACGGACCCTACGATTGAGGTGAATGTCGTCGGTTCGCTTGATGATGCCTTTAATCCTGTTGATAACGACGGTCAGGCTGGACAAGATCAGGTGGGTTACGAAGACACCTACATTCAACTCGACTTCAATTCGACTATTTCGGATCAGGTATCAGGCGTCGAAGGGGGGCAAGAGGCGTTTGCATCCATTACTTTGACGTTGGATGACCCTTCAATAGGGGCATTCTATGACAATACGGGCACCTCACTTGGTACCTCAGTCACGTTTAATCAAGCTGAAATCGCGGCGGGGGCGCTCGATAATGTCCTCTTTAGGGCGATAGAAAACTACCCAACTGGAAATGATATTAACCAAGTGCAGATTAATGTAAGTGGTACAGTTACAGATACCGCAACCTACAATGATTCTGCTTTTCCGGTAGGCACTGCAACCGACTCCGATACCTTCAATACAAGTGTTCGTTTTGATGTTGTTCCGGTTGTTGATGATGTACATGTCTCTGGGCCGGGTAGTGATCCTGATGTAATCGAGATTACCGGCAACGAAGACCAGCTTATTTCCTTGTCAGGTACAGGACCTGTATCGATTGCACTGACTGACCTTGATGGATCAGAACAGTTTGTATCGATTAAGTTCACCGATGTACCTGATGGCTTCCAGATGCGTGTAGATGCTGGTTCTGCTTACACTGTGAAAAACAACGGTGGCGGTGAGTGGAGTGTTCAATTGCCTCAAGCTTCTGGGCTTTCATTCGACTTAAGTGAAATTTCGATTTTACCGCCTAAAAACTTCAGTGGTACTGCTGAGTTTGGTGTTGAAGTGTTCACTCAAGAGTCGCTACTTGGTGTACCGACTGCGGCTGCAAACTTACCAAGCTTCAAACTGCATGTGGTGCCTGTTGGTGACGATGTTGATACCAATCCTACGGACTCTGTAACAGGCAACGAAGGGCAGAATATTGATATCGAAATCAATGCGACTATTTTAGATAAAGAGTTGTCGGCCACAGGAAGCGGAACGTATACCGAAAATGCACCCGAAACCCTTCGAGTCGAAGTGGCTGGTGTTCCTCAAGATGCTTCTATCTACTACCCTGACGGAACCACTATAGGTAGCTATGATCCAGCGACGCAACTCTGGACACTAAACGTCCCAGCTCAGTCGTTAGATAAGATCGTATTTAACTCTGGCGAACATAATAGTGATACAGGTAATGCTTTGGGTATTAATGGTCCACTGCAGATTACCGTTCGTTCTGTGGATACAGATGCTGATAACACGGAGCATTTAGGCACACCAACGAGTTTCAATGTTGATTTAGTGATTGATCCTATCAACGATCAACCGACCTTTGTCAATGTGACTAACCTTGAAACGACAGAAGACTCTACTGGCGTGGCAATCAACAACTTTAGTATCTACGATATCGACGCAAACTTTGATAATCCAGATGCACCGTATGTACTGACGCTAAAAGTTGACCAAACACTGCCGGGTGCACAGGGCGAGTTTGTACTCCCAAGCACTCAATCCAATGGTGTGACATTTGTATTGCAGGCTGATGGCTCACTTGTCATGACAGGTAAAGAAGCTGACATCAATGCAGCGCTAACTAATGGCGAGGTTACGTTCAAACCGGACCCGGATCAGAACTATCTCAATCAGGGTGGGTTAGTGACCATTAATGCTACGATCGATGACGGTGGTAATAACGGTTTGATTGATGCGGGTGATCCGAATACCGCTCAAACGAATCAAACTACCTTCACTATTAAAGTGACGGAAGTGAACGATGCTCCGATAGCGAGCAATATTGATTTGGGCACCATGCTTGAAGAAGGTCAGCTAATCATCAAAGCTGAAGACCTGATTACAGCGACGACAGACCCTGAGGGGCATGCCATTACGGTAACTAAGGTCGAAATCGATCAAGGTCAGGGGCAAATTCAGAAGTTTGAGAACGTTGGTGGGGCGGATGACAATTCGATTAATGGCCCATACTGGGTATTCACGGCAGCTGATGATTACAATGGCGATGTTACATTCACCTATACCGTAGAAGATAACGGTACAACCAATGGCTCAAATGATTTCTTAACGGATACCGCGGAAATCAGCGTTGTGGTACAGGGTGTTAACGATACACCTGTTGTTAATGGTGACAATGTCACTGATTTTGTTGATGAAGAATCGGGTCAGCTGCTGAGTGGCATCAATGTCAGTGATCCTGATTATGTTGATTCATTTTCTAATGACTTGATGACGGTCACTTTGACGGTGGATTACGGAACGTTAAATGTGTCGCTGCCTGCCGTGACAACTGTGATGGTGAATGGCAACAACACAGGTTCGGTCATCTTAGTAGGTACCTTGAGCGACCTAAATGCATTGATTGACACACCGACTAGCCCTGCGGGTGTTTATCTGGATGCGAGCTTGTCTCCAACCAATAGCATTGGCTTGGAAGTCATCGCGAAAGATAGCGGAAACCCTTCTGGTATCGTCATTGAAACCACGCCTGTTATCTATGATATCGCAGTAACTCCTGTGGCGAATGCGCCGACCTTGTCGATTGATACTGCGTCTAACTACGTCAGAAATATCACCGCCAACCAGTCTGTAAGCGCTAGTGGCGTTCCTTTGGTTGGTATTATTGCAGCCTTGACCGATATTACGGAAGAGCTAACGCTACGTATCAGTGATGTGCCTGCTGGTGCTCAAATTACGAGTGATGTGGGTTCAGTGACTGATGTCGGTGGTGGTATTTGGATTGCTACGGCGGATGCGATTGACACTGTGAAAGTGGTCGGGCTTTCTGATACGCCGGGAAGCTACACACTCAAAGTGGAGGCGGTTTCAGAAGAGCTAGATAACAGCGATACCGCAACATCGGCTTCGATAGACCTCAATTTGAACATTGTGTCTAACGGTGTTGATATCGATTTAGCTACAGAAACCGACGATGTTCAGTTATTGGCAGGGGCTGGCAATATCGACCTGACAGCAGGTTCTGGAAATGAGCGTCTGGAAGGAGGTTCGGGTGACGATACGTTAGTTGGCGGTGATGGTAACGACACTCTCATCGGTGGAGACGGTTCCGATATTCTGACTGGTGGCGACGGTATGGATTCGTTTGTATGGTTCAACATCGAAGATGGTGTCGAAGATACGATTACCGACTTTAGCCTATCTGAAGGAGACCAACTCGATCTAAGAGAAGTGTTACCTGAGCTGAAAAGTGCCTCACCAGATATAACAACACTGCTGCAACACATTGATGCGAAGGTCGACGGGGATGATATTGAGCTTACGATTAACCCTGATGGCTTAGGCACGACAGAACAAGTGATTGTGGTTGAAGATCTTGCGCCTCAGCTGACGTTAAATGGCACCATGCCTTCTGATATTCTGGATGCGCTAGTACAGCAGAATGTTATGACTCACGGTTAACGCTCAATTGATAAGCGCTAGTGATTAGAAGTGAATAACTAAACCATAACGAAATAGGCCAGCAATGCTGGCCTATTTGTTATTAAATCTTGCTAAATGAGCCCCGATAAACGTATCCGCCCCATGAACCCACGGGGCGACTTGTCAGTGTTTGAAGTTCCAAGGTA
>NZ_JBGONI010000071.1:0-9463 GCF_041439035.1 Vibrio sp. 1F263 | reverse complement strand
GGTTTAGGCATAGGGCTACGAGAGGGAGTGAATGTAGCTGATCAGATCGTAGGTTTTAGGTTTAGTTCCAATGAATTACGCAACAAAGCCTTCCATTCATAATCATTGGCAGGAAGGCCTTCGCTAAGGTCTGAGTCGAAATATCGAGTAAAAATGCAAATGTTTTTTCATTCCCCTGTGTTTCGATTGTCAGTTTTGTCTTTATTTTCAAAATTATATACAATAGGACTAGCGAGCGTGACTGCAAAATCGTGGTTATAGGATAGTTAGAAAATATGATAATGAATTTAATCTATGGTCTAATTTCATTGTAAATGTAAGAAGTCACGCTGTCTTTGAAAGTTGACCAACTAAAACAGCATGACTGGGGGTTCTTTGTTTAGGAATGAATACTAATTCCTGAATACAGCTCGCTCATCGTTAAAGAATCAAAAAACAACGTAAAAAATCACGTTCTTTCCCTATGAATAATATTTAATTTTCGAAAACACACCTAAATACGAACACTCTTCAGAAACTCCACAGAAAAAATTAAATCATACACCAACCAAGCCATTCAAATCGGACTAAAACAATGGGAATTTAGGACTTAACATCTTATTTATTAGAATCTTAAATAATAACAAATAGAATACAACACATCGGATTTGTTATTTATAAATATCAAATTACTATCTCGCCGCTCAATAATTTCTAACCAAAAAATAAACAATAAAAAGGTATTAACATGTCTATAACTTTTCAAGGTAACCCCGTTTCAATCTCAGGTCTATTTCCTAAACCTAATCAAGTAGCACCAAGTTTTACTCTCTGCGACAAAGAATTAAATAGCCTAACCTTAGAAAGCCTAAAAGGGAAAAATGTCTTATTAAATATTTTCCCTAGCATTGACACCCCAGTTTGTGCTGCAAGCGTTCGTACATTTAACGAGAAAGCCGCTAATTTAAACAATACAATCGTATTATGTGTTTCTGCTGATCTACCCTTTGCTATGAATCGTTTTTGTGGTGCAGAAGGCATTGATAATGTAACAACCGCTTCTTTCTTCAGAGAGTCATCATTCACTGAAAACTACGGTGTAAACTTAAATGAAGGTGCGCTTAAAGGGTTAGCTGCGAGAGCTGTTATCGTTATCGGTCAAGATGGTATAGTCAAACATAGCGAATTGGTTTCTGAAATTACTACTGAACCAAACTATGAATCTGCGCTAGCGGTTTTATCATAATCATGCGTAAACTACTTATTGTTGCTGCCACCCTTTATTCAATAAACGCCTTCGCAAAGTTTGAAACTACTGAAGACGATGCTGGATTTGGAGAGACACAAGTCGTCACACTTGATAACACCACAAAGTTTGATCTGATTGGTACACCATTAGAAGTAGGCGATTTATTGCCTTCGGCTAAGATGTTGACTTCAGATTTAGAAAGCTATGATACTAGTGCGCAAAGTAAATCGATCAAAATTTATAGCATATTGACATCTGTTGATACACCTGTTTGTGTTCAACAAGCTATTGAGCTTTCTCAATACATAGAAAGCAACCATCACAAACTTCAAGACATTGAATTTTATGCAGTCAGTGCGGATACTCCTTTTACTCAACAGCGGTTCATTAGAGAGCATTCTCTTGACGGAGCGACATATCTTTCTGACTCTTCGGAACATAAGTTTGGCCTCAATACAGGAACTCAAATTAAGCAGTTAGGCTTACTTAGTCGAAGTATTATTGTAGTGGGTATGAATAACCAAGTCATTTATACCCAAAGAGTACCTGAACTTACAACTATCCCTAGTTTAGAACGAGCAGTGAAAGTTGCGTTAGAAAACCGCTAGACTCCGGAAATATATAAGGGGCATTAGCCTCTTATATATTAACCTAATTCCAATTATATAAATAACAATCAATAATGAAAACCATAAAAAAACAAAATATATTTATAGGGTTGTTAATCCTGGTATCATTAGGTGCTCTTAAACTAAAAGAATCATCTATATTAGAAGCATTAGTAGAAGAAATTTTAATTGAAAATTATATAATAAAATCAAAATACAACATGGCACTCCATCATTTCATTAAATAATATCAACTTAGTTACAACTGCCTCTCTCCAATAGTACACCGATGCAATCCCATAGATTAGTCAAGTAGAGTCGATATCATTATACATACGAACTCACAAGAGGAAGGCATCAACGCATCTCAATGAAACCAGACACATAAATGGAAGTAACTGTGCTGATTTAAGTATACCTTTCAAAGTTCTCGTTAAAAAACAAAGCAAAATTGCCCTCAACGCCTATAATCAATTCTTATTATAAACTCGAGTTCATACCATTTTACTAGTTGTTGTCTATTGAACAATTTGGTAAGTTTGTAATATTTCATTTAAAAACAACACCAAGTATAGGTATGCAGCTATCTATGTGGGATTTTAGACCTCATGAACACTCTCAACTTCGAAATAAAATATCAGGTGAAGAAAAGAGACTAACAAAAACAGAAAGCCAGTTATTATTGCTCTTACTGTCGAATAACCATCGAGTCGTAACTAAATCTGAAATTCACAAAAAAATTTGGCCGGGGAAATTTGTTTCAGATGCCAGTATCACACACGCCATTGCATCATTACGTTTAGCTTTGAATGATACAGTGGAAGCACAATGTATCATTCGAACCGTACCTAAAGCCGGTTACTTTGTCGCTTATAATAAAATAGCTCTAGTTTTAACTAACCAAGCCCAACCCGAGACTAGGCGACCTGATAAGGTAGTGGCTTTTAAGCTTAAGTGTTCTTGGCAAGCTGGCGTAATAGTTTTATTAGTCAGCATGAACTGTTTACTGTTTTGGTTTTTGTTCATACCTTCACAAAGCGAACCTAAACTGAACATGTCAAGGTTGAACTCTCAAACTAACACCTTTACGATCAAGAACAACGATTTTCATAGTCAACAACTCTTAGAACAGCTGATTAGGCACCCTACTTTAAACAATGTGAATTTTTATATTGCTTCAAATAAAACTAGGATTTATGTAAGTTGCATTCACCAGAATGCATCATCACCTTACGGCCAAAGCATCAACTTTTCCATTGATGTTAAGCGCGCTATAGAGGGGATTAGCAATGATATTGTACAAAAATGCCAATAAACACTATTTGCTTAGCGTTGTCTTTTTACTTGCCTTGTTGCCTATTCAAATTTTTCTCAATGCATCGTTTATTCCTAGTTTTGCTCAAAACGTTAATACCCAAATAAGTAAAACAGTTCTGACTTACGGTGAGCAAATGGGAGATAAGAAATACAGAAAAATCGACTATCACTTAAAACCTTATCTATGGAACCGATTTCTATTAATGGCTTCTATCCATTTCGACAATGGAAAAAAACTGGACACACAATTTCTTATTACCTTTTGGCCGAAATCCATTTATTCCATAAAATATATAAATCAACTGGTTAACACTCCAGAAACAGAATATTTTGATTTACCAGAGCAACATGCGCTCTTTGATGGCGGCGAAGAAAATTTTCAAACTTTGTTAGAAACCTCCCACCAATATTGTTACATCCAACTGTCGAACAACTCAGTTCAATGTGTCAATATATCTGAAAATAAAGAAAAAATTTACGTCAATGACAAGAAAACAACATAGCATGTGGATATTTAATCCAACCCTTAGGCGCCAGCTAACTAACCAAAGTAATGGGGAGAGCAAAAAATTGCACTCTACAGATTGCAAAATTTTAGAGCTTTTATGTCAAAATCAAGGCGAAACCGTTTTAAAAAGTACCCTAATCGACGTGGCTTGGCCAGGGCGAGTCGTCTCGCAAGCTAGTTTAACTCAGTCTATAGCCCACCTACGTATAGCTTTAGGTGACAATGGCCGACAACAAAATATTATAAAAACAGTCCCAAAGCATGGTTATTTACTGGTAAGCAACATAATAAGCCTTGAGGTGCCAATAGTTCTTGAACAAAACAACTCATCAACACCTAGTTCAGAAATAATCCCAGACACTCTCCAACCTCAAGACCATGAGAAGACCAGTCTATCGGCCCATCTACAATACCTTCAAAGATTCATTCTATTGACTCTCTCACTGTTATTTTTAGTTAGTCTCACTTGGTTAACGCGGATCATATATTACAATAGCACCACAGATCGTATTCAATGGAACCAGCGTGAACATTTGGGCGTAACGTACTATTTTACTGATACAAAAAATGGAGATAAACGTTTCAATGACCTCAAAGGGAGATACTCAAGTGACTTACGTATGCTCTATATTTCTGAAAACCCTGAGCAACTCTATGTATCGTGTGTTTATCAACCTAATAATTTACATGAACACAACACAATGAATTTTAGTTTTTCCCGAGACTATTCAATCGAGCAAGTAAGAGAGGAAATTAATGAACAATGTCGGTAAAGCCATTATTTTTCTGGTCTTGGCAAATATACTCGTCATTACGTTTATCTCATGGATAAATACCCTTAATCATCCTCTATTCTTAGATGGTCGAAACAACATCATGTTATTTTCTCATGGTCGTACATATAAAAAATTTGAAGTCGACTCCTTCAAAGAAGTAATTACCGTAGATCATCTGTGGGGAGGAGTTCACGATGCGCATTGTAGCTTATTATCCGAAGGCGAAAACAAAGCCCTCAACATCTATTACTCCGTTTATTTCTGGGGTGCAGACCTCTTTTCGACAACCAACGCGCTACGTAGCGCAAACTACACTCCCTCAACAGAACTTGATTTCACTGAAGCACACTTGATTGAGAATTCATCGGAACAATTTTTCCAAACCTTATACCAAGATAAGTATATTTTCTGTTATTCCAGTTTATTGACCGGCAGTGTCCAGTGTATCACGGCCGATTAATTAGAGTAATCAATCTAAATCATCAACAGATTTAGTTATAACTAAACGTGTTGATTGTAAACATATAAATATCAACAACTTAATTTATTCATTTAAAATCAATCTAATGACGAGTAATTTAAATTTCGGATTTGTTTATTAGTGTTCTTAAGGGTTTATGGACATAGTACTAGCAAATAGGACATGTTTGAGAAACGTAATACTCATGATCAGAAAAAGAGAACCTTTAAAGATTACTGCACTCTTGTTAGAAGGAAGCCCAATCACAGCAATTTCGGGACCAATCGAAATGCTGACAATTGCTTCAATGCAAGCAGGATTACCAGCGCCACAGGTCAGTTATGTATCAGTCACAGGGGGGCCGACTCAATTCTTAGGGGGGCTAACAATTAACAGTAGTACGCATTGGGAATCCGTCGAACATACCGACATTTTAATAATAGGTGCTTGTGGTGACATAAATAAGGGGTCTTATGTCTTACCCAAAGAGGTTAAATATTGGCTAAAAAAACAAATTACGCAGTGTGAATTTGTTCTCTCTTTATGTACGGGGACATTTCTTCTGGCTGAACTTGGGGTTTTAAACAAACGAAGCGCAACTACACATTGGGTATATGCTGAAGATTTTCGAAATCAATTCCCCCAAGTAAAATTCAAACCACACTTGAAAATAACTCATGAAGACCGATATATTTGCACCTCCAGCATTAAAGAATACTTTGCTGCAACAATTTTGTTAATTGATGCTTTGTTAGGCACGGCCCAAAGAATTAAATGTGAACAGTACTTAGGAGGTGATGTTTCAAAAATTAAGCGAATTTGTTTAACGAACTTTGCTCAATACCATCAACATAGCGACAGTTTGATTGATCGGTTACAAGAGTGGATGCACAATGAAGACCCAAGCAGGCTATCTGTCGCTATGTGTGCAGAGAAAAGTTTTTTGAGTGAAAGGCAAATGAAACGTCGCTTCAAAGCAGCAACTGGCGAATCTCCAATGAGCTACATACAACGTATTAGAGTGGCATTAGCGAGAGACAAGCTGGACACTACCAGCTTAAACATAGAACAAATATCCCAGCAAGTTGGTTACAGTGACACAAACCATTTTAGGTCGCTGTTTAAAAAATTTTACGACATGACGCCCACAGAATATCGCAAAACGACACAGGCTTGTGAGATTTAAGCACCTTAATTCTAACTGGACCTAAGCCCTTAGCTAAAAAGGGAGTTATTCACTTGGATTGAAATGATTAACCCAATAATAAAGCTGGTATCTCTCCGGCTTTGAGCTCCACAGCCTTCATCAATTCAACTTTAAGAAAGTTGATGTCTCTCCGCCTACGCTTGTATCTGCAAGCGTTCAACGACAAACCACAAGGGAAAGAAAAGCGAAACAAAAACAAAGTCGACTAATTTACCTGCAAGAAATAAACGATGACGATCTTGGTGAGTCAAATGCGTATTGATTATAAAATTCAGGGCGAGTAATCATGTGGATAAAAAGTGGCAACTAACATTCACTAGATACACTGTTAGCTCGTAAACCGTAAAAAGTTCAGCCTTAGGTTCAATCTGACAAACATCGCTTAAAAAATAATGACTGCCAGATTAGGCCCAAGCAACTACTTTTGATGTGACATTTTTGCCACTCAGACAAATACTATTGAGAGAGTTTTTCTAAGACAGGGGTTATGGACCGATGAAGCTCACTGGACTCATATGCACCAGCTAATAATTTACTCGGATAAGCAATTGAATGGCTTAATACCTCACCAATATTGTTAATATGAATACGCTTATCAGCCACACAAGCACTCAAACATGTTCTAATAAATTGTTGGGATGTATCAAGCTCAAGCAAGCGTGCGCATCGCAGCGCTTCTTTGGTTCTTTCATAAAGCATTTCTTCAGATAACACGATTTACCCCTTCTCCATTCAATAGCATAACAATATGAAACTCTTCGCTTTTCCTCATCGCAGCAAGGAAAAGGCTCTCTCTCATTTCTCTTTGAATTATATTGTCGCTAATTACATACTTCGTCAAAACGTCAATCGCTTGTTGCTCGTTAATGTCTTCCTGACTAACTATCGCTGACAAGACACTTTTCGATAGATTTGACGAAATATCAAAATTTAGTTCTTTTGCCTTTACAATCATCGCTTTTATAACTTTGTTTTTTTGAGCTCTGATAGTACATATCTTCAGCTCATGCTTATCAAATGCATATCCAATGTCATCTAACAGTTGGCTCAATTCTTGATACACTTTACATTCCTCTAGTTCATTGTTCTTGTTCCTCATATGTTAACGTTATATGTTTAAAATAAAACAGTGAAACCAATTGCACCAATAAAACAAACCAACCAAATATCATGTAGTTATAAAAATAACACCATTATTACGTCCATAAGATCAGATATATATGTCCTATTTGGTTACTATATTGGTAATGATAGCGATCTATTTACATTGATAGAACTAGCATATTAAAATGAAATTCATTAGAAAAAAGACATATACCCTAAGCATTCAAGACTTTTAGTTTCACGGTCAACATATAAACCATTGATTTAGTATGGCTATTTTTATTCTAGCTTAACCTATGGTTGAAGGTGCTTATTTTATTTTTCATGTGCGGGTGGATAATAACGCACAGAATCTAAAAAAAGGAACTGAAAATGTTATATGCACAACCAGGAACTGAAAATTCGATTGTCGATTTCAAGCCGCAGTATCAAAACTTCATAGGAGGGGCATGGGTAGCACCGAAACATGGAAAATATTTTACTAATACCTCCCCAATCAACCATTCTGTAATTTGTGAAATTCCAGCTTCGACTCAAGAAGACATCGATTTGGCAGTTAATTTTGCGCACAATGCGAAAAATGACTGGGCTTCAACATCAGTCACTGAGCGTTCAAACATATTATTAAAGATAGCTGAGCGTATTGAGAACAACCTTGAGATGCTTGCTATTACTGAAACATGGGACAATGGGAAACCTATTCGCGAGACTCTCGCCGCTGATATTCCACTCGTTGTCGACCATTTCCGCTATTTTGCTGGATGCATTAGAGCTCAAGAAGGTTCCGCTGCGGAACTAGATTCACAAACCATGACCTACCACTTCCCAGAACCTGTTGGTGTTGTAGGACAAATTATCCCATGGAACTTCCCACTCTTAATGGCCGCTTGGAAGCTGGCACCCGCGCTGGCTGCTGGCTGCTGCGTAGTATTAAAACCAGCGGAACAAACTCCTGCATCAATCTTAGTATTGATGGAGCTCATCGAAGATCTAGTCCCTGCCGGTGTAATCAATGTCGTAAATGGCTATGGTTCAGAAGCAGGTCAAGCACTTGCTACACATAAAAAGATTGCTAAAGTAGCCTTTACTGGCTCTACAGAAGTTGGACAGCATATTCTGAAGTGTGCCGCTGAGAACCTAATTCCGTCAACAGTCGAGCTAGGTGGTAAATCTCCAAATATTTTTATGGCTGATATATTTGATCACGAAGACAGTTACCTTGATAAGTGTATCGAAGGTGTCTTGTTAGCTTTTTTCAATCAAGGTGAAGTCTGCACGTGTCCTTCTCGAGTTTTGATTCATGAATCAATTTACGATCGCTTCATTTCACGTTTGCAAACTCGCATGAAAACGATCCAACAAGGAAACCCACTCGATACCGACACACAAGTTGGTTCACAGGTGTCACAAGAGCAATTTGACAAAATTCGCAAATACATAGCTCTTGGTCATGAAGAAGGTGCCGAATTACTTATTGGTGGTAACAGCAATGAAGACAATGGTTACTTTGTCGAGCCTACCCTCTTCAAAGGAACTAACGATATGCGTATTTTCCAAGAAGAGATTTTTGGCCCAGTCGTTGCTGTTACTACATTTAAGGACACTGAAGAAGCTCTGGCAATCGCCAACGATACTGAGTATGGCTTAGGTGCTGGAGTATGGACACGTGACAACAATCTGATTTCACATATGGCGAAAAATATACAAGCTGGGCGAATTTGGGTTAACTGCTACCATGCTTACCCTGCTCACGCTGCGTTTGGCGGCTATAAAAAGTCCGGGATTGGTAGAGAAACACACAAAATGATGCTAGACCACTACCAGAACACCAAAAATATCATCGTTAGCCACAGTGTTAATCCTTTAGGCTTCTTTTAAAAATTAAGCTAATTGTCTGCCCGAAAACCTAATGGGCAGACAAACATTTGGTTCATTATATTTATGGTCTAAGCCATACCCATTTCCTTGACCCCTTTACAATGCAAGACTGAAAAAATATCCGCCTTCTTAGAAGGCAATTTCGCTTTATCATCCCTAGAAAGGGGCTTCCGCGCTATCAATTCTTCAATAACTACAGTTGTTGTTCATACTCTATGTCCTGCTTATCTTGGTGTCGTACATATCGGCGAATGACTTTTTCATTCACACCGACCGTATCTACAAAATACCCTCTAGCCCAAAAGTGATTTCCCCATAGTCTCGGCTTTGTTGCGTAATTCATTGGAACTAAACCTACGATCTGATCAGCTACATTC
>NZ_JBGONI010000070.1:0-9718 GCF_041439035.1 Vibrio sp. 1F263 | reverse complement strand
CTTCTGCAGACGTTTCTGAGCGGCGCGCTTCTTCATAAGTAGAAGTACCTTGTTGCGCTACTTCAGAAATGGTTAAGCTTAGTTCTTCTGCCGCAGTCGCAATCAATGTCGCTTTATCTGCTTGAGCAGAGGCGCCAGATACGATGTCGTGGCTGATTGATGATAGCTCACCAGTAACGGATTGAACTTGGGTAGTCACTGATGAGATAGAACCGAGGAGATCGACCAATGACTTTTGCATCTGGTTGATCGATTGAGCAAGGTCAGCCAACTCATCACCAGAATCATCAACAATGTCACCTGCCGTTAGATCACCATTTGCTACGCGTCGTGCAACTTGCTCTACACGAGTTAAGCGATTAGTAATAGAGCTAGACAATACAAACGCAATTACACAGCCAAACACAATCGCAACCGCAGTCAACACCATAATCGTGCGTTCGATTGTAATAAACGAATCCGTTAGTGTTAGCAGAGCTCGCTCTGTATCAGCAATCTCACTTTCAGATGCTTGATCAAGCAAATTTTCAATCGGGATAAGATTACTCTCATACAAAGAGCGAAGCTGCTGGATATTTGATAACAATGCAGTTTCATCATTAAGCATAGGTACGAGCTTCGATTCAAACTCTTGAGTAAAGCGCCCCATTAGCTCTTCAATTCGCTGAACACGACGATGGTCCTCTGAGCCTTTACTCTCTAAACGCTTTGCTTCTTCAATTGCTTGAGAAAATTGAGTCTTATTAGCTCGATAATCATTGAGCGCATTACCGCCCTGAACAACCGCGCCCAAAGCATCACGGTAAACATCACCAGCTTCATCGATCAATATAAGGTAGGTAACAGTTCCTGGAACATCATCCAGTCTAATTTCATCAGAGCTCTCGTGAGCCCCAATCACTTCTATCGATACAATCCCTACTAACGTGACAAGCACCGCCAATATAGATCCAAAACCCAAATATAGTTTTTTTCTCACTGACAATTTCACAGAACACCTACCTAAAATAAATACAGGCCGATATAGCCTAACCGAAAGATATATCGGCCACCACACGGATAACTTTAGGGGACGATGTTTTTATTTCTCGAAAAACAATAAGTACGTCGCATAAAAAACGGGAGCCAATGGCTCCCGCTTATCAATTAACTTTAGTTTGCGATTAGAGTTTCTAAGAATTATAGCTTCTTAGAAATAAGCGCAGAGCCGGCAATGATACCAATACCTAGTAGCATGATTGCACCTTTACCGCTGTCGAAGCCAGAAGAGATACCCATGAACGCTACGATAGCGATAGCTACTGGGATGATGTACTTAACGAGTGTGTACCATAGACCGAATAGTGGGAAAGATACTTCACCGTCGTTAGTGATTTCTTTCTCTAGGTCAGCACGGTTTAGTCTCCAACCAGCGAAGATACATACCAACATACCGCCAACTGCTAGGAAGATCTTATCCGTTAGTAGGTCGAAGATATCGAATGCACCAGTACCAAACAGCGTTGGACCGAAACCGCCAAGTGATAGAGAAGCGAAGATACATAGAATCGCCATTACGACACTTGCAGACAGTACAGCTGTTACACGCTTCATGCCTTTCTCATCGATTAGGTACGAAACAACAACTTCAAGTAGAGATACTGAAGAAGTCAGTGCCGCAACACTTAGACCAACGAAGAACATAAGAGCAAATAGAAGACCAACTACGCCGCCCATTTCAGCGAATAGCTGAGGAACAACAACGAATACTAGACCAGGACCAGCAGCAGGTTCCATACCGAATGCGAACATTGCAGGGAACATTGCAACACCAGCTAGGATGGCAACGCCTGTATCCATTGCCGTAACCATTGCTGTAGTTTGAACTAGGTTCTCTTTCTTCTTAAGGTAAGAACCGTAAGTCAACATACAACCCATACCAAGAGATAGTGAGAAGAATGCTTGACCTAGTGCAGCTAGGATTACACCGCTGTCTACTTTAGAGAAGTCAGGGCTGAATAGGAATTCAAGACCAGCCATCGCGCCCGGAAGCATTAGGCCTTTGATTGATACCACGATAAGGATGATGAAAAGAAGTGGCATCAGAATCTTACCCGCTTTCTCAATACCGCCAGAAATACCCTTCATAACGATGACAACGTTAAGTAGTAAGTATAGGCCCATCCACATTAGTGGCTGAACTGGGTTTGAGATAAAGCCACCAAAGCTGTCGCCAATTGCTTCAGGTGCGTCTAGTAGACCACCAGCAATTTTACCGATGTATGCGATAGACCAGCCACCTACTACAGGGTAGAAACCCATGATAAGTAAACCACTGACTACGCCAATAACACCAGCGAACGTCCAGCGACGGTCAGTTGATTTAAATGCACCTACTGCTGATTTTTGCGTATGACGGCCAATCGCAAATTCAGTCAGCATCACACTGAAACCGATGAAGATTACAAAAAACAGATAAATTGCAACGAATGCACCGCCGCCACTTTCACCTGCTGTGTATGGGAATTTCCAGATGTTACCTAAACCAACAGCAGAACCTGCTGCAGCCATTACGAATCCTAATTTCGAACCCCAGGTATCGCGGGGTGTAGTGGTTGTATTACTAGTAGCCACGTTTACTCCAAACTTTTGTGTTATGTGATGTTGTATTTTGCTTTGTGTGGCGTCATTAAAAGATAAGGTGTATATAATAATTTACACCATTAAAAGATTTGATTGACGCTCGTTATCTAGCAAGTAAACCAGTTTAAGAATACAATTGGAAGCCCGAACCGTATATATTTCGTTATCAATGTAAATCTTTATGGTTAAATGCCGATTTTTCATACAAAACAATTGCATTCGTCTTAAGTTAACTAAAACTTAACAACTTTAACCTGTTTACAGCTTTTGCTCTATTTTGTAAATAGTTGATTCCTTAAATTCCCATATCCGTAAAATAGCATTACTATCTAAGTGTCTCTTTTTTCGAGTATTCAATGTGGAAAAGCTCTACCATTTTTTAACTTTAGCTTCTGTCGCTTTATACTGGGTCCTTGTCGCCGGTGTGACTTTTCGTGTCGTACTAAAACGACGCTCTGTCAGCGTTTCTCTCGCATGGTTGATGGTTATCTACATTATCCCTATTGTTGGCGTCGCTTGTTACTTCCTTTTCGGAGAGCTAAATCTCGGTAGAAAGAGGGCTGAGCGGGCACATCGCATGTTTACGCCTTTTGGTGATTGGTTCCGCCAATTAAATGATTGCCAAGTCCACCTTCCAGGTAAAGTCGGCTCTCCTATCCACAAAATTGATGAGCTTTGTAACAATCGGATGGGCATTCCAGCTCTCAGCGGAAACACACTTTCACTGCAAGCTTCTCCTAATGAGATCCTACACGCAATTATCGAAGATATAGAAAACGCCCAGACTAGTATCAAAATGGTTTTCTATATTTGGCACCCCGGTGGCTTAACTGACTCCGTTGCTTCCGCACTTATTCGAGCAGCAAAACGTGGTGTCGATGTTAAAGTTTTACTCGATTCTGCAGGTAGCCCGCGTTTTTTCAAAAGTCACTGGCGTTCAATGATGAAAGACGCTGGCGTTCACGTTGTCCAAGCATTAGAGGTTAGTCCTTGGCGTATTTTCTTACGCCGTTTAGATCTAAGGCAGCACCGGAAGATCATCGTGATTGATGAGTCCATCGCCTATACCGGGTCAATGAATATGGTAGATCCAGCTCATTTCAAACAGAGCTCAGGTGTCGGCCAATGGATTGATGTCATGGTTCGCGTCACTGGGCCAACCGTTAACGTGTTGTCAGCAATTCATGGTTGGGATTGGGAAGTGGAAACCGGTGAACGCATTCTTCCTGATTTACCAGAGTGCCCGGTTGAAGAAATAATGACGCATCATCCAGTTCAAGTAGTGCCATCTGGGCCGGGCATGCCGGAGTATTTGATTCTGCAAGTTCTTACTATTGCGATTAATCAAGCAAACCATTCAGTTCGTATTACAACACCCTACTTTGTACCGAGTGCCGACTTATTAGAAACACTCAAAATGACGGCACAACGTGGTGTCAGCGTAGAATTAATCATTCCACATAACAACGATTCATTAATGGTTAAATGGGCTTCTCGCGCCTTCTATACCGAACTGCTTGAAGCCGGAGTGAAGATATATGAGTTTTACGGCGGGCTTCTTCACACCAAATCGGTAGTGATTGATGAAGAGTTTTGCTTAATCGGAACGGTCAATATCGACATGCGCAGCCTATGGCTTAACTTCGAAGTAACGCTAGCCGTTGATGATGTGCACTTCACCAAGCAACTGTTTGATTTGCAGCAATCCTATATTGAATCATCTCATCCAGTGGAATTGGAGCAATGGGAGCAGAGAAACCTACGCAACCGCTTCTTCGAAAGGTTGTTTTACTTATTCAACCCGCTGCTTTAATTCCATCAATGCGTCCACCGCGGCTCATCACTCGCCGACTATCGGATTTTAAACCTTTCACGATAAACGACGTGGAAGGTTAAAAAGCGAAAGAAAAGCGCAAAAACTCCCGCTCTGCTCTTGCTTTGAAGGCTATTGGCATGTTTTAAATAGGACATAACCGATTGATAAGGAATTCACAGCATGTCCGAGAACAAAACCACTAAACTGATCACTGCAGGTCGTGATAAGAAGTGGACTAATGGTGTCGTTAACCCACCAGTACAACGCGCTTCAACTGTCGTGTTCAACACAGTAGAAGAGAAACGCAAAGCGACCATTAACCGCGCTAACAAGACACTTTTCTACGGACGCCGTGGCACCACGACTCATTTCGCATTTCAAGATGCAATGGTTGAAGTTGAAGGTGGTGCAGGTTGCGCACTTTACCCTTGTGGTACGGCAGCCATCTCTAATGCCATCCTCTCTTTTGTTGAAACAGGTGACCATATTCTGATGGTCGATACCTGTTATGAACCCACTCGTGATTTCTGTGACACCATAATGAAAAAGATGGGTGTAGAGACCACTTACTACGAGCCAACGATCGGTGAAGGTATCCAAGACCTTATTAAGCCAAATACTAAGGTTCTATTTACTGAATCTCCGGGTTCAGTCACCATGGAAGTTCAAGACATCCCAACACTCGCACGTATTGCCCATGAACATGACATCATTGTAATGCTCGATAACACGTGGGCGGCTGGTGTTAACTTCTCACCGTTCGATTTTGGCGTCGACATCTCAATTCAAGCGGCGACTAAATACATTGTTGGTCACTCTGATGTGATGCTAGGAACTGCAGTAGCCAACGAAAAATGTTGGGATCAACTGAGAGAGCAGAGTTACTTGATGGGACAGTGCGTATCTCCAGATGACGCTTATCTTGGTCTTCGCGGTATTCGCACTCTTGACGTTCGACTTCGCCAACATGCTGAAAGCAGCCTAAAAGTAGCAAAGTGGTTAGAAACACGCCCTGAGGTTGACCATGTTCGTCACCCTGCCCTTGAGTCTTGTCCCGGTCATGAATTCTTCAAACGAGACTTCACTGGCGGTAATGGTTTGTTCTCTTTCGTTCTTAAGAACTCAAACACAAAAGCAACGACTGCTCTGCTTGATGGTATGACGCACTTTAGTATGGGTTACTCATGGGGTGGATTTGAAAGTTTGATTCTAGCGAACGAACCGAGCAGCTTTAATAGCTTGAGAACGGTAGCGAACCCTAACTTCGAAGGAACCTTGATACGCGTTCATATCGGCTTAGAAGACGTCGATGACCTGATTGCGGATCTAGAAGCTGGACTAGATCGTTACAACGCTCTGGTTTAAGTAAAACAATAAACAAGTTTCCACAAAAAGGCAGGGACAACCTGCCTTTTTTAGTTCGGTAAGCTCTTGGTGTAGAAGTTATATGACTACTTCTGAACCTTAAAACATACCCAATTAAAAATTTCGAAACGATTTTTATTAAATAAATAGAGTGAGTCATCGGTGACAACAACTGAGTAATCAATATTCAGCCCCTTATACGAGCTATAGTCTCGATTAATAACAGGATCATCAGTTTCAGTTGTCGGCGAATAGTCAATGATAGAGATAGACAACTCGCCATCTTCTAACGAATAACGACCTGAGGAGTGGTGCTCCAATTTACTCACCTGACCATTCTTCTCTTCAATCTTCACCGCCTCTGCAATCATAAACGTATTGTCTGATTGGAAGGTAAAAGTCATACGTTCATACAACGATTGATAAGGTTGAAATGCCTGCGTCATAAAGCCCGTTTTGATGGTTTTACAGTGCCAACGAGTGCCCGCTAATACGTTTCTATCAATCATGAAACTTGCAGCTGTGAGTGCTAATACCAATAGCAAACCAATTATTCGCAAAAGTAACTCCTTTGAGCCATGTAATTCACAAACGAATCAAAAGATGACTCAACTTCAAAAATAGATGACAAGTAATTAAGAGCTTCGCCATCCTTTCTCTCAATCAGCATATACAAAGCATCATTTTCAGGTTGGTTGACAGATGGATAAATGCGAACAAAAACATCAACATTACAGTGGCTAGGTATAACTTGTATCAGTCTCTCAGTGATCGCAGGCAACGAGTAGGCTTCATTGCGAACAATATGGAAAAAGTAGTGATTAGTTTCATCTACGAAGCTGTCGTGATACTCATTTTTATCAACAAAGTATGGCAATGGCTGATAGTAAGCCTGAAATATATTAAACAAAGAGATCAACACACAGGTAAAGGCTAAAAAGTAGCCCACGCAGGCTAAATGACGATGAACAAAAAGCTTAAAGCTAGGTGGTACCGCGTTGACTGAACCTCTCGGGCTAACTGTGGACAATGGCATTTCCATGTCGCCTTCAACGCTTTGTGTTACTGATGCAGGCATAACATGAGCCTGCTCATCTTGCGGCTTTTTCTCAGGTGACTCGCCTGAGGTTTGTGTTTGATTTGTCGTTATTGATGATGGGTTAAGTTCGGCTTGCGATAATCCTATCGTTTGAGGAGACTCTGATACTATATCCGCCTCAGGGACTGTCGCTTTAGGCTCTGTATTTTGAGGTTGAGATGATTCCTCTATCTCCAGAGAATACCCCATTTTACTGACGGTACGAATCGTGGCGCAACCACAAGTCACTCTGTTCAGTGTTTTTCTGAGCTTAGATATCACGTTGGTCAACGCTTGCTCAGAGACAATCACATCCCCCCAACATCTATCAAAGATCAGGCCTCGCTCAATGCATTCGCCTGTATTTTCAAGCAAGAATAGGAACACTTTACCTTCTAGCGGCGCGATAGTTTCTACGTGGCCATCCTCACGCATAAACTGCCTAAGCAAGGGATCATAGTTAGCATCACATATTTGGTAGTTTTGTTGATTCACTATCGTTGTCTACATTTGAATTTGGTCGCATATAATATTGAAAAGTTTATAAATGACCAGTGAATTTTTCAATTTACACACAATTATTTCGCGTCGAGAAATAACACCTTTATTTATGTGGGCAACCTTCTAAATGGTCATTAACCATACCTGTCGCTTGCATTAACGCGTAACAGATTGTTTCCCCAACAAACTTAAAGCCTCTCTTCTTCAAAAACTTACTCATCGCTTTGGATTGCTCGGTAGAAGCTGGAACTTGAGTCATCTCAATCCAGTGGTTTTCGATCACCTTGTTATCGACAAATTGCCATAAGGCGTTTGAAAGAGAACCAAACTCTTTCTGCAGTTCAAGCGTTGCTCGAGCGTTGTTATACACAGAGGCAATCTTGCCTTTATGCTTAACCACATCAAAGTTCTCTATGACGTGTGGCACATTGTCTTCATTCAATTCGGCTAACTTGTTTAGATCGTAATTATCAAAGGCAGCACGATAGCCTTCGCGCTTTTTAAGGATCGTAATCCAACTCAGGCCCGCCTGAGCGCCTTCTAAAGTAATGAACTCAAACAGAACTTGGTCATCATAAACAGGCACGCCCCACTCTGCGTCGTGGTACTCCCTTTCCAGTTCGTGCTTCAGTGCCCATGCACACGTTCTACCTTCAGTGTTTGTTTCCATGTTATTGCTACCTATTTTAAATCACTCAGAAATGATAATGCCCCTAAACAGGGGCATTAATTCAAAGACTCACTCGTCTTACGAGACTTCAATTTTATGGAATAGACGATACAGCACAGGTACCACGATTAGCGTCAGTACGGTGGCGAAGCCCAAACCAAACATGATGGTTACCGCCATTGGCTTGAAGAAGATATCCGGTAACAATGGAATCATACCGAGAATCGTTGTGATAGCCGCCATACATACAGGACGTACACGACTCAATGCCGCATCAACAACCGCTATATATGGGTCTTTACCTGACTTCATCTCAATCTCAATTTGATCAAGCAGTACGATACCGTTCTTCAGAAGCATTCCAGACAAACTCAAGAAGCCCAGAAGCGCCATAAAACCGAACGGTGTATTCAAGGCTAGCAAGCCTGTCGTTACTCCTATCAAGGCGAGTGGTACCGTTAACCAAACAATCAGGGGCTCTTTCACCGAATTAAACAAGAACACCGTGATTAAGAACATGAACAAGTAGCCTAACGGCATAGTTGTGAACAGTGACGCTTGAGCGTCAGCTGACGACTCGTATTCACCACCCCATTCCAATGAATAACCCGGTGGCATCTCAATCGCTTCTATTTGTGGCTGTAAGCGTTTCTGTAAAGTTGATGCTGTCTCTTCACCCAGTAGGTCAGGATCCGCCATTACCGTCAGCATACGCTTACGGTTCTTACGGATGATCAGTGGATCTTCCCATTCCAATTCGTAGCCTAGTGTTACTTGTTGTAGTGGGATGTATTCACTTAATGCCGGGCTCCAAATCTTCATACCTTCGATGTTGCGAATATCAATTCGCTCATCTTCAGGTAAACGAGCCACAATAGGCATCAGCGTAGTACCATCACGATACACACCAATCGACTTACCAGAGAAAGACATCGCTAGGAAATCATCAACGTCAGATTTGGTAATACCATAACGACGCGCTTGGCTTTCGTTGAACTGAGGTTCCAGTACCTTAGTTCTTTCACGCCAATCGTGACGAACGTTAAACGACCCATTGTCAGCACGCATGATGTCCATAACTTGAGCTGCGATTGAACGTAAAACCGTTGGATCAGAACCCACAATTCGCGCTTCAATTTTAGCACCGCCACCAGGACCTAATTCGATCTGCTTAAGTTTGTAATTAATTTCAGGGAACTGGCCGTTTACATGCTCACGAAAGCGCAACATCAAACCTTCAAGTACTTCATAACTCTTCACACGAACCGTTATCTCACCGTATGCGCTATAACTTTTCTCTGGCGCATAAGTCAGCATGAAACGTTGTAGGCCTTTACCTGCCGTTGTCGTGATGTGCTCAACTTCGTCCTGCTCTGCTAACCAACCTTCAAGCACTTTAAGCTTAGTGTTGGTCGCACGAATATCGGTACCTTCCGGCATCCAAACATCCACTTGGAACATTGGCGTAGTCGAAGATGGGAAGAAGGCTTGTTTTACAAAACCAAAGCCGTAAACACTCGCACCCAAACCAATAATCAGAACGAACATCGTGAGCCACGCACGCTTCATACAGAACTCAAGGAAGTTTTTATAGATAACAAAAACCATCCCGTTGTATGGGTCTTTACCTTCACTATCTGGATCGACTTTCTGGCCTTTGAAGAAC
>NZ_JBGONI010000069.1:0-9860 GCF_041439035.1 Vibrio sp. 1F263 | reverse complement strand
AAGAGTATGGCTTGCACTTGTTTTACTCTGCCGCGCAGCGGCTTCGTTCAACAAGTCATTAAAGCAGGAAAATTTACAGTTGGCTGTTTTCACTGCGTTCAACATTTTAGCCAACTATAAATTTCCTCTTAATGAGGCGTTAGCAATCATTATAAACAACAAGAGTTTCTTATCTTAGCTAAAAAAATTATTTGTTATCTTGCTGTGTCCTTTTAGTGTAAATTTTCGCGTTTCACGGAGTTGAAGCTAGGCGATAGAGCCTATTCTTTGGCTTTATCATTAAATTATATTAATAATCACCGAGATATTTATGAAAGATATTTTTGCATACATTGGTGCTGCAATTTTGTTTTTGGTAGGAGGGGCGGCAGCTCTATGTGCATTAGCTTTTAATCTAGCCATTGCAACTATACCTATCTGGGGTGGTGCCTTGATTCTTATGGCTATCTTTGGATAGTAATATTAAACTGCTTTTTTATATTCTTCGATTAGGAGTAGCTACTTCTAGCCACTCCTGAGATATCTACCAATCTGAACACAGTTCTGGATAGTTAGTCGCTGCATTTTCCACTACTGACCATAGTGGTCGTTGCTTATAGTCGTACCCTTTACGAATTGATAGTTCTTTCACTATTTCAGCTACACTATTTTGGTAGCTCAGTTTTTCCGTAATGTCGTGAACAAAGTCATACTTAAATCTCACCCTTGTCGCGCAGTCACGAACTCTATTTAAATAGGTTATATCTTCAGAAATTTCGTAAAGAGCTAAGTTTACGACTCTCATCTTTAATAGTTTTAACTTGTTGTGGTTAATCATCACTCTCCAAATAAAAAGTAATATGCATAATGCGATAAACCATGCCATAAAGGATACCTTGTAAGCTCTAATCAAAGGAGGGTATTTTACTAATATTTTATTACACATGGTTTTGTCTTTTTTGTTGTAACGATAAAAATGATTGCTAACTAATAAGGATTAAGGTGTTGCGTAGCCAACACTAAATCCCAAGTGTTGAACAAGCCCGAAGCCACTTTATTAAGTAAATTGTACGATTGAACTTGAAGGGCACATCGCTTTGAGGCTTTTCTCAAGGCGAGCGAGGCCGAGATAAGGTTGCGATAGCAATCTTATCAACCAGTTAACTGTTTTTCGTTTCTTTCGTCGTCACATCTCCTCTGTTTTCATTGATGCCATTCTCCTTATTATCAAATGCCTTTCGGTTACATAGGTCGGCTTACTCCAACACACGCCATCTCATGCTAACAGCAAGGGCATACTCTTATCGCTTTGCTCCTTATCGGGGCGGTGAGTGGCGGCATCCTATAGACCAAGTTCAATAACAGCAGTTGAATCCGGGCTCTTAAGGCGTGTGCTTGACCACGTAAAAATCCGTAGTCTCTTACTCGCTGCAACCCTTTGGGCTGCACGTGTTGCAAAATGAGCAGCAAAAACTTGAGAGTAGGTAAGGTGCGCGTTCGCCATGCATTGGTCTGGCTCTCTTTATAGCGAAAGGTGACAGTGTCGTCAGTGAGATAGCGGCGTCATGCCCGGTTTATTATTAGTGTTCTTGCCCAATAATGTGCACCACCACACGCTTCAACGCCTATACGCATGAGTGGCATATTTGCTATTGTAGTCAGTAGTTTAGAGCGGGTTACTGACTTATGAAGTATGACCTTACCATTTTGGTCTACGGTATGAAGACTAAAGTGGTTTTTAGCTAGGTCGATACCGCAGAAATAAGAATAATCAGACATGGTGCCTCCGGTGCAATTAAGTACCACATAAGTGTGGCAGATCCTCGGAAAGGGGGAATCCATGTCATTCGTTAAGTGCCCAGTCGAAGTACATCAGTTTCTGGTGACAAGTAAGATGTCTTCATCATCGAATTGAGCCTTGGTTTGTTCAAATAAACTGGAGAGTTCATCGTCCGAAATAGAATCGTAAGAGCAAATTGGTTGCAATAACTCGGCTCTATCGATTTTGAATTTTGTTGCAGACTCTTTGCTTGCATGTAGACCAAATAGCCCTCCAACAATGACTTTACCAAGATTGATAAACATTGCTTCCAAGAAAACGAATTCAGTTGGGTCATCTGGTATAGGCTCTTGAGTATCTATATAACCATCTCTAATGTCGTTTTTTAGTAAGCTATTAATCAGTACAATGTTATCTTCTTGGTGTGCTATGTGGTTAAAGTTTGCTTCACTGGTTCTATCGATTTCAAAAGTATTTATGATGTTTTCCAAGCTTTGGATGAACTTTTGTTCATAAGGTTCTGGAAGATTAAAGGCAATATCAAACTTTATAGTTGTTTCATGTAAACCTTCTATTTCCATTATCAAGCCATTGTTAGTAAAAGAGAAAACCTTGAGCACTGATAATACGTCATCAAGTTTGCATATCTGATCTAATGTGAACATGATTTTATTCGTATTTGTTCCTGGCTTTAGCCCCTCCAATACGAATGTAAATAATGTAGTCTTTAGCAGTAAAGTTTGTTCATGTTTGTGTAATAAAGGATTTATAGGAAGTGTAATTAGTTCTGCATCGAAAGTGATCGCAGGGGAATACTTACTGGTTTTTACTCTTACTTTGCATTGTCTCGAAGTTTCATTACGAATGGTCAGTTTTCCTGACTCTGACTGAGACATTATGAATTTATCATTCGCTAGATTAAATCTTTCGTCTTTAACAACGAATCTATCCACATCAATTGATTCTCGTAAACCTAATGACATTTCAATGAAATGCTGTTTATTGAAGTTACCTTTTCCAAAAGTACAAGTCATGGTGATTCCACCATCTTGGTAACCTATGTTGTTCCGAAGTGATTGTTTCTGTTTTATGTATGTATCAACACAAGTGCCTGAGAAGCTTTCAATCGACAGTCTTAGAGCGTCGCCACTCAAGTTTGGTAGTTGGTGACTTTCATTGTAGCTGACAGAGAGTTTTACTTTGTTCAGTTCTTTCGGCTTTGCTAGTAAATCGTTTTCTCTCAATTTCTTGAGCGTTCGCTCTATGAGCTTGTCATCGATGTGCACTAAGTATGCGTTTTCAATAGAAGGTTGCGCTTGATTTGTGTACTCAAGAAATAAAATAAAAGCAGGGTAATTGTAGTTAACCAAGCGCTGAAGAACTGACAATTTAATTCCAAGGCGTTTGTCTTTTCTCTGTGTTGCTTTTACTTGAACTTTGCACTCGAATGGGAGTGCTGCTCGGTCATTGGGGGTGTTAGAGCTATGCATAGTTGGAAACTCAACTAAATAATCCCAACCAGCAACATCTTCTTCATTTGAACTGTTAGTAATTAATCCAGTTTGGGTACACCATCTAACAAAATCTGTTTCGCCTAGTTTACCTAAATTAATTTTTGCCATAATCCCAAAGACTTAAACGATATAAGGCGTGTATAATACCACAATTGCATATGGCGCAAATAGGCACTTAACAAACGACTATGGCGTCAATGATTAGTTTTTGGCTGTACTTTCATTCCACATGGCGCCATCTCTCAGCATAGAGTTTAGGGTCACAACCATCTTTCGAACACACGCGATTATTGCGACTTTCTTTGGCTTTCCGGCAGCTAAAAGTCGAGCATAAGTCGCTTTGAATACGGGGTTACATTGCATGGCTGACATCATTGCCATATATAACACTGTGCGTACTTGCGATCGACCGCCTTGGATCACGCGCTTACCTTTGTAGCGCCCACTTTCGCGTGTTATTGGAGCGACACCAATCAGTGATGCTGCTTGTTTATTCGTGATGTAACCAAGTTCAGGTACGTTGCTAATTATTGATGCAGAGGCAATGTTTCCTATTCCTGGGACGCTTTGCAATATTGTGTTTTTAGCTTGGTATTCAGGGCTATCTTCAATGAGTTTAACGAGCTTTTCTTCTAACTTGGTGATTTGATTTTTTATCGTGGTTAGCATTGGTTTGATAGTCGGATGGAGAGAGGCGGGAAGTATCTGGATTCGGTTCTTTTCCATGGTTTGCATGGATAACAACTGGTTTCGGCGAATGACTAAGTCACTAATTAGGCGTATGTTTTTTGGCTCTGCGGCCAATAGCACCAACGAATCGTTTTATATGGACAGGGTTTGCTCTGACAATAGGTAATTGAGCCTCTGCATATGCAAGAACAAAAGGCATTTCTAATCGGCCTGTAGCTTCAATAACGATTCGTTCAGGACTGTGACTCTTAATTGTTTTGAGTGCTTATTATCCATACAAACTGTTTAAGGGTGATTCGCAACGCGTGGCATTTTTACTGTGTGTTGGTTTTAGTGATTAAGGTGTTTGCAGTAGCTTCGGTATTGCGTTGTTCACGCTTTAACTTTTCGTTATAAGCTATTGCATTTGTTAAGTATTTCAAAGTATGCGTAAAAGGTTCTAAGTATTATTCTTTCTTTAGTTATGTAAAGCGGGTTACTTATGGGCTCATCATCTCGCAGTAAATCGGTTGCACTTATATCGAGTGTGTTTTTTGTTATAGGTCTTTTATCAATGAACATTGATGGGTTCGGTTTAGCGCCCATATTTGTTGTGTTGATATCCTTCTTTATGCTTATTATTCATAGTTTTCTGCACTTTAGCTGTCGTAAAAATAGCGATGTATTTAATGCTTATGAAGAGTCAGCTAAAACTAAGGCAGCAGCACTAGAGTCTGGGCTGAACAATAAAAATAAGTAATACGGTCAAGCTAGTTCGCTTATAACAAGCGATAGCAATTTTATAGACCAGTTAGCTATTTTCGCTACTCGCTTCAACGCCTATACGTATGAGTTGCATATTTGCTATTGTAGTCAGTAGCTTATAGCGAGTTACTGACTTCTGAAGTATAACTTTACCATCTGGATCTACGGCATGAAGACTAAAGTGGTTTTTTTGTTAGGGCGATACCTTTAAGTATCGTTCTAATAACAAATTTAAGTCGACTGTGTAGTGGTAGCGTTGTCAGCTACTTAATTGGGTGCTCACTGGCAAAGGGGATGTGAACAATGGAAGAATTGATAGCCCAATATACGGGTGCAAACGAAGATGAAAGGCTAACTCGGCAATATATTGCTCAGTTAGAGTTTGATACTACGATACATAAACTCACACCTTATTTACTTAAAGGAAAATCAGTATGTGAGTTAGGAGCAGCAACGGGGCGCTATTCCTTACATTTTGCAAAATTAGGTTGTGATGTTACAGCAGTAGAACTTGCGCCTGACCAAGTGAAGATTTTAAATACTAAAGTAAAATCTGAAGGTATTGAGTTAAAAGTGTTTGAGGGTAATGCTTGTGATGTGTCATTTATCGAAAGTAATTCTCAAGACGTTTGTGTAATTCTTGGGCCCTTGTACCACCTAAAAACTCTGCATGAAAGAGAGCTTGCGGTTAATGAAGCACTAAGGATTTTAAAGCCAAATGGTGTACTAGCCATAGCCTATATTTCACGTTTCTTTGTCGCTGGTATGTTTGCCCAACAATTTCCAGAGCTAGTCACTCCGGAGGTGCTTTTAGAGTTAAATAAACATGGCACGGTATCAAACGCTAAAGCCGATAGTTTTTTCAAGGTCGGGTATTTCGCAACGCCTAGTGAAATTGAAAATCTTGTAAACAAAAATGGGTTTAATGTAATTGGACACGCAGCAACAGATGGATTTGGACGTTACATATCTAACGGTGTTAATAACTTTACGCCATCCCAATATCAGACATGGTTAGATTATCATTTGGCAAATTGCGACGAAGCAAGCCTTTTGGGATCAAGTAATCATGGTTTAGTGATCGCTAGAAAAGCCAGTTCACAAAGCAGTTAAGTCGGATTCATAAACGTGTGCCGATTCCGTTTCGCTTCATTATGGCACTCGTACACTCACCGTTTATTGGGACGTTAGCTGTTCTATTGGTATCAGAGGGAATATGTTTAAATTCGTAAGGTTGATAGTGCTATCAAATTTATTAGCACTGCTAATTGTAGTTACTTTCGAGTATTTCACAGGCTATTTGAAACTAGCATTTTCTAGTGATTATGCGTTCTATTCAATGCTAATTCTTCTTGCTCTGGGTTCACTTTTGTCTTTTTCCGGTCATAAGGTCGGATATAGTGACCCTAGTAACATGGCTGGCGTTTCTGCTAGTTCGTTAATTGAAAACGAGTCTGCTAAATCAACCATTGTGACAAAATTAGAGAGTACGTCTGTTGGGCACAGCTTATTGATTGCTAGTTTATTGCCACTACTTTATTGCCTACTATCGTAGCCATCACCGAATAAATTGTTTAACTGGATTCCAAAACGCTCGGCACTTTTGTAATGGTCGGCTTTTGTGGGTAAGGTAGTCATATTAGTTTGGTTGCATTGTTTTTTTCACTGGTTAACTAGGCTTATACGAGATTGAAAAATCTAACATGGAGAGTGAATTGAAAGATTACGAAGTTTATCTGTTCGATATGGACGGAACATTAGTAAATTCAGAGCCTTTAAAGGGCAAAGCGTTAGCATTAGCTTGTTTAGATTATGGCGCACACGTAGACCACAACATTTACAAAGATGTTATGGGGGAAAGTTGGCAGGTTGTAACGGGTCACTTTTTTGAAAATGCTAATATTGCTCCTGACTTAGAAGAGTTTAATTACCACTTTCGAGCTCATTACGAACAGATGCTCAATGATGATCTTGAGCTAAATGTTGGGGCTAAGGCTTACATAGAACAGTTAAAACTAGCAGGGAAAAAGTGTGGAGTTGTTAGTTCAGCAGCAACATGGATGGTTGATAATATTTTAACCTCGTTGCAGCTCGAGAATGCTTTTGACCTTGTTATCACACAGGAGCACGTAACTAAGCATAAACCGGATCCTGAAGCCTATACTTTAGCTCTTGGTAGATTAGCGGCTTCACCTGGCCAAACAATTGTGTTTGAAGATTCCACAGCAGGTATTCGTGCTGGTAAATCTAGTGGCTGTGATGTCATTGCTGTTAAGCATAGCTTTAATGGTAAAAATGATCTAAGCGGTGCAGTTAAAGCAATCAGTACATATGAGGAATTGCCCCGTATAAAAAACGAGTATGAGATTAGTAATTAAGATCGAGTAACTGACTTTTAAGTATTGCCTTGCCATGTTGGTCTGCGGCATGAAGGCTAAAGTGTTTTTTAGTTAGAGTGATACCGCTGAAGTAAGAATCATCAGACATGTTACCTCCGGTGTAATCCCACTTAAGTGTGGCAGTTCCTCAGGAGGGGGAGTCCATATTATTCGCTATGGCGAATTGTCATCATCAAGGAGAGTTTATGTCTATACCCAAGAAGTCACTATTGAGCGAGTATTCCAAAAATTCATATTTCTGTGATAGCTTTTCGAAAAAAATAAAATACAACAACCAAACTGCTATTGAAGTATTTCTTGAAATAGCAACTCAAACACCGACTTGGATTGCATTTCTGATGTCTACGAGAAACTGGGTTGTATCTAAACTCGGTTTAAAAAACTTGGGGGGTCTACAAGATGTATCCCGAGATAAATTAGGTTCAGAATATGTAGTAGGCGAACGAGTCGGTATTTTTACACTGGTCAGTTCAACTGAGAATGAAGTTGTATTAGAAGACTGTGATAAACATCTTAATGTCCGAGTTTCTTTTCTTATTGAGCCTGAAGGAGAAACCGCAATTGTTCACGCAAATACCGTGGTTCATGTGAACAATGTGTTTGGTAAGACCTATATGTTCTTCGTTACGCCATTTCATAAAATAATAGTACCAAGCTCCCTGAAAGGGTTAGAACAGGCATAACAAATAGGGATTGAGTATGAATACGATACTTTAATTGGGCAGGTGAAAGCTATAAATCAAGAAATATAGCTAGTAATTTGAGCAGACAGTTAACACTTGGCCGTTGCCGTTGCCGTTGCCGTTGCCGTTGCAGTTCGGCTTTGCTTTAGTGATTTAGATGGTAGATTTGAGTGTGTTTGGTTACGTTATTGGGCGTTAGCTTACAACGATGAAAAGGAACGTTCGATGTTTAAAATTGAGACAAAGAGACTGATTATTAGGGATATGAATCCTTGCGATGAAGATGCCTTCGTAGCGATGTCTCAAGATGCTAAATATCAGCGTTTCTATGATGAAAGTGACTGTGATCCTATTAAATATAAAGAGTTAACCAACTTGTTTATAGCCCAGGCGTCTGAAGAACCAAGGAAATCATATCAACTCGCAGTTGAATATAAGAGCACAGGGCAGTTCATTGGTACTGTTTGTTTGCGTTTAGAAGACAATCAGCAAGCTTCAATGGGGTGTGCGTTTTCAAGATCGCATCAAGGTCATAAGTTAAGCAATGAAGCGGCTCTCGCTTTGGCTGATTTTGGTTTTTCAACATTGGGTGTACACCGCATTTATGCGGAGACAATCAGTAAGAATTTACCTGCCATTAAGCTTTGTAAGTCTTTAGGTATGCGTAAAGAAGCGCACTTTAGAGAGCATCGTTTTTTCAAAGGACGGTGGTGGGATACCGTAGTTCTGGCTGTTCTGCGATCCGAATGGGCCAAGGCATTACCAAGTAGCTAATGTAGATTCGATGTGCTTTATAAACAAGGCTTAGAACATGAACAAGGTTATTCTGCTTTGATACTTTGGTTAGGTCGTATCAAGGTAATGCTACTTGGTTTTGGGGAATCTGCTTTCATTACTTGCCACGATTAATGAGAAAGGCCACAGTAAGATAGCTGTTGGCTAGGTAATTGGTTGTTCGTTGTCCATAGGAGATATAACTGTGTTTTATAGTAAGGAATACAACAAGGGGTTGTTGCTCATCCTTGTTTCGATAAGTGCTTTCATTGTCATTACGTCTGATAATAACTCCGGAACATTCATCGCTCACGCCATCAACGGGTTAATTGCTTTGCTCTTTTTCTCCATGACAATTGAGATCAAAGGCAATGCATTGAGCTGGTATTTCGGTTTTGGTTTTTGGCGTAAGAATGTAGAAGTGTCAGACATAACGGAGACATCGTTTTATCAAAGCAAGTGGTATCAAGGTATTGGCATCCGCATGTTGAGCGATGGTTGGTTATATAATGTATCGATAGGTTCAGCGCTGAAGTTAAGCCTAAGCAATGGAAAGCATGTTTACATTGGTTGTAAGGATACAGACGGTTTAAATGCGGCCTTGAAAGCTGCTAACGAACAGATAACTCAAAAGTGATTTACGAGGCTTGGCACTTTTCGTTTAAAGTTTGACTAATGTTTAAGGTCGTATGGTTTTGGGGCAGTAGCGTTGCTCGGACCATAAACGTGAGGTTGACAGGGAGAGTTATGAATCAACAAGAAGCCTTTATAGGTTTTGCGGTTTATGGGCTTATCAGTAGCTCAATTGGCTTTTTTACGTTTTTTATTATCAAAGGTGCGAAGTACAAACAAACATTGTGGACTTTGCAGTCTGTTGTTTTTGGTATCTTCTCGATTGGTTTTATCTATAGCTCAGGTGGTAATGGGTCAGAATTATTGGTCTGGGTTCCGCTGGTTATCTTGACGTCTATTTACAATATCCACTCATTGAAATTTTGTGTTTCTTGTGGAAAAACTAACGTAAGAAAAAGAGGATTATCATCCATAAAATCATGTAGTGGATGTGGTAATGCTTTATAGTAAAACTACGATATACCAGACGTTTGTTCATTTTTAGTTTCAGCCTTAAAAGGAAGTTGTATGAATTTAGATAAAGCTAAAAAACGCATCGCAAAGCAGGTTAAAAAAGGCGACAACGGATACCCAAAAATCACGCTAGCGTATTACGGAACGACAAAAGATTGATCTGAACCAGTAGTTTTGGACACTGCGTTAAGTGAGTACAATCACTAACGAG
>NZ_JBGONI010000068.1:0-10128 GCF_041439035.1 Vibrio sp. 1F263 | reverse complement strand
AGCTGATCAGATCGTAGGTTCTTGATTTAGTTCCATTGAATTACGCAACAAAGCCTCACAGAAGCTAAAACCTATGAATACTTAGGAATGAATGTTGTTATCGAGAATGCAATTCACTATTTAGCACAAGCAGTAGCAAAAATGGTGGAGCGGTTGGAACTGAGTGAAAAGGAATGTACGTGGATACGTATTCATTGTGTTGTAGATAAGAGACATGGAGAAGCCGCATTGGCTTGTGCACAACAACATATGAATGAACACACTATAAATTCAATTGTGAATGGAGCGAGGGAAGATATGGAAAGATTTTCTAACATGTTTGTGAGTGCTCTAAGAAAAGATACTCAACTATCTTATATTTCTAATTAATTTCAAATTGCTTAATACTAAAAGATATTTATTCCTATGAGGTTTTTATGAACACAAATATCTGCCATATATATAAAAATGAACAACTTGTTGATTCCGCGAAAATCTGTGTCAACTGGGTTAAGGGTAAAGGGCGTGCTGTGATTGCCAAAACCAATATTAATAAGTTTGAATTAATAGAAATGTCACCCACAAGCGAGATTCCAGCAGCTCAGATTAAGTTAATAAACAATACTGATGTTTTCGAACATTATTTCGTGAATCCTGAATGTTATTTAAAAACAAATTCAAATACTAATGAGGTTGGTGGTTATATTTCTTTTGGTTTGGTTTCATTATGCAATCATTCAAAATCACCTAATGCAATTGTAAAATGGTTGCATGATGAAATGGGGACTTGGGCAGAACTTGTGGCCTTAGAAGCTATCAAGGAAGGGGAAGAGATAGAGATTTGCTATACAAATATTGACGAGTATTCAAATGTTGATTCATTTATTTAGGTAATTTTACATTAAACTTTTATTTTCCCGTCCATTTTAAGGTGGACATATCTTATGGGTTCAAATATGAAAAAAAATGTCTGCGTAATAGGTGCTGGTCCTTCTGGCCTAGTTACCGTTAAAGAATTGATTGAGAGTGGGCATAATGTTACCTGTTACGAACAATCTCACAAAGAAGGTGGTGTTTTTTGCAAAACATCAAAGTGTAGTGTGACTGCTTATGATTCTTTGATGTTAACTGTATCAAATTATTTTATGGCTTTTTCAGGACTTCCTCCATCTATTCATGAGGGGAGACGATTTTGGTCTAGAAAAGAGTATGAAGAATATTTGCAAAAGTATACGGATACATTTGAGTTGAGACAGCATATACAGTTTGATAGTACCGTGACAAAAATCGAACCTCAGGGTGATGGGTTTAATGTATTCGTAAGCTGCTGTAATACCGAATCATCAACTTATTATGATGCTGTAGCAATTTGTGTTGGGATCACACAAAATCCACAAATTCCAGTCTATGAAGGGCAGGATACTTTCACTGGTAAAATATTACATTCAGCAAACTATACCAACCCAGAGGAGTTTAGAAATAAAAAGGTTGTTTGTGTTGGAGTCGGAGAGTCGGGAGCTGACATCGCTCACCAAATTGCGAATGTTGCAAATGAATGCACGCTCTCAATTAGGCATTATCCATCAATCTTAGACCGTTGGTATAATCAGCAAACGAACGATGCTTATACTGCACACGCCTTTTGTGCGCTAGGTCCAAAAGGAATGAATAGTTGGTATAACAAAGAATTAATTAAAAGCCTTAACGAAAAAGAAGGTGATTTGAGTGAAGAACATAAATTAACTTTTGATTGGGCTTTGAAAACTGGAGGCTATTTCAATCAGTTTATTACAAAAAGTGAAGTATTTGTCCAAGATATTATTAATAAGAGACTTGCAGTTAATGTAGGTGGGATAAAGCAGTTAAACGGACAGCGAGTAATTTTCGATGATGGTAAAGAAATGGAAGCCGACATAATAATGTGTAGCACTGGTTTTCAGGAGGAATGTAAGGTTACTGAGCCTTGGGTGAGTATCACTAACGTTAGAAATTTATTCAAACATATGATACATCCGGATTGGGGAAGCAAACTCGCCTATATCGGAACTGCTAGGCCGATGCAGGGAGGTGTTCCAGCGTGTTCAGAAATGCAAGCTCGTTACTTTGCCTTACTTTTATCGGGAGAGAAAAAACTTCCTAAGCCTTTGGAGATGAAAGATATCATAGAGAGGGACCGTCAACATGAGGAAAGTGCTATGTGTCTCACGCCAAATATTAAAGGATTAGTCGATTATGAACAATATATGCCAGAAATGGCAAAGTTAATTGGATGTAATGTAAGATTACGTCACTTGATTAATCCTTTTGTTCTTTATAAATTTTGGTATGGCTCACATCTACCTGTAATTTACAGAATTACGGGCCCAGGAAAAATCGCAAAACTACCAAAAAAAATATTACGTAAATTACCAGTCGCCTATACCATTAGAGAGCAAATATCCTTAAGTATATATTTTATTAGACAGAAGATATTCTTACGTAATAAAGAAGACATTGAAAATATAGAGCGTGAAGTTGTAGAACAAGATTAAATTGTTCTTTCGCTATTTATTAGTACTAAAAATGGTTCATCAAACTAGGAGATGTCAATGGGAAATGTCATGGTGTTTTTTGCGGCCCTTGCATGGAGTACAGCAGGGTTATTTACCAGGATAATATCTACCGATTTTCCGACAACTTTATTTTGGAGGTCGTTATTTGGCGGGATATGCGTGCTATTTATCTACTATTTTATTAGCACACCAATCAAGCGTCGCCGTATGTTGATATTTACCAAAGGTGAACTAATTATTGGAATTATTGTCACCGCAGGTATGATTTGTTTTATAGCCTCTTTTTTTTATACAACAGTGGCGAATGTTTCTTTTGTATATGGGTTGATGCCATTATCGACATTTGTTCTTTCTGTTATTTTCCTTAATGAAAAAATCAATAAAACCACGTTGTTTTGTTGCATCATATCTATGCTTGGTGTGGTATTTATTATGTGGGGGACCACGGATATCGACGACAAGTTAGGCTTATTATTAGCATTTGGGATGACATTTTTTATGGCGTTGTTGACAATAATAGCAAAGTACTATCCAACGGCTGAAGTTGCCAAATCAACATACTTGTCTGCCTTTTTATGCGCACTGATTGTATATCCGTTTTCGAGTCATATTAATGGTTTTTCCAGTGACTATTATTGGTTAGTTGCGTATGGAGTGACGAATGTTGGTTTAGGGTTCGGTGTCTATTTAATAGGAGTTTCTCGAACAACTGCTATGTCGGCAGCTTTAATAGGATTAGCTGAGATACCGTTAGGACCATTTTTAGTTTGGGCTTTTTATGCTGAGGAGGTGGGGTTACGCACGATCATAGGTGGCACAATTATAATGATGGCTGCAATAATGTACCTAGTTTCTAACAGAACCGTAAAAAGGGAGTTTGAATAACTGATCTGCACCATCAATACTGGACGCTACGTTAAGCGACTTTCCATACCTTTAGTTATCTATAAATTGCTAATTTAGGGGAAGCTGTAGCTCATTTATGTCCAGAGGCTTCATAGACCTGAAGTTTTACTCGTCGTCGCGACTCAAGGCGAGTTCCAATGATATATTTTGTAACTGCAAGCAATTAGCTTTGTCGATAAGAGCTGATAACAAAGAGAGCCAAAGCTGACTAAATTGATTAACCAATAACTTTCAATGTTTTTGGTTATAGTATGTGTAATACAAATCCCAATAATACTTGAGTTATTTCAAATGAAACAAGAAGTACATAGGTTTGAGCTATCAATAAATAGCACTATCTCTGAAGTCTATGGCCACTTTACTAAGGCAAATAGTGACCAAAGCCTCGATAGAATGTTTGAAGGTCTTCAAAAAAAACTCAGGAAAATTACCTGCTCAGTGAGAGAGAGGGAGTGTACTCTCATTAATGTGTACATTGCATACGGCAGAAGACAAGAGGACTTTGATGGTAGAGGGAAGACTTGTAATTCTTTTCCTACAAGGAGAATCGAAAGTATAATGAACACCCATTCTAACCTTTCGCCAGAAGACCTGCTAGGTGAGGCTTTACGATCTTTAGAGCACTGAGCTGGAACTTTAACGTTTTCTAGATTAGCGCATGATAGCTGAAAATATGAGCAAAAAAATTAAGAGTAATTACACCATGACAATGCGATAGAGTCAGACCATGCTCTAATCAAAAAGCTCATCGAAGCGATTCAAGGTCTTTAAAGGTTACGGATATTGAACAAGAGTCAATTTGATTTTTGGTTAAGCCGTGACCGGGCAGAGGTGAGAGTGCACGAGGGATCAGCGTTTTTGAATGAACTCTTCAATACATTTACAGTTTAAGTATAAAATGAGGCGGCCAAATAGCCGTCCCAGACACACCATCTGACTTGTTTATTCACTCATTCCTTTAAGCCAAAAATTAATTCAATTTCATCATCAAGTCTTCTGCCCGTTGGTATAAAACCAAGTTTTTGATAAATAGAGAGCGCATTGCCTTTTTCTTTATCCATCGTGGTCAGGGAGACGCCTTTTAAACCGATAATGGAAGCGTATTTCTTACTGAAGTTAATCGCTTGACTCCCCAATCCCTTTCCTTGGAAACGATGGTCAATCATGACGCGCCATACATATAAATGCTCCTTTTGAAAGTGTTCATCGTGTGTGTCCAGTATTCTAGGGTCAATCAGAGAGATCAGGCCCGCAGGTTTATCGTTTAAGTAAATACCATAGTTGATACTATCGTCGTTAAAACTGGCTTCTGCAAGCCACTCTGCGTTGTTAGCAATGAGTTGTTTTTGAGACTCTTCCACTGAGAGAGCAATAATGTCATCGATAATGGTATTGTTTATTTTTAAAAAGCTAATTTTATTCATGCTTATTTACCTTGGGTAGGTATTTCATTAAAAGTAACTGGCCAATGTAAGGATCTTGATAAGCTAATCTTGAGTTATCAAAATGGTAATGCCGCTTTTGTTCCTGTCATTTAACATAGGCTCTTCAACTATCTTATAGATCTCTTTATCTGGCGCATGCTAGAACTCGCCAATCGTTTTTCATTAAGGTATATAGTCACAGTAGAGTATGCTTTCTCAAACAATGAGGATGGAAGTTCTTGTTTCCTATTTTGTCTGCACCCATGACAGAAATATGAGTTCCAAGCGTTGCCCACGATGATTAAAAAAAAGGGTCCGTACAGTATTTTTGCAACAGTCCCGTTACAAGAACCAAAACAAAATCCCTGCTAGAGTGCTTACTAGTGTAATGAAAGAGAGCTTTAACGTGTTCTAAGCCAGTTACATGTTGTATGTCACTTATCAACTAAAATGGTGGCTCTTCTCTTACCGCCTTTGCACTCAACAGTGACGTTCACTCCATTGACGAGTGCTTTCTCATTATTCGCTCTGGCTCTCACATCGAGTTCAAATTTGGACAACGAGTTCGGTAAGCGCAAAAGAAAGAGTGCTGGTTACCCTTTTGCTTTGGTACAGGCCAAATCTTGATGTTATCGAAGATGGCCAATCGCAGTGCTAAAATAGACAAAACTCTGGAATATTGCAGCTAATGTTATCGAAAGCTATTCTGCACTATTTTTGTAGTTTGCGTAATTGGTGTAGCCAAACTCAACACCAATGATACGAACCGCCATATAAGTTTTAGCCCAGACCATTTGACGTATTATTCCGGAATCTTTTGTCTCTTACAGTATGACTTTGTAAGTAAAATCATTACATAATGAAAGCGTATTCACTAGGTTGCTAGTTCAAACCTTGATGCTTTGGTTTTTCTAATAGCGATAAGATGTCGCTCCTAATGAATTGATAGCAGAGTAGTTTCTTACGTCTAAAGCGGGACTTGATTGGATGAACCAACGATAAATATAGGACGATTCACAATAATGCCGTGCTTGGCCGACATATCACTCAGATTGACATTACTCATGGGCGTTGATTAAGCGACTTTCCATACTTGTTAGAAGAATATTTATTACTTCTAAATCGTAGTCAATACAATGTTTCTAAAAATGACGTACTCTCTTACCTTTATCGTTTGGGTATAAAGAGAGTCGATTTAAAAGTGGGCAGTAAAACGTTGAATATTTTATAAAACTTTGACCAGAACGTTATATAAGGGCTTCAAGGAAGGTAATAACCTTAGTCTTTCGGTCTTTTTTATGACGTTGTCACAATGAAAGTTGGGTGAGGCGATAATTCCCCTCACTCAATTAGTACCTGAATATGATAACAATAAGGCCGATGGGTAGGAAAAGTCTAAAAGTTTCGTACAACGTCATACCATCCGGATGAAGGTGGACGTTAAGTGGGAAGGTGATGAAAGGGTTCCACATGACTCCGCGTTTAATCGAAGAAGGGACCTGTCGTATGACAAAAGAAAGTGCCCGCGCCGTTTTTTTTCTTATCCTTATTTTTTATTGATTTAACTATTTATCTCCCCACGCGCAGTCCTTTATTGATGGCCATTTACTTGCTCGGCTAATGAGAAAGTTGTGCTAGTTCGTCTTTATTCAATCCTGTGACATCCATAATGGCTTCCTGATCTAGACCATTAAGCATCATCTTGTGCGCCATCTCCTTGAGGGCTTCTTGGCGACCTTCTTGACGTCCTTCTTGGCGGCCACGTTGCTCGCCTTGTTGGCGCAATTGTTCTGCAATAGTCATAAGTGTTTTCTCGTGTTTCGGTACTGATGAGGCCAGTGACGTAATTAACGCCTCTAGGTTGATTTCTGTTCACGCATTCATTTTAAGATTGGCCAATGGGAGAGATATTTAAAGTGAGCTGACTGCCCTATAGAAACTAACCTAAACAAGGGCTCTGTTAGTTTCTATATGAATTCTGGGCCTCTTAATTGAGGGGGGTGTAGTGAGGGTTTTGAAAGAAGCGACTATTTCGCGATCAAGAAATCCTCAATTGATTTTCCAGCATCAAGCTGTTCTTGAATTATGGAAGGGGTGCGACCTTGACCGGTCCAGGTTTTTTCTATGCCGTTCCCGTCTGTGTAACTATATTTAGCAAGGCGAGGCTTACGTTTACCTTTTATTTTATTCTTTGATTGACCTGCTAGAGCTTCTATAAGAGCTTCAATATTAACACCATCGACCTTGATTTGCTTTGCGATTTCAGCGACTTTGGATTCTTGTTCAGCACGAGCTTCGCGCTCTACTTCTTCGCTCTCTTGGCGTTCAAGAAAGACGGTCGTTAACTTATTCAGTGCTTCTTCAAGTTCCTCAAGTGTTAATTCACGAGAGAACGCACGAAGCGAGCGGATATTAAGTAAAGTTTTTATCATTTCGGTCATGTTGAGTCCATTTACATTTAAATTGAGATAATATTACAAATCAATAAGATACACAAAAATTGTCGAAACACGTTTTCTCCAAAAATAGCGTTGTGAATATTCCCTCTTAGGCATATTTTTCTAAATATCAATGAGTTATTGCCTATCTTCATCCGAGAATGATGCTTTTTTAGGGTAAATAGTTCGAGCGTCGCTAAAGCTTATGGATTTAAAGTGGCTGTACTGAATATCTTTGATTAATTTAGTGTTCAAACTTTCATGAGTAAACGCACAGTAAATATGCAAGTTATTGATGGCTATAGAGGATAGAGCACTCTCAAGTTGAGTTTCAGTAACCATGTAGATCAAAGGGGGTATTTCGGAACATCTCATATAACCATCAACCTCGTCATAGCATGTTGATTATTGCATGTGTCTGCATAAAGAAAAGTATGAATAGTCCTAAACTCTTATTGTGTCTCTGCATTGAAAACTGGCGTCCGTAAGGTTTGGGTGAAATTTTCACCTACCACTAGGATGGAAGGCTCCGTGTCACAGGGTGAGTATCGCAGTATATTATACTAGACCTAAATCCGGATTTAGGTGGAAAAATGAAGAAGAGAATTGGACCCTATGCGCAAACCTAGCCTAGCTAATGCCAATTTTAAAAGGTTCATGCGTAAGCCAGAGTTGCGTATTGAAAAGCTCTCTCTTTATGACCTATTTGGTCAGACTGGCTTTGGGTGCGTTGTCATATGGGAAAGCTTTCAGTCAAGGTTGAAGATGGGTATTTAGTCGGACATTGTCTACCCAAGGTAAAACCGAGAAATAGAAAGGCACTATTCAATCGTATAATCGTTATCACTCTCGGTGCAATAAAAGGTGAATGACTTCATCTTTCTCTTCAGAGTCAACTTCAACGCGATAAAAGCCTTTGGCTTTTAGCGCTTCAATTAACGCTTCCAACCGATGGGTTTTCACCGTCATAGCCAGGGGTTTTATCTGGTTATTGTCTTCATCAAACCCTTGCTCTATGCTTTTTTCTTTCATGTAAAGAGTATCTCGTTCCATTTCTTTTGTGGGGTCTTCCAACATAGTTGGAAACTGATGCTGCTCAAATAATTCCGTTAACATGATATAGAGTTCATCAGCCTGTGAGAACTTGGCTTGATACCCGAGATTCAGTTGATTTACCTCCCACATTTTTTGTTCGAGGTTGCCTGTTACACTTCGGCCAATACTGAGCATGGTTTTGAGTTCATTTTTACATGTCGAGAACTGAGGCCGTTTTACTTTTGGTTTGATGAATTTTACCAACAGTTCATTTCTTCTTTTCGTTGTCCAATATCCACCTTGTTGACTCATGGTTAAATACAGTGCGAGAAGCGCATTCGTCACGATCTCATCAAGGGCTTGATAGTGCTTAAGGTTTCGACTCATGAATTTATTCTTTCTCTTTAATTGAAGCTTCCTAGCTGTTTTTCACGATTTTAAATTGAGTGCGTAATCAGCGTGTATTAAGGCTTAAATAATAAGGCGCATTCAAAAATTAACGGGAAACGCGAACATATACCTGCTCAAACTTTAATGGCACCGCTCGTCGCAATCCCGTAGCTGGCGAAGCCAGTCGAAGGGTGAGCAAGCGGTATTTCGAACCTCTTAAACCACCATGATTAAGCCTCTTTTCTAGACACAGAATCAATAGAAGGTAAGAGATCCTAAATATTTTTTTAATTGATTGATACTGTTAACTTTTCTTATTCTTTTTTCAAGCGAGACTATCGAATCATCAATCATTTCAAGATACTTTTCCATTTTGGCTTGCGTCTTCTTCTTGCTTGGTGCTGAGAATTGTCTCCAGACTTGAGACTTAACTCCTTGTTGGCTAAAGATGTCACGGTGGGCCCGATTTAAATCCAGGAGCTTCATTTCGAGCAAATGCTCCATTCTCACTAAAGTTGTTTCATCAAGAAGGTGCTCAGAATCGGGGACATATTCTGTCAGCATTCGGACTAAGGTCATCACATCATTCTCTCGTTTGGCCACCGCCAGTTTCTGCATTAAACGATGTTTATCTTCTTTCTTTAACGGGTCAGACTCTTTATCTGGATGGATAACACTCGCAATGCGTTTGTACATTTTGTTGAGTTGAGTACCTCGGAACATTTCTTTGATGTTAAGCGCGTCGTCGTCTTCACTCTCAAAATAATCGAATTCAAAATCGTCCCAATCGTCCTCATTTTGGGCTCGTGGTGAAAATGAGTCGTTATTATGTTTAACAAAAGAGGCCCATAAGGCACTGATAAAAGCTTCAATGGCGAATGGATCACCAGAAGCCAGAATTTCACGGATTTTTTTGTGGGGTAAATCAATATCAGCGCCGAACATCTCCTTCATGCCGTTTTCAAATTCTCGACAAGCTGCATTGAGCGCTTGCTGTTTCTCTTTCTGAAATACTTTATTATGATAGGTTTCATACTCTTCGCATAACGCCTCGACTTTGTCTCTATCATTGATAAAAGGGCGATCAAGCAAGTCAATTAACTCCTGTTCAATCGCTTGCATCAAGCGATTGCGGATATTGGTTTTGAGTTTTTTTGAGGTCAAAAATGACATCAAGTGCTTAACCCAGGCACAGTGAAGATGGTCGAGCTTTTTATCATAGGGAGTCAGTTTATCTTTGTATTCAGAAAAAAGCTGATTGACCTTGAGCTCGGCCTTTTGATTACGCCGTTCATTTTTTTCAATCTTCCTCCAGAGCTCAGATAAATAATCCGACTGAGAATGTGGAACGTTGTTTGAGTGAAAAATAGGAAGTGTCATATCCGTCCTTTTCTCTTCTAGTAA
>NZ_JBGONI010000067.1:0-10544 GCF_041439035.1 Vibrio sp. 1F263 | reverse complement strand
TGGGCGCAAAGCAAACAGAATAAGCGCGGTAGGCCACGTCGATTCAGTGATTTAGCTATCACGACAGCACTCATGGTGAAACGCGTGTTTTCTATGCCACTGAGAGCGTTGCAAGGATTTATCAACTCGATATTTAGACTGGCCCATGTTCCATTAAGCTGTCCGCATTACACCTGCATCAGTCGTAGAGCAAAGCAAGTTGAGGTCTCATTTAAGACAAAAAAGAAAGGAGCGATACAGCACCTAGCCATTGATGCGACTGGCCTAAAGGTTTATGGCGAAGGTGAATGGAAAGTCAAAAAACACGGGACAGATGGCAAGCGTAGAGTCTGGCGAAAGCTTCATATTGCCGTCGATACAAGCACTCATGTAATTATTGCAGCCGAGCTAAGTTTATCGACGGTTAGAGATGGGGAAGTACTCTCGAACTTACTGAAACAAACACGCCGAAGTATCCTTGAGGTGTCTGGTGATGGTACTTACGACACGAGAGCATGTCACGCTGCTATTAAGATTAAGCGAGCCGTTGCGCTTATTCCCCCAAGAGAAGGGGCTGCCTTCTTGGAGCGTGGTCATCCTCGAAATCTCGCAGTGGGTTGCCAGAAGTTATACAGCTCAAATAAGTATTGGAAAGAGCGGTATGGATACCACAAACGTTCACTCTCAGAAACAGCGATGTATCGAGTTAAACAGTTGCTAGGAGGGCAACTGAGCTTAAGAAATTACAATTCACAGGTAGGTGAAACTTACGCGATGATAAAAGCGTTGAACAAGCTTACTGGGTTAGGTATGCCTGAAACTTGTCGTATTGATTAAGAAATACGCGAAACGGGGTGCATCTATCTCTAAATTTAATTACGCAACAAAGCCTTCCCTACTCTCTTTGATTAGTTTGTTTTCTAGGTGGTACTCAGATCATTGAATAATATTTTTTTTCTTTAGCGAGAGGGAAATAGATGTTGTTATTATTATAAGAACGCCACATGTGCTCATCCAACTAGGGATTTCATACCAAAAAATAACCCCCCAAAGTATATTGAAGACCAAGCCGATATAGCGGGTGACTGCAACTACAGCGGCGTTTTCATGACTGAATGCCTTTGTTAGGAAAATTTGCCCAATGAGCGAAACAAGACCAATGGCAATTAGATAAATCCACGCAATTCCCTGTGGAACCACAAACTCATCCCTCATCAAGTAACCGGATACCAACATCGAAGTGAAAAGAAAATAAAACACAATCTCGTAAATATGGTGCCTCTTACTCAGGTGGCGAATAGTGATAGAGGCAGCCGCCGCAAAAAAAGCACTCGCCACCCCTGAGAGGGCATACAAATTAAATGTGTCGAAGCTAAATGGATTTACAATTAAGGTAACTCCAACCAAAGTGAGCGGAAAAAGGAATGCTACTTTTTTAGGGGCTTTTTCTCCCAAAATTAGGTTGGAAAGTAATATAACGAAGAACGGGGACAGGTAAGCCAAAATCACGGCGTCCGCTAGCGGCATGTGGGTAATCGCGTACACAAAAGCGAGCAGATAAAACGCCCCAAACAGGCCACGAAGCAAAAGCATTGGTATGCCCGTGGTAGAAAACCTGATACTCGCTTTCCACATTAAACCTAAAATCAGAACGGTTCCTATTGCGCTTCGGAAGAAGACAATTTCAGAGCTTGGAATCGTCAAACTGGCCGCTTTAATAAGTGCGTTCATGACACTAAAAATGAACGCAGAAAATATAGTTAACGCTACACCGTTGTTCATGATGGGTTTCTTTAAAGGTCGTATGATAGACGCACCCAACCAAGGTATTGGTGCGCTTGAGTGCGGGACTCTTCAATCAAATGGTGAGGGAGTTGAGAGCTACTTAACCAAGATTCGAATATACCTAGCACACGGTTAACGCTCGGTAATGCAATCCCATGCGCTCTGCCTAAGACTTGAAGCCAGTAAAGATTCTGTATATCTTCTTTAGGTATTCGAGGTAAAGACAACTTGCCTTTTTCCACCTTACCTTTGGCATAGGGCACGGCAGAGAAGTTGAAGTAGCACCCATTTTCATCCGGCTTAGAAAAAGGATCGATCAGAATCGCGCTGTATCGTACGTAAACCAAATATTCCTGCGCTATTGGAGTGAGCGACATAAACTGCTCAATTTGACGACGACGAATGGTTTCTGGATGCACAGGGTAGTTGTCATCATTGAGAAATTGTAACAAGTTAAATGGTGTTCCGTTAAAGTGAAGTATCAATCTTGATATATCGCGCCATAGCTCAACCAAAATGTGGATGGTTTCGGTTGTGATCGGTCCCTCAGGGAAAAGTTTGTACATGTACTTAACTTCTCTCGTCTCACTTAAGATATGATTGAGCGAGAAAGGGGTCATAAAAAATGCGGGATGAACGAAAGAGGTAATGTTTCGTCCTTCTACGCTAAACCCATTTTCCAACTCGACAACTTCAACACCGATATCCGCTAAAGTTTGAGTCAGTAGCTCTAGGACAGGGCATTTTTCTTTACTTGAGTAAGCATAAATACGTTTTTTAACCGCTTTGGTAAGGACACGAACGCCAGCTTGTTCCGTTATAAATTTAGTGGCCGCAAAGTAATTGGAAAATATCAGTACGTTGGGGGTTAAATTCAGTTCTGAAAACAAGCCTTTTACAATCCGGTGCCCACCAAATAAGGATGAAATGAGGACTACTATTTTTGTGGAACTCAAACACGATTTAGGTAAAGCCAATAGAACCGCTGAATAAGCATGAGATGGGGTGCCCAGAACCAACGTATCCCATTGTCCGCTTACATCGCGTAAATCTTCAAAAACCGCATCAAATATCACCTGCCCAGCCATTCGCTTCAAAGAGGATTTGGCAGCGAAAATATGCGCAATACGTTCGTTGTGTAAGCTTTCGAACATCGGCTGCCAGCGCTCTGATGAGCGGTTTACTAACCCAAGTTGCTCGCACTGGTTTCTGATGATTTTTGCTGTCTGAAATGCGGCTGGCCCTGTGCCAACGATTAACACTTTTCCTAATGAAAGAGTCATTTTGCGCGCTCCATCAAGACGGTGTCATATATCGCTGCATCGTTATGGATCTGTTGTGTTTCCCACCCATCCATTAGGTTTGGGTTGAAAGGGTAATTGAAGGCGGACTTTAAACCATTACCGAATCGAACTAATACTCGGTGAGAGTGGTTAAGATGAGGTCTAAGCTGTCTGAGTTGTTCCCATTTATGTTCCACTAAAGAGGCTACTACAACATGAGTTGGCCGGAAAGAGGCAAACTCAGTGATTAGATCTTTGCAGCTAAAAGTGGTTGACAAGTTGAGTTGGTTGGCCATTTTCACTGCCTGCTCATCAAGATCTATACCGTGCACGAGAGCGCCTGTGCTCTGAGATATAGTGAAAGCAGAAACCGGATAGGACCCTGAGCCAATAAACAGGACTCGAGAGTTGCTTTCAATTCCTGCTTTTTTTAGTTCAATTTTTGTGTTTTCAGAAAGTTGGTATAAATATTCGCTGATGTCGATTTGATGCTCTCTGGCACACTGAGACTGATGTTTTTCCAATAAACACAGAGCTTTTACAGCAGTTTCACGAAGCTGCTTGATTAAACGATCGTACTCAGGGGTCATATCAAAATCATCGCTAATGGTTTTAAAATTTTCTTGCAAAATCCAAGCGCAAAACTCATCAATTTTTTCTTGCAAAAGGACAAAACATTCACAATTTTCAAGGCTGTAATGAGTCAGGGTTTGAATTTGAGATTCAAACGTGGATAGAGAAACTAATAAGTGATATTGCCTTTTATTCATTGCCATAAGAATGCCTAATCTGTTTTAAGGGCTCGAACTGGGGTGACGTGGGTATGTCCATGAACGCAACAACCTACGTCCACATGAATCTGATAGATTTTCCCCAGCCTTTCAGAATCGAGCACGTCTTCTGGTTTACCGCAATATTGAACTTCACCATCATTCATTAAGAGAAGATGGTCGCAGTATCGAGCAGCGAGAGAGAGGTCGTGTAGGACCGCAATTGTGATGATATTTTTGGCTCGGGTATATTGACGAACAAGGTCTAAAATTTGGACTTGATGCTTGAGATCTAAGGCGCTTGTTGGTTCATCTAAGAGCAATACCTTGGGCTCAGCAACAAGAGATTGCGCCAGTGAAACCAGCTGTTGCTGACCACCGCTTAGTTGAGAAAACTGTCTAAGGGCGAGATTTCTCAAACCTAGATAATCAAGGATGGCGTCTGCTTTTTGTTCTTGTTCAAATGTGATGTTCCAGCTCAGTTGATGAACCAAGCCCAGTAAGACAAACTCAATAACCGTTAATTGACAGGGAGATTTGTTGAGTTGACATAGGTACGAGAAGGATTGTAGCGGTAATCTCAGCCCGTCCTCCCCACTTGAATTAATCTTCCCATCAGAAGGAATGATGCCCATGATAGCTTTGAGCAATGTCGTTTTTCCTGCGCCATTGGGCCCTAAAATGGCGGTAAATTTGCCACCCAAAAAGTGGGCATCTACCTTCTTTAAAACGAGTTTTCTTCCAATTGGAACGGCAAGATTTTCTATTGAAAGCGACGTCATTAGATAAACCTCCTGCTTATCAGAAAATAAAGAAGGATCGGCACACCGACTAAGGAGGTGACGATACCAATTGGTATGATAGTGCCTGGGACAATCAACTTAGCAACAAGAGACGAGGTACATAAAAGCAACGCTCCCATTAATGCCGCCAAAGGTAAGTAGAAACGCTGATCTTCGCCTATTAGCATTCTTGCTAGGTGAGGAGCAACCAAACCAATGAAACCAATGGTTCCGACAAACGACACTGCTCCTGCAGTTAATAAGGAACACAGTAAAAACATCTGTAGTCTTAACTTGCTGGTCTTTATTCCCAAGGCGAGTGCTCGCTCTTCGCCTAAAGTGAGGGCGGTGAGTGCCCATACCTTAGATAACGCAAAGACCAAACCGAACAGGAAAACGGCTCCTGAAACAAAGAAGGACAACCAACTCGCCTTCAGTAGACTGCCAAATAACCAAAAAACAATTTGCTGCAGCACTTCTGGTGATGCCAAATATTGAATTAATGACTGTAAAGCCTGGAAAAAGAAGAGAACGACAATACCTGCCAAAATCAGGATTTTTGCGTCCATATGTCGGCTGCGACCAATTATATAGATCGCCATACTCGCTAATCCAGATGTCAAGAAAGCGGCAAACGGCACGCCTAACCAATGCAAACCAAATACTGAAAAACCGGTTAAAAAAGCTATGGCTGCACCAAATCCAGCAGCAGCAGAGATACCAAGGGTATACGGACTGGCAAGTGGGTTGGCTAAGAGGGTTTGCATTAGACCGCCAGCGAGGTCGAGTGAGGCGCCAACCATAAGACAGGTGAGAGTGATGGGTAACCGAAGTTGCCAGACAATAAGTGTTGATAAGCTGTCACCAGAGGGACCACCTAGGAGGGCTTCAACAACTTGTTCAATGCCTAGCCACGATGAGCCAGTACCAAGATCGAATAAAGCGGAAAAACTCGTTGCCAGAAAAGCGCCTAGCAAAATCTTAATTCTTTGCTTCTGCATTCTTTGATAAATAGCGCCGCTGGAATGATTCAGGTCAGACGATGCTTTCATGCTTTCATTCATGAGTTACGCCCACCTGAATCATGAAAGTGCCTTTGAGCGCTTGCGGCATGTAGTTCCTAAAAAATTCTTGGTGCAATTTCTTAGGTTCAATATCTTTAAATGCTTCTGGGTAAATAGACTTTGCTAGATACAACAAGAAAACGTGGTCGTAAATAGTACGTGTTCCTGAGTGGTATATACCGTAGACGTCACCATTTTTAACTGCCGTCAGTTGATTCCAGCCAGCACGATTTAGGTAGGGGCGGTATCTAGTTTGCGCTTCTTCCATTGTGCTGTTGAAACCAAGCAGGGCGCTGTCGTTATGTTTAACCCAGTGAGCACCGGATATAAAGATCACTTCTGGATCTTGACTCAAGATATATTCAGGCGTTAGGTGGGCAGAACCTTCAAACATCCCATGGGCAAGGTTATCGGCCCCCGCCATTGTCAAAAGGTTGCCCCACATTGTCGTCGAGTAAGATTTACCGTATTCATTTGGTCCACCTGTACCTGCTTCCACATACACACGGCGTGCCGTGTGGTTTTCCAGATGCCTCGTAACACGTTGTTTAACCATGTTTACTGTGTTTTCGTATTCCGTTGCAATCGATGAAGCGCGTCCTTCTGTCCCCATTACTCTGCCTATAACACGTGTGCTAATGACGTGTTTTTCAAGCGTTTGAGCATTGAAGTCTACAACGACAACTCTGATACCATTCTTTTCAAGTATTTCAACTTTTTCACCAAGGGATTGATATTGCCACGCCGCAAGAAGTGCAACATCAGGTTTAGTTAACAAGAGTTTTTCGAAATCAAAAGTACCTGTATAAAGAGAACCTGAATCAATAATCGTTTCTAACTCAGGAATGATTTTTTTATAGGTGGTCCATTGAGATTGACGGTAATCTTTCCAAGAGTGTCTTGGGAAAATAGCCACTTTTTTGTAAGCATCTGGTCCAGCGATCGCTAGGTAATCCTCAAAATAAAAACCTAGGAAAATTTTTTCTGCCGGCTTTTCTAAAGAGATGTTTCTACCGAGCACGTCTTTGAACTGAAGAGCTGTAGAAGCAGAGGCCATGTCACCCAAAGCCAAAGTTGCCAAAAAAAGTGCTTTTACTTTTAAAAGGTGTCCTTTCATTCCCTCGACCTCAAATAGAACACTAATTGTTATAATGTAACAATGGTTCTAGGGTTGAAAAGATATATATTTATTATTTATATCTATTAAATATAAATAATAAAGCTAGGTGGATTTGTTGTTGCGTAATTCAATGGAACTAAATCAAGAACCTACGATATGATCAGCTACGTCCACTCTCTCTCGTAGCTCTATGTCTAAACCTCGTTACAAAACAACCAACAGGAAGCAATACAACCAATCGCTCATTAACCGTGGCTCTCTGACTTTTTGGATTGATGAAGAGGCAATAAGCGGTTGGGCGCAAAGCAAACAGAATAAGCGCGGTAGGCCACGTCGATTCAGTGATTTAGCTATCACGACAGCACTCATGAAAAGTCAAAAAACACGAGACGGATGGCAAGCGTAGAGTCTGGCGATGGCGCGTACGACACGAGAGTGTGCCACGCTGCTATTAAGATTAAGCGAGCCGTTGCGCTTATTCCCCCAAGAGAAGGAGCAGCCTTCTGGGAGCGTGGTCACCCTCGAAATCTCGCCGTGGGTTGCCAGAAGTTATACGGCTCAAATAAGTATTGGAAAGAGCGGTCTGGATACCACAGACGTTCACTATCAGAAACAGTGATGTATCGAGTAAAACAGTTGTTAGGAGGGCGATTGAGCTTAAGAAATTACAATTCACAGGTGGGTGAAACTTACGCGATGATAAAACCGTTGAACAAGCTTACTGGGTTAGGTATGCCTGAAACTTGTCGTATTGACTAAAAAGCATGAGAAACGGGGAGACTCTGTTTCTAAACTGAATTACGCAACAAAGCCAATAATTATTGCGAAGGTGTAAATAATTTCTTGGCTTAATTAAAATTGATTTACGCTAGAAAGGCATTGTGTCATTAACGCACTATAACTAAATATCTTGATATAACTACTCTAAGTGGCAAAGGGTAGAGCACACATATGAATAATTTAATAAAGCACCGCACGGTTTTCATCACCGTTTGATTTGGATTTACATGGCTCGCACCACGTATGAAGGATTTTGATATTTCTTTGTTGCGTAAATCAGTTGAACTAAGTTATCGGGACCGATTAAGAGAAACGGATGTGCTATTTGGAGAAATAGTACATCACAGCGCTGAAGTGATGACTAAGGTGAGGTCTCAAAAAAGTGAGGTAAGGACGATATCTGTTTTTATTCCTACTGGAAAATACGACAAGTGTTTGCCTTACTTATAGACGTATATACATTAACTTAGAAACTGGCTTGACTGATTTGGGGCTAACTCTAACAAGTTAGAGCTTAATCGAGCGCTTGAGACCATTAATGCTCGTTTTGAAAAAGGGACGCTGACCTTTGGCTCTCAAAAGGGAGTTACAGTGAGCAAGGTGGCAGTATCGATATACCCATTCTAGTGACTTACTGACGGGTAAATGTATTTAAATAATCCTCATTCTTGGCTTCTTATCTCTTAGCTTATTGCTTCTTAGTTTTTTACGTGGGGTGAGAAATAATGAGGTGCTCTTTCCTTAGGCGTGATCCTTCGGGCAAGGCTTTCTCTTGGAGCTTTCATCTATGGCCTAGATTGGCATCACCCTAGTGAGCCACTGCGTGCCGCACCAGAAGGTGCTTCTCTACAAGCTCCTATCGTACAACCCTAAACGCCTGCGCCTCGTCAGTCTTCCTCGTTGCTGTTCGTCGTACCTCCTCACTCATTTCACTGACCTCCATTAAGTTCGAGTAAGGGCTTGTTGCCTTATGTGCCGATTTCCCTTTCGACTTGCATCATTTGATGGGGCTCGCAGGCTGTTTACCGTGCTCGCTCAGAGCCCCAATAACAAGGGTATATGAACGCTTCGCGCCCTTGTTATTGAGAACCATGAGCGCTTGCCGGACAGCCAAGCGGCTCCATAAAAGTGATACTCAAACAAAAAGGAAACTCCTCATGGCACAACGAAACTCAAGCCCAACTCTCTCTAAATCGATGTTCAGCGACCAGCGTTTCGCCGCTGGGCACGAAAGCTCACCAAAAAATGATATCTCCTGCCAGGTCGTTGAACGTGCAGTGCGTTCGACCGTTTCCGCGACTGTTTCAAAGGGACTTATTTGGGTGAATTCAACGGACTTTAATTCGAGCGTTCGAGCGGTTAAAGTGCATGAGATTTTACTTAATGAGTTTGGTTATACCGACTCTTTGATCTTGGAGGAAGGAAATAAAGGAAAAGGGGTGAGTATTGGCGTATGTGATAGAGCTACGACTGTGAAACAGATGCGAGAAGATTACGCCTATGCGAAAAAAGAAGAGAGAAACGTTGAAACGACCGCTAAGCATCAAGCGAGAGCGAAAGATCTTCTGACTAGCTTGTATGGCCAATAACACGGACTGAGCGCCGCCCATCACGACTTTAAATATTAAAAGGGATCTATTATGTCTGTACTTGCTAACTACTCTAATCACAGCCTTTTCTCTGTAGAAGAAAAAGATATCTTGCACCATGCCGCGAGCATTTTAAAATCTAAGTTGTTTGTGTCAGAGCAGACGCCACTCAATTCCCCTGAATTGGTGAAGTCATTTTGTCAGGCTTCACTTGCTTCCAATGAAAGCGAAGTGTTTGGGGTGATCTTTCTTGATAGTCAGCATCGAGTTTTACGCACAAAAGAGATGTTTAACGGCACCATTGACACCGCATCCGTTTACCCGCGTGAAGTGGTCAAAGAGTCACTGGCCACAAATGCAAGCGCGGTCATTTTTTATCATAACCATCCCAGCGGTGATGCCACACCCAGTCAAGCCGATCGACGTATTACTCGACGACTGACCGACGCGTTAGCCTTGGTTGATATTCGAGTTCTCGATCATTTCGTGGTGTCTTTTGAAGATGTGGTGTCGTTTGTGGAGCGTGGTTGGATATAGCCATTAGTGAAACATGTCTCTCATTTACGCCTATTCTGGCGTGAATGACTTCCTCATCATAATGCTATAAACTGTAAGCAATTAAATAAGGTTTCTACTATGTCTGAATCAAGCAAAGTCACATTAAGCGTTGAAGAGCTGATCAACCTAACCGCTCATGCTGCCACTCAAGAGCAGTTAAATGATACGCGTAAAGAACTCGATCAGAAGATCGAAGCGGTTCGTCATGAGCTTTCAGATAAAATCGACACAGTTCGTAATGAGCTTTCAGATAAAATCGACACAGTTCGTAATGAAGTGAGTTCCCTTAAAAATCTCATTATTGCAACAGCCTTCGCTATGATTGCGACGGTAGCCGGTGCCGCGTTTTGGGTTGGCAGTCATATCAACGTTTAATATTCAAATATGTTTTCTTAAATGCCTCTTATCCTAGAGGCATTTTTTTTGTCCGAACGCTTCAACGCTCGCGCTAAAAGAATTTGAGCCAAAGGCTCGACCGCAAGCGGTCGCCAATACCGCTCTCAGTACCACAGTACGCCTATTTGCTCGATGTTTGATTCTATTGCTTTTTCATGGTGTCACTTTGTGGGTTTGTGGCTGATAGGTGGCTTTTTATGATGAAACCATTACTTTACCTTTCTTTGCTATCGCCGTGTTTCGGTTGGGCTTTTTGCTTTGATGAGGCAGGGAGATTTTATAATGTCGATCCACAGCTTTTAAAATCCATTGCAACGGTAGAGAGCAGCCTAAAACCGAATGCGTATAATGAAAATAAAAACAAAACCGGTCAAGTGATCAGTCGTGATTTTGGATTGATGCAAATTAATTCCCATTGGTTTGATCGACTATCCGAAT
>NZ_JBGONI010000066.1:7482-10861 GCF_041439035.1 Vibrio sp. 1F263 | reverse complement strand
TTATTAGTGGAATATTATCAGGTCAGCTTGTGAGTAACCCTAAAACTCGAAAAGTGAGAGCCTCCAAACCTAAGCCGACGAAATCTCCCCCCAAACGCAGAGGAAGACCTATCAAAGCAATACCTGAACTGACCGATGAGGAGGTTGAACGGCTTAGATATGAAGTGGATTTTTGGGAATGGTGATGAAAATATCTGTCGGAATAACATAAGTACATCAAATTTTAAGGTTAGGGTTTTGGTGAAATTCGTGTTTGAGGGCAGTCACACTTGGAGGTCTATGCTCATTTACTTTTCACTTGCCTCACCGTAGACCTTCAGCCCTGTAGCATCAAATAGCATCAACGGCTAAATGCTGAATTGCTTTTTCACCAATCCAAAATATCAGTGACTAATGATTGATTAAAGCTTGATTATATTGCTTCCAGTTAGTTTTTTTATAGCGAGGCTTGGTCATTAATCTAAGTCTTTGAGTCAACTTAGCTGCTCAGCTCATAAGTTGAAGGTTTAATTTTCTAATCTTGATAAATAATGATTCTTTATCAAGATTACATGTGATTGTGAGCATCTTGTTTTTAAGTAAAGAGCTAAAGTTTGGCGTGTTTACTTATTAGAGTGGTAAAACGTTATGACTGTAGCAAAGAGGACATTAGGACGGATGATGTTTGTTGCGCAATTTTTACCATTTGTATGGTTTGTTCTTCTAATATTAATCCAAGAGTGATTTTAAGGCGATTAAAAACGCATACTTTGACTCCTTTGAAGAGGTGTGGCGGGTTATGCTGAGCCCTTGTACAAGGTTTTCTGTTCCACTAATTTAGCTCATCGTATTAATCTTGTCATACAAAGGGTAGTGGTAGCAGTGGTAAAAACAGCTTGAGCTAAGTTTGTTCAGGCGAGTCACTCTACTCATATATTAAGTCTAAGTGAGGAACGGTCGTCCATGTAGCGTTGAAGTCATTATTAAAGCAACTTCTATGTCTTGTTGCTAATAATCAAAGACAAGCCAAATCCAATAAATATCCCTCCAGTAACCTTATTAAATGTCGCTCTAACCTTTTCCTTTATAAGCCAAAACTTAAGCTTCTTTGTTACTAACGCGTATGTTAAAAGTGCTAGGAATGACGACGATGTAAAGGTGAGTGTAAGCAAGATAAATTGCGGTATGATGGAATGTTCAACTTCGATAAACTGAGGAAACAAGGCCGAATAAAACACGATAGCCTTTGGGTTAGTTACACCAACCAGATACGCTTCACGAAACAACATCTTTCTGTTATGCGCGCTAGCTTGGGGCTCATAATTTTTTAAAGTCCGTTTGTTTGATCTCCACGTCTTTATTCCAAGTAAAAGTAGATATATTCCGCCAACCATTTGAATAAATAGGAATAATGATTCAGATGCCAAAAGAAGAACACCTAACCCTGTAGCCGATAAGCCTGCCATTGTGATCATAGCTGCAATATTTCCAAGAATCCCTGAGACCGCTCGCTCAACCCCATACACGGCTGAATTTTTCACAGTCAATAACACCGCAGGCCCTGGGGAAAAAGTAGCAGCTACACAAATTGTAAAAAATAGTAAATAGTCCATATGTTTGTTATCCGTAATATGAAAGACCTATTGAAAATATAAAGGACGTAATGCTCTGTTAGGGGATGAGACTCCTCGACTTTAAAAAGATTACATCACAAGTATTTTATTATTCCTTGACGGTTAACTAATTAATTTATATTTAAATAATAAATTAATTAATATTAATTTTCGTTTAGCTTCCTTAATTTGACTGAAGACTGAATTCTAATATTCATAGATAAAGAAGCGCTTAAAACATTGATATGGCGATGAATAGCTCTGTCGTAAGAGGAACACCTAGCGTAGCTCGTAAGTAGGACGTTCGCTTATACAGTGGTATAGGTCTAAAGCTGTTGAGAATATTTAATGTTTATTCAAAAATGATACTATCTATCTGGGATTTATGAAAAAAATAATATTACTTACCTGTTTATTCAGTGTTCCTGTACTAGCCGCGACAGAATCCCCTCAGTTTTTTGTTGGCGTAGTAGGGGGATACCAAGGGGCTTTGGAGGAGAATTGCAATCACTCAAATCCAGAGGGCACAATTTTAGGTCTCTATAGCGGGTTACAGTTTACTCCCTCTTGGAGTTGGGATTTAGGCTATCAAGATCACGATGAACTAAAGGCGGATGGATGCCACTCGGTTAATGTTAAAACTTGGTTGATTGAAAGCACTCTTCGTTACGATTGGTACCTACAAGATAACCTAAGTTTATACGGTCGACTTGGTGCTGCTTATTGGGACATGGAAAAAACGCAACTGTCTTCAAGTAAGAGCGATGCAACAGGTTTTTCTCCTCTCGGTGGGGTGGGGATTAACTATCACTTTAACCCTAACGTCCGATTATCAACGGGCTATCAATACATTGACAGTATTGGTAAGTCAAACACGGGTAAGTATGATAGCCGTGGATTGTTGGTCAGTCTAACCTATACGTTTGGCAGTACAACTCAACCAGCGTTAGTCGAAACAGCGCCAACGTCTATTATTGAAGATACTCCCGTTAAAGAGACAGCCACTGTAAAAACACCGCCTCAAATACAGGCATTTTCACCAAAAACTACAGATATATTGTCTGGTTTTGATTCAGGCGAACCTAGCCAAGAGTTTATTGACCAATTAACTGAAATCTCTTCAATATTAAATTCTTACCCACAAGCTCAGGCCACAGTTGTTGGACACACTGACTCAACAGGCTCAGCACTCTACAATCAAAACCTATCTGAGCATCGTGCTCAAGCGGTCGTCAATAAACTGATTGAATTGGGTGCCACACAGACACAACTTGAGTGGAGAGGCGAAGGTGAGTCTCAACCTGTTGCTGACAACAAGACCGCAGAGGGGCGAGCTAAAAATCGCCGAGTTGAAGTTACCATCCCCAGTTTTCAGTTCCAAGAGTAAGTTATTATGATTAAATGTTTTAAAGCCTTATTTGTAATAGTGGTTTTTCCAATACTAACGTTATTAACTGGTTGTAATTCAGAAGGCGCCTTCTCTGGATCAACCATAAAATTAGAACGTCTTGATATCGTCGCTTCTCCGATAGTGATGAAAGGTGTCAGTCAACTAACTCTTGCTGCGGGCAACAAGCAGCCCTTTGAAACGGTTGGTCACTACTCTGATGGTTCATCTCGCACATTGACGGATTTAAACGTGAGTGATTGGCACACAAGCAACTCTGATGTAGGGCGCTTTGATGAGACTGGCGTATTTACTGCTACTAACGAGGGCTATACCACAGTCATGGCCACCAAAGATGGCATCCCCAGTAATACGGTGGAGGTGAATGTGTCGGCAGCGG
>NZ_JBGONI010000066.1:0-7384 GCF_041439035.1 Vibrio sp. 1F263 | reverse complement strand
TACACTCACGGCCACCAAAGATGGCATCCCCAGTAATACGGTGGAGGTGAATGTGTCGGCAGCGGTCATTACGGCCATTCAAGTGACCCCTTCGCCTGTGAATATTGCGAAAGGTCAGACTGACCAGTTAATCGCCATAGCGACATTCAGTGATGCAACCTCGTCTGACGTCTCTAGCTCAGTGACGTGGGCTCCTGTCGATACAGCGACGGCAACCGTGTCATCAACCGGTTTACTGTCTGCGGTTGAAACGGGTGGTACGACACTCACGGCCACCAAAGATGGCATCCCCAGTAATACGGTGGAGGTGAATGTGTGTAACTTGGCTGGTACATGTATTGATATCTACGATAGAGGTGGTAGTGGTAAGTTGCTTACCAATTCACCATCAGCGGCCTATCTAGACAGCATTGGCGGTAGTGCTACAAACGGTACTCATACTGAAAGCGGAAATTCCGGCCCAGTTGGTGGTGATTTTTACCTATTCGACTGGAATAACGCAAATGCACTGTGTACTACCTACAACACCCATAGTCTCGGCGGACGAACTAACTGGCGTTTAGCGACAAGAGACGAGTTAAAAACGGAGCTATACGACGCATTCGGCCCGATGTTTATCGCGCGCGGTTGGCCGACCAACTACTACTATTGGTCGGCGACTCCTAATGGTTCTCTCTATTACGACGTGGACCTCGTCAATGGCTACGTCTTCAGCAACCAGCCGAGCCTCACGGGCTACGTATCCTGCGTCTCAAATCCTTAAAGTTGAGCGTTTAGAGTTTAACGTTTTAATTTTTAATTTTTAATTTTAGTTTTTGAAGTGCCAGAGTTGCATCTGGCACTTTTTAGGGGGGGAAGATAAGTGAATATTGAAACTAAATTAGCATTGGTTGAAAGCAGTCAACGTATTGTTGGCATAAAAGAGGGGATGTTTGTACGTTTCTATGAGCAATCACTCTTTGGTTGGCAGCAGTGGGTATCTAAACAGGACCAATTACCGACATTGAAGGTGTTAAAGAAAAAGGTTAAGAAATTGGGTCATGACTCCAACATGGTGAGCTTGAGTTAGAATGGTAGTCCCTCAACTCTGAATTAAAAATTATGGCTACTATTCAAGTTAACTGTCGGTTTTGCAACCAAACGGAGTATGTTCGTAAACATGGTACTGGTGTGTCAGGCTTTCAGCGGTTTCGTTGCCTTGAGTGCAAACGCTCATTTCAACTTGATTATGCTTACGAAGCATATAAACCCAAGGTCAAAGAGCAAATCATTGATATGGCGATGAATAGCTCTGGTGTAAGAGAAACAAGTCGTGTCTTAAAAGTTGGCCATAACACGGTACTGCGCACTTTAAAAAACTCTCGCCGAAACAAGTCACCTCAATACCTTTCGATAGAGCAAACATCTCTCTCATCTGTGAGGTCGATGAACAGTGGTCATTCGTAGGAAACAAAAAAAATCGTCGTTGGCTTTGGTATGCATTGGAGCCCGGTTATAAACGCATCATTGCTCATGCCTTTGGTAAGCGCAATACAGATGAGCTGCGAGCGTTACTTGCTTTACTTAAGCCATTCGACATCAGTTTCTTTTTCACCGATGATTTCAGCGTCTACTCGAAAGAATTGCCAAAAGAAAAACATGTTGTAGGGAAAAGGTTCACTCAGCGGATTGAACGAACCAATTTGACTTTGCGTTCCAGATAAAAACGTTTAGTGCGTAAAGCTATTGGCTTCTCGAAATCGGAAGAAATGCACGATAAAGTGATAGGGACTTTCATTGAGCGAGAGTTCTACCACTAAATCAAATAATTGGCGTCACGACCTACAAAAGTGTGTTCTGGAGGGACTCCAAGTACACGAGTTAAAGAGTTTTATATCGACGGGACAGTACCTTGGATTAAAACTAAGGAAGTGAATAATTGTAAGGTTTTTTCTGCTAAGACCTACATCACTGAAGATGCCACAACGAAGTCTACCGCAAAGTTAATACCGGAAAACTCGGTAATCATCGTTATGTATGGTAATGGTGATACTGCCGGTAGAGTCGCAATTAATAAAATTCCAGTTGCTACAAATCAAGCCTAGCTTATTACCAACTATTTTTAAGCCATCCCAATCACTTCCAACGCCCAGTTCTCTATTACAACCGAACCTCATCAGTCTCTTCCACTTTGGGGGTATCGGTTTTCCGAAACTTATTTATGTCCAAAACCATCACAGGCTGAACTTTTACCTGTGGCACGTTCTACCTCAGAAATGCCCCAAAGTGAGTCAGATAGGGATTGAACTCAGTTTCAAACCCAGCAACTTGCCTTACTTTTCCTCATGCCTAGAGCTCTAATTATGTCGCCAAAACTTCTAACCCACTACAGACTGACCTTTAATCACAGTTACGTACGAATATGCTGCTCAAGTGTTTCTAAGCGATTAAATAGTAGAGAACAAAATGGAAGTTCTTGATTGATAACGTGCCTCGATTAGGAAGCAATGTGTGTCTGCACGGTTTTCAACTAGAAAATCAGAAGTATATTGTATTACATGCATATATTTTAGTTGGTTAGGTACAATACTTGAGATATTCTGAATATATGAATTCGTGCTGGCACGATATTAAAATGTTAGGCTTCAAGTCATTGAAAACTCGAATCTAATCCCCATGTAACAGGTATATATGTTTTCTGAAAGCGAACGAAGTTATGTGTAGTTTAAATAGTCGGCAGCGTATCAAACTGTCAAATGTTCTAATGGAAATATTCAATTCAGGGGATTGGAAAGAGCTGTTTGCACTGACTGATACAGAGATCTTTATGCAATACCATTCGCGATTTATTCAAGATGTGAACTGGGGTAATGAGACTTTGAAGCAAGGCTGCATCGAAGCTGTTAAGTATATCTTGGATAGTGATGAGGATAATCTCAAAGAAATTTGGGAAATGTCCGGAGTTCAAGCTGCACTGAGAAGAAAAGAGGGTGAACTATATAATGCTATCGAAGCCTTTGCTGATGGCATAGAAGTGGTCGCTAGCCCCAACGTTTCTAATGCCAATCAAACAGTATTTAAAGCATTAGAAGATGCAGAAGTGTTACTTACAACTCAAGGTGCTTCGAGTGCATACGATCGAGCACATACCGCACTGCATGGGTTCTTGAAGCAGGTCTGTGATAATAAGGGTATTTCATATTCTAGTGGTGATGCTATTACAGCTTTACTACCCAAGGTTAATGCGTATATCAAACAACAACCCGATGTAGGTCGAAATGATAAAATATTCTCGATGCTTCGGTCTGCAGGGGCTATGTTGGATACAATAAACTACCTTCGAAATCATCATAGCTTATCGCATGCAAATCAGGTTCTTCTTACTGATACCGATGCTCAGTTTGCCATCAATTTAACTCGTTCAATTATGAGCTATATTGATGAACTAGTGGGCTAAAATGCCATACAAACTGTTTAAGAGTGATTCGCAACGCGTGGCATTTCTACTATGCGCTGTATTTAGTGGTTAAGGTGGTATGCGGAAGCATCGTTATTGCGTTGCTTACACCTTAACGGAGCGTTATGTTTTAAAATTAGAGTATGGGGTATTAAGTGAAGGTTACAGGAACGGGTGTAGTTGCAGTGTTCTCCATCGTATTGACCTGTTTTGGTTTTTTGCTGGGTACTACATCATTCGGTGAGATCTTTTCCGGTATTAAGTGGACAGATATTGTTTCAGCTGTTGGCTCAATTTTAGCCGGTGTAGGTACTATAATTGGTGTTTTTGTCGCGTTCTATGTTGGTGGGCAGTGGCGCAAGCAAAATAAGGTTATCTCATTTACAGCTTACTACGAAACACTACTTAAGTTGCTAGATTGCACTGTAGAACAAAGTACGATTTTGACGAATCGAGTAATGGAAGATTATCCGCATGATCCTGAGTTTAGTGATTATGAGCGTGAGAGAACTTCGTACCTTCACCGTACGTTTGATGAATTGATGTCTTCAATAATTAATGAATATGCAAAATTAGAATTGTTATACCCAGCTGATGATGTCGCTCTTCTCAATCCAATACTACTACGAAAACAAATTGGTAAGTATCGCTCAGTGCAATATGTATATCGCCCACATGAAGTTGACCACGCTGAATATGAACAAAACGTCACTAGAGAATTTCAAGTTTTGAAGTCTGTATTCAATAAATACAAACTTCATGTGAAAATAGTGATAAATAAAACATAACAAGCAATTTAGGAGTGATTCATAACGCTTGGCATTTTTGTTTGGGTTTAGTTTATTGATTACGATGTTCCAGTTGATTTATGTGGTCGCGTGCTTCACACCTTAATTGAGCGTTAGCCATTCCATTTAGTAATAGGTTATTATGAAAGAAAAATTAAATTATTTATTGAATGTATCAAAAATGTATGAATCAATAATTGAACAAACAAGTAACGATTGTTTAAAAAGGTTTTTAGCCTTTAAAATTATATTATGTTTTATGTCGTTTGAAGATTTAATTAAATCTCGAAATAATAAAGCATATCGAGATATTAGAAATATTTTCTTAGCACACCAACAAAATGGTGAGTTTTTTGATGCATTTTATGCATCTGATCAGATAACAAAAATAAAAATTTCCAGTACTATCTCCGAAATGGAAAATCATTTAGGAGGGGATTTTGTTAAGGTAAATGAAATACTAGATGCTAATTTAAACAATGATATTTTATCTTTGTCTAAAGGTGTTCTTGGTGAATATCATAAGGAATTTCATGAAGGGTATCGTTTATCAAATAATTTCTTGTTCTCCGGAGGAGATCAAATAAAAGAAATATCATCGAATCCGATAGCATCTTCTTTTTATAGGTATAACTCATCAAAAGAGTTATCAATTTTTGCAAACTTTTTTATCACAAATTTCATTAATTACAACTTAAGCGACTTGATGTTAAGAAGTTTTAAAATTGACTATATCCTTCATGCAGTAAATATGTGGGATACTGTTTTTAAGGATAATAATAATAGGTATTCTATAGACGGCCTATATGAGATTGTTAAAAAGGGCAATATTGGCAGTATTCAAGCCCTAGATAGTGTTCGTTCTGATACGGATATGTTAAATACATATAAAAAATTACGGTTATTAAGGAATAAGCTGTCAGGACATATGGATAATAAGATAGCTCTAAATACTCTTTTTACAAAGTTAGATGCGTTTGATATCAATCGTGCTTATGAATTCGTTAATGTTCTTGATAAGGCGGTGTGGGAAACGGCAAATACACATATCACAATGAAATTTCGGTATCATTCAAACTTAAAGTTAAAAGATGAAAATATCATTGGTATTGCAGGGATTAAAAATAGATCTTACCATGATAATGGCTAACAATCGCATCAACACGATTTACTACATTCGGCATTTTAGATTGTCTTTGGGTTTACCGTATTAAGTGGTAAATTTAGGCTTAATCTGCATGGTAGCAAACGTGTTATGCAGGCGTTAGGTTTTCAATGGAGATCGAGACATGATAAAAAAAGCTTTCTTGGATAAGCTGGCTATTAAAGCTCAAAATGAGCGAAGAACTCCTGATTTTCTACGTAGGTTATGTTTTACCGTCGTTGAGAGCGTGTTGAAACAGCATTATTTTGACTCTTACTCTATGCGATGCCTGCAGGCTTCACTTGCTATATCCTCAATTTTGAAAAGGGTTGGTATCAAGACGCAAGCGTACACAGGGGAAGTGTGTGTGTCGCAAGTATTTATCGACAACAAGATCGCTCCAAGGTGGAACGGCTTTTGGGGAGACGACCACCATGTTTGGCTCATCACTGAGTTTGGTGAGCTTGTTGACCTCAGTATTAAATATCTACACCTTCATCCTGTGACTAAAGGTAATAGCCAACTCGAAATGCCGGCAATTTGGTGGAGTAACGCTTCTAGATGGCCCAATGTAATTAAGTACCTTCCTCTAGGGCCAATTGCCGTAAAATTACCTAATGAAGAAATGATTGATCTAGAAGTTTTTCAGGCAAAGGTAGACCAAAAGCTAAGCCAATTCTTGAAATCTAACTCAGTCCAGCAAGTCGTGTTTACCCCAGTACTACATGGTCCTGAATCAATGAATGATCTTTATTCCCAAGGAAACCCCTGGCTTGTAAAGAGCGCAGAGCTTCAAGATGGCAGACTTCCTTATCCTCAAAGGGTTGTAGAACGTGAACGAGAGCTTTTAGCATCGAGTGAAAAGAAAACCTGAGAAGTTTAAGAGTGATTCACAACGCTTGGCGCCCTTAGTTCAAGTCAGTTTAGTGTTTATGGCGCAATGCTTTAGGTAAGGTGGTTGCGTTGTTCACACCTTAATTTGGCGTTAGATTTTTAAGGAGACATTGTGACATTTCAACTAAAACAAGTTTCGGAACATGGGACTGCGAATCCTATTGTTGCTAGGCTCTCACTTCAAACTATCGAACTTTTACAATTCAGTAGCTTAGAAAAAAATAGGCAAGATGAAGTATTTGCGCTTTTTCATGGAGAAGTACAGCCGAGGTTGTTGGAGTGTGATGATATTGCACAAGAAATATCAAAAGAAATCATGGCGATTGCGAACGAGTTGAATGAAAGCGGGCTAATAACTCAGTCTCAAGGTCGAGTTATTGAGGTTCCTAATTTGATGCGATTAGAACAGCGTGTTGAACAATTTTTGTATTGTGCTAAATCTGCTTTAAGAGACCTTTCAAAACTTTTTGGATTTTTCTTCGCTAAGGAATTTAACGAAGCACGTTTTGACAAAATCCATTCTTGGACTGTCGATACATTTGGTGAAGATTCAGAACTTGCAGTGCTAATTAAGCAAGATCATGATTTATGGATCAAGCAGGTTGTAGCAATGCGCAATGCGGTTGAGCACCCAGGTGGATTTTCTGGTAATTTGCATATCCATAACTTCGAATTAGTAACAGCTCCTCATTCTATGCAGCATAAGCTTAGTGAACCATGTTGGCATAGGAATGACGACCCTAAATCCTCTATAGCAAAAGACTTACTAATTTTTGTTACTAACATTTTAGAATTTTGCGAAGATTTACTGGTTATATGTATCAAAATGACTGGCTTCCCGGATTTCCTACAATTTGTTCAAATCCCTGAGAGCAAACGTGATGTTAAATGTGCCAAACGGCTGAGAGTTGCACTGGTTGATAATAAAATCTAACAAGAAGTTTAAGAGTGATTCACAACGCTCGGCGGTCTCACTTCAAGTAAGTTTAGTGTTTATGGCACAATGGTTTAAGTAAGGTGTAAGCGTTGTTCACACCTTAATTTGGCGTTACCTTTCGATACTTCAACGGCTCTTCTCCGCTTAGATGAGCTTGATTTCTGGGTAAAAGGTAGAGTGAGTTT
>NZ_JBGONI010000065.1:0-11045 GCF_041439035.1 Vibrio sp. 1F263 | reverse complement strand
TTAACCAAAACTAATGGTTCATCTCGACTTTCGGAAAGGTCAATAATAACAACGGCCTCTTTACGACCAACTTGAGTTGAAGCCAAACCAATACCATTGTCAGTCGCATATAACGTTTCCAACATGTCGTCTATTAATGTTTGTACCGTGGAGAGATCTTGCACCTTTTCCGCTTTGACCTTAAGCCTTGGATCTGGTGCAGTCAGAATTTCTAAAACTGCCATATTTTCCTTCTATTCTTGGAAGCTCATAACGCTTTCTATACGTCGACTGTCCGTATTTTATGGGCCAATAATGCCTTCTTTCTTTTTAACCTTCAACAATACCAACAGATATGACGGGGTAAATAGCCTTTGCATATAACTTGGACAACACATTGCTTCAGATAACCTTTCGTAGGGGAAAGCTCATGAACAGGTTGTAAATGAGTAAAAGGTCTAGATTACAATGGGGCAAAGGTGAGTTAGTGGTATCGCTCTATACGATCGCTCTATACGATGTGATCACCAAGCGATTCTGTCGTATCGTAACTACCAACCGACTTTGTCGTTCGCTTAATTACCGAGGGAAATTGACGGTCTCTATTTTTACGTAATCCTTTTACTAGTGTTACGAATTAGTCAGGGGGATATAGGATGATCGTTATGGATACTCAATCTCAGCTTACCGTGGATATCATCGCGAAAGTTGCTCTCGGTAAAATCTCAATTACTAATCTAAGCTCCTCAATAAGTCTCGCAGAACCATTAAACGTTATCTCAGGCGATATCGCTCTGAATAACTGCTGGGATGGAAAGTCACCTTATATGCTATTAAGTATTGTTTGTGCAGATCAGTTCGGGAGTAATTCTCCATCCGTCCCATGTTTTTTTAACTTTCCATTCACCTTCGCCATAAACCTTAAGACCAGTCGCCTCAATGGCTAGGTGCTGTATCGCCCCTCTCGTTTTTGTCTTAAATGAGACCTCAACTTACTTAGCTCTACGACTGATTCAAGTGTAATGCGGACAATTTAACGGAACATGGGCAAGTCTAAATATCGAGTCGATAAATCCTTGCAGCGCTCTCTGTGACATAGAAAAAACTCGTTTCACCATGAGCGCTGTCGTGATAGCTAAATCACTGAACCGACGTGGCCTCCCGCACTAATTCTGTTTGCTTTGCGCCCAGCCACTTATCGCCTCTTCATCAATCCAAAAGGTAAGAGAACCACGGTTAATGAGTGATTGATTGTATTTGTTTTATAACGTGGTTTAGGCATAAGGCTACGATAGGGAGTAAATGTAGCTGATCAGATCGTAGGTTATCTATTTAGTTATCGATCATAGTTCCACTCCTGCAAGCGTAGAACTGGCTCCATCATCAAGTTCCTATCCCAGGCACTGCTGCATCTTACCTTTCGTTTTCCGATGACTTTTCTTTACTACTAGATGGTTCAGATACTTAACTTAAAACTGAACTGTTCCGCCAGACTAGACACTCAATTAGGAGACATTTTTTTCAAAGTTAACTGGGCCTAAATAGAGACTTATCTTCCTTGAGTCTAACCATTTATCTAGTTAAACATAGACTTTCGGAGCTTATCACTTTGAGTAAAAAGTAAAAAGTAAAAAGTAAAAATAGAATAAAGCAGATGATGGCAAGTCCTGAAGATATTCCCAACATCAATAAGCTTTCTTCATATATCAGAGGTAAAGCTATTGAAAAAAAGCGAGTATGACAACAAATAATTCACACACCGCCCCAAAAATAGGACGCTGATGACGAAACACTGCCCATTGATAAACCATTGTTGCTAACCTCCTTGTGGCTTAACCTAATTACCCTCTTGCAGGTAAAATACGTTCAGGTAAACTTTGTTCCCGATTTAGACTAAGAAATCAGCTTCGGTAACGTCTGATACACCTTATTGTTAGATTATTTTAAAACAACAAAACCCTCTTACTCAGGGGAGTAATTTTACTATTATTATGTTTAATGAGCATCTCCTCGACAGTAAGGTGATTATCAACCCAATTAATACCAACCCACACCTAATCAAAAAATCTGCAATGGTTAAATACACAAAATTCTATTTATATCATTTGGCTTTGTTGCGTAATTAAATTTAGAGATAAAGGCACCCCGTTTCGGGTATTTCTTAGTCAATACGGCAAGTTTCAGGCATACCTAACCCTGTGAGCTTGTTCAACGCTTTTATGATCGCGTAAATTTCACCCACTTGTGCATTGTAATTTCTTAAACTTAAACGACCACCAAGCAACTGTTTAACTCGATACATCGCTGTTTCTGAGAGGGAGCGTTTGTGGTAACCATGCCGCTCTTTCCAATACTTATTTGAGCCATATAACTTCTAGCAACCTACTGCGAGATTTCGGTGATGACCCCGTTCCCAGAAGGCAGCCCCTTCTCTTGGAGGAATAAGCGCAACGGCTCGCTTAATCTTAATCGCATCGTGACACGCTCTCGTATCATAAGCGCCATCACCAGACACCTCAAGGATACTTCGGCGTGTTTGTTTCAGTAAATTCGGGAGTACTTCTCCATCTGTAACCGTCGATAAACTTAGCTCGGCGGCAATGATTTCATGAGTGCTTGTATCCACGGCCATATGCAGCTTTCGCCAGACTCTACGTGATAAAAGAGCATTAAACAAACTGGAAGGATTAAGCAAGCCTGAAACAATAACGCTCGCCTAATAGTTAGACATGTAAGGGCTCTTGTCTCAAAATTTGAATTTGGAAACAAAGCCCCATAAAGCATAAACAATAATGCATAAAACTATTACCAATTTAAATTTCGACAGCGCGAACAGGGCAATAGGCTTGCAAGCTTTCAAAGTCAGCTCTTAACTGGACCAAATCATCATTAAAAAAGGTTAAAACACCTGCAGTGTCAACAAGAGAGTTTGATTCTACAATGTCACCCACTGAGATATGCCATTGCAGTTCGTATTGACTTTGCAATCTGGGCTCCAGTAATTCAAGCACTTTACCATTCTGAACAGGCAGTAAGGCTGAAACAACATTGTTGCTAAATTTAGGTTTAATGTACTGCTTAATATCTAACCCGCAGCTCAACAAGAGGGTTGCATCGACCATATTAACATTACTATTTTTTTTGTGATAAGGGACCCCAATTCCACCGGGCACACGGGCTGCTATCTCTAGAAACGTAATTTTTCCATTGTCGTTTGAAACAAACACTTCTAAGTGAGTGGAGCCATTACGAAAACCAAGAGCAACTATTACACTCTGATTGAAAATTGATAATCTCTCACATAATTTCTTATCGAGGACAGGGAAAACTGATAAAGGTTTTCCTAAGACAAAGTCAAAGTTAGAGCACCCTAATTCCAAGATACCCGAAAAATAAACTTTGCCGTCCACAACTATTGAATCACACTGATACATTTTACCTTCTATAAACTCATCAACCTCATAGGAAAAATTATATTTATTATCCTCTATCATTTCGATAAAATTTTGAAAATCATATAAATTATTTACAATTTTAACATTTACACTACCTGCCCCACTTGTAGGTTTTATAACCAAGATCTCGCCTAACGTTTTAGTCAAATTTTCATAATACTCTTTTTCACTACTTTTCGCTCGCCCAACATCTAAACACGTATGTTTAGGAATACTATTGCTCATCAATTTTCCAACTATTTCCTTCATTAGTAACTTATCTCTGAACTTCAACATGTCACTTGGCAAATCTCCTTTGATATTTAGAGCCTCTCTAACATACGCAGCAGTCAATACATTATCTTCTTGCTGGCAAAATATAGAAAAACTATTAGAAGGGTTGATATCCGAGATCTCATCAAGCAAAATTTCTATTATATTTTCATGGGATAATACCGGACGTAGGCTACTATCCAGTGAGCTCGAAACTTTGTGAATTTTATCTAGGTAAGGAAGAACTCTCTCATCAACATCCTCACTTTCGCTTATAAATAAAGTAATTTTAACTCTGCTGGATAGCATTCCTAAAATAATATCAGAACCTAAACCAATGTAAGTCTGAGAAATTAAAACTAGATTTTTTATCATATTACTCTCCATAATGAATATTAATCCTGTGTAAAATTCTGCTACCCTCTTTTGATTCACAAGGTGAAATGCCTTTACCGCAATGAATAGTAGAAATATTATCCCAAATAATTATCTCACCTTTAGTGTAAGAGTGTTCATAATATTTCGAATTTTCAAAAATAAAATCTTCCAATAAATTCAAAATAAAAATAGATTCTAGTTCGCTTTTGCCTTCAATTTTAAATGAGCTTCCACTAGTAGCAAATAGTGAGGCTGTGCCAGTAATTGGATGTCTTACTACAAGGTCATGCAGGCAATGTTCATGCTCTTTACATTTTTCGCTTGATAATTTTTGCTCATATTCCTCCTTATCTGTAATTTTTCTTCTGTTACCAAATTTATGAAGCACTTTAGTTGACTGTAAATCAAGGCCATAAAGCTCTGATAACTCCCTATGAAAATTAATATTATTAACGATAGATTTAAGTCCTGATTCTAAGTCGAGAAACATTGTTTTCGGTCCATTTTTAGGAGCATTTATTGCATATAACGAAGTCGCAACACCAACCTCTCTACGATAAGCCATGTCACTGTGCCAGTAAGCACCACCATAAAGGACACCGTGCTCCCTAGCATCGGAATCAACATAATTCGATATTTTTATTATTTCTGGTACATGCTCTAGAGCGAATTCAGATAGAATATGAGTAATTGGCTTCCCAAATTTTGACATAAAAGATAAATATTCTTCATCGGAAAAAAATTGGTCTTCTATAATTATAACTTTATATTTAAAAAGGATGTTCTTTATCTTTAATATTAAATCATCATCAACTTTTCCTTTTGAAAGGTCGAGTTCACTCAGTCTACAACCAAAACCATCCTTTAACTCATTAATCAACATTTTCACTTTCCCCTTAGTTATAACACTCCATCGTATTAATAGATCTAGCTCCGGCTAAAGTTCCTATAACGGAAATATTTTTACTTCCAGACTTAGATTTAACTTTACTAACAAAACCTTTATCGTTTAAATACAGCCCCTTAATATTATTATCTGGCAAATTACCAATTGTACCAATCGCTGAAACAACTATAGAATTTTTGATATTTATAGAAATCACTTTATTACCGTAATCCTCTTCAACTGATAGATTATCGTAACAACGTCTTGCAATATGATTGTTATTTTTTTTGCTTTCAACCAGGGCTGAAATGCAATCTTTAGAGCGAGAAAAATTGCTATATATAAAAAAACGTGACTCTACCAACTCAGAAGAACTCTGAGATTTCCATATATATTCAATGGTCTTTTGAGATGGTGCTCTGAGTGCGAACCGATCCTGATTTTCTTGTGGATAAACTCCTAGATATTCGCGAGCCAATACGGTTGATTTAAACCCCCTTTCATAGGCTGAAGTAGCAATTTGGAAGGCTGAATTTCCGCTACCAATTATAAAAACTTCGTAGCCAAGTTTTTCTAGACATTTATCAGATTCAAAAAATTGATATGCTGAAAAGCAATTTATTGTATTATAAGAATCTATCACATTTGGTATATTCCTAGGTTTTATACCTGTAGCAATTATCAAATTTTTAGTTTCAAATTCTACTATCTCCCCATTGATTATTACGTGGCAGGAATAAATATCTTTCCTTTCCTCTATAAATGAAACAAATCCTAGAACTACTTCAATCGGATAATTTTTAATACAATCTGTTATATAGTCTATATAATTAGCCGCATTTGGGGTTAAAGAATTGTCGAAAATATAATCGTTTATAGATTTTTCATGATGTTTAATATCAAGCTCGTTCTTGTATGACTGCAGTTGCTTATATCCCATACAAGACATGGAACCACCTAACTTGTCGGAAATAATTAAAACTTGTTTCCCCTCAGAAATTAACCTTTTCGTTATCAGAGCGGCAGAAGGGCCACCGCCCAAAATTATATATTTATCTTTCATCGATTTTACCTATATTTAAGCTACTTAACCTATCACACGCTGTAAGTAAATCTGGGCGCCTAACGGAAAAAGAGAATCGAATAATTTTACTTTTACTTGTATGAAATTCATCCAAGGGAAGCGGTGTCACTCCACATTGATTTGTTATAGATATACATATTTCTTTTGCGGATTTAGATGTTGTCAAATCATTACAGTCAACAGTTACAAAGTGACCACCTCTTGGATAATAGGCCTTCATACCTTTATTAATAAGTGTTGAGTAAAGGATATTACGATTTTCTTTATAGTATTTTCTGAATCTATTTGCTCCCTCACCACCATACCTATCTATCATACTAGCAGCCGCACGCTGAATTATATCTGCAGTACAATTTGACATATGCATGTGGTAGGAGTTGGAAATTCTTATATTTTTTTTTGAACCGACTAACCAACCAACCCTTAAACCGGATGCTGCTAAGGACTTAGAAAGTGAGCCTGAAATTAAAACTTGGTCAATTATCTCAGATAGCTCATTATATGGTATTTTACTGGAAGTATAGTTGAACTCTCTATATACATCATCAACCAATAAAAATGACTTTTTTTCTGTGCATATACTTATTAGCTCCTGCCACACTTCGCTAGAAATAACCATTCCTGTAGGATTATGTGGCGTATTGATCAATATTGCTGTTTTATTATTTATTTTTTTTCTAACATCATTTACATTTATTTCAAATTGATGATTATTTATTAAAAGTCTACTAGAAATAAATCTAATCCCTGCCATTTTACACATCATTGGATAGTAGGAATAGAATGGTTCTGGTACGACAATTGATTCATATCCCAGTGTCTTTAAGCAATACATACTACATAAAAGTGACTCTGTACAACCAGAAGTTATAATTGAGTGATAATTATCCCCATACATAGATTTTATTCTACTATTAAGCAATACAGCGCCTTGTACAGGCATGTATTGCCAATTACATCCCTCTCCAGATGACATATATTCACTCCAATCTCTATCATATATATTTATAGGTAACCCTTGAGAGAGATTAATTGATGACTTCATTTTTGATAACTTAGACATATATCCATAAATATTATTCAAACCATTGCCTACCAAATTTTTTAAAAATATTAAAAATTTGCAGCAGAATAATTAAAACTGCTGCTTTAAATTAAAATTATTTCGTTAATCGATGAAGCCCATTCCAGAAGTTTGTTAGTGATTGCAAAACTTCACTGGCCCCAGATATCAATTCTTCTCTAGCCCCATCTCCACCTTTACTAGCTTCAACCAATGCATCTTGGATCCAGTCAACATGATTAGATTCAATTAATATATGTAGATAAAAATAATTAAAATCTTCATGTTTCCAACCATCGTAGAGTCTAAATCCTTCATATAAATTTATAATCATCGGAAGTCCAAATTCTTCGATGACATAGTGAGCACCTATTGCTTTATTAGGACTTTCTTCCAAGAATAATCTATTTAGATCATTAATTAATTGTCGAGTTTCAGTCGTATAATCTACAGATTTGTAATCATCCAAAGTAACTCCTATAGCACTTAGTGACTCTTCAAACATCGCAAAATGTGGGGCACCTCTCCCATCGCCCAACTCGGACACAACAGTCCGACTAATCTTCAATCTAATTAGTTCGTCATCTACACGCGGAGCTAAACCTGATAAAATTTCAGGAAAAGTTCTTATGTAAAAGTAATATTGTTGAAAAATCGATTTTATTTTTTCTAATGGTAACTCTTTTTCTCTAAATGTTTTGTAAAATTGGTTTTCGTTTATATTAGACTCCTCGATCATGCTTTTAATTACTTCAATCACTTCACATTTACTCTTCGTAACTTCCATTTTATTCCCTTACCGTTTTTTTCGACTTGTAATAATTTGCAAATAAAACACTAATGCAAACAAGAATTACTAAAATGGGCACAAAATAATTATCCCAAGATAAATAAAAATATTCTAAACCCAGTGCAACACTTGGAACTAAAGGTGTTATAATTGAAACTCGACCCGACCCCAACGTCACTATTGAATACTGTAATAAATATATTGGAACCACTATAAATGTGAGAGATAATATAGCCATGTTTACCAATATCGTAAATTCTGATTCATATAGAATCCTTATGGAATCATGGCTTGAGAAAAAAATATAAATGAGTAACATTATAAACCTCGATGCTAAAATATTTAAAACCGTAAATCCTCTCTTATAAAAAATAAACTCAGAGTACACCATATACAAAGCAGCTGTTACTCCTGCTATGGACGCGTATATAACCCCTTGTATCAAAGAGTCATTTATACCACCGTCAAAATAAACTCTAGTGTAACCAAGTAATCCCAAGAAAAAAGCCAAGAACAACACTGATATAATAAGACTCTTCTTAGGTAGTCCCTTATGTATTAGATACTCCACAACAATTACAATTATTGGTATCCATCCTTGATAAATAGCTGACTCTACAGAGGCTTCGATTTTCTGAAGAGCCATGAACATAAACAACCAACAAAATAGCGTTAATACATTCAAAATCGCTACCGATTTAAAGTTAGTGATAATAAAAAAAGTAAAATTCCCTTGTTTTAAACAGAATAATGTAAAGAATGAAAGCTGAGCAACCAATACAGTAAAAAATATTAGTGCCTCTGAATTAAAAGTCGAGAACGAATAGTTAACCCAAACGGATGATACAGCAGTCGCTAAACAATATAATCCAATAGCTAACCATCCTAGTCTTTGCGTTAATAGAGGGTTATGCTTTAGATAATAATCATTAAAATATTTTTTCTCGGCCATTATCGAAATTCCTTTTATACCCACTTATTGCCTGGATTTAACCTTAATTGTTGGAGCCAGCTATGCATCATGATCAGTAAACATACTCTCAGACAGGAGGTAATACCTTAAATTATTAATAGATAAATTATTTAAAATAACTATACCCAAGCAAGAGTTAGCTACCTTTCTTAGTTTATATAGAACAGTCAAGCATAGGAACCAAATGAACCTTCGACGGTAAAATTCAAACTCAAGCCAACTAACATGTATAATGGCGATATTTTCAACCCAAGGCTCACGTATGGGTTGACTGGTCTAATATCCCAGAATCAGCTGCTAACAAATTGCTTAATGAGACAGTTAATGTTCGGCGATTTTGGGTTGGTTAAGTTTATTTATTACAGGAGGTTGCTTTAAGGGCTGTTAGTTTTCCTCTGATTTTTAGTTGCCGATTACATTTTTATTTTTCTGGCTTTGTCGGTTTTCTAGCTTTGACAAATATTATGGATGAGTTTTCGACAGTGATAAAATTTGTCGGGATTACTTATCTGTTTTGGTTGGCTCATATCACTTGGACTTATTATATTACCGATACCTCGGCACGTACTTCGGATAACGGAGTACCTGCCTCAACTGTTGGTTTGCTAATAACCCTATTGAATCCGAGAGCAATATGGATATATGGGCTTATTTCCCGAATTTATCGATTTACAATCAGTTTATGTATCAGATATAGCGATGATATTTGCGATTTCAACGTTTTCTGTGGGCGGTTTTTAGCAATCAATAGAGTTTTACTTACAACAACGGCCTTACCTCGTTGACTGCTCTTACAACGTAAAATTAGAACAGATTGGCTTAAAACTTGCTCTATGCTTTAATTTTGATGTACTTATGTTATTCCGACAGATATTTCCATCACCATTCCCAAAAATCCACTTCATATCTAAACCGTTCAACCTCCTCATCGGTCAGTTCCGGTATTGCTTTGATAGGTCTTCCTCTGCGTTTAGGGGGAGATTTCGTCAGCTTAGGTTTGGATGCTCTTACTTTTCGAGTTTTAGGGTTACTCACAAGCTGACCTGATAATATTCCACTAATAACTTCCCCTATCGCCTCAGCAGATTGCGATACTTGAGCATCATCCACGTGAGCATAACGAAGCGTGGATGAAATACGCGTGTGACCCAACAGTTTCGACACCATTGGGATAGGATACCCCTCTAGCACCGCATAACTGGCAAAGGTATGGCGCAAGTCGTGAATACGAACATCCTCGAAATTGGCTAAGGCTCGCACCTGTTGCCATACCATACTAACCTTAGTCGACCGACTCACAAAATTACGTAAAGGTACAAACACATCATCAGGTGACTCGCTACATTGCGACCATGCCTGCTTGGATATGTCTGAAAGGAGCTGTTGCGCTTCCTTGCCCACATACACCACCTTCGCACCCGTTTTGCTGTCCGGCAAGTGCCACTCCCTGCCTTTAACAAAAGACCATTGCAGTCCTGTTACCTCTGAAATTCGACATCCCGTTAACAGCACCAGCTCTAGCACCTGACAACAGCACGCTTCCATATCACCTTGCTGGCTGACCACCGTTAATTCGTTATGCAACCGCGCTAACTCGTCCAAACTCAAAAAACGATTGAGCTTTTTTTTACGATTTTGCTTGAGACCATCACAAGGGTTTTCCATGCAATAACCTTGCTTCACCGCATATTTGAAGATAGAACGAAGCACATCAAGATTACGGTTGGCAGCCCCTGCGTAATTCTGGCTGAGTTCATCAAACCAACGATGCACATGAAACGAATCAATACGGCTGACAGGAAAACGTCCAAACTCAGGCAACAAATGCCTTCTTAAGGCGCTCGACGCTGTCCCTTGCGTACTCAGTTTCCATCCCTTGCAGACCTTCTCCATCCATTCTTCTTTCACCAAAGCATCGAAACGGATCAACCGTATCGGTTTCGTCTCTTTGTCTAAAAAAGAGGCCTGTAAAGCTTGTACGTGTTGTCTCATTTTTTTTAGTGTCAGTTGCCCCACTGTCCCCAACGTCTGATTGGGAATGGATAAATGAGTCACATAGAAACGGCGACCATCGGTATAAACTCGAACCCCTAACGCTGGAACTTGGGTATCCCACACCGTATACGTTCTAGTTTTTGAATTCAGTGATTGAATGACTTTAGAAGTGAATAACAGTGACTTCATG
>NZ_JBGONI010000064.1:0-11064 GCF_041439035.1 Vibrio sp. 1F263 | reverse complement strand
ACGCTGGGTTCTTAGGGAGACGGCACTTGGTAACAAGTGTCGTCCACCCGACAGATCTAAGCTAGCTCGTTGTTGGACATAACTGAGTTGTAGAGACTACTAAATTAGCGTCTAACGAATTACTTTGGGTATAGCAAAGCCTCTAGTGTAGTAGCCAATTTCACTTACCCACAACACAAGCTAGGAACAAATGAGCTAAATGATCCCGCTATTGATTAACTAAAATTTCATAAGTGAAAGTTACATGCTCGGGTACATACTGTTCAGTATTAATTTCACATTGGACTTCTTCGATAGTCAATACACAGAGAGCACCCTCACTATTCAAGAGCACGGCTTTTTGTCCGACAGTAGGTGTGATTGTTCGACCGGGGGTTAGAAAAGAATCAACTTTTGAGGGGGTGAAGTTTGAAGTTGTTATTAGTCCCACAGCTTTAAGGCCACCGTCAGTGTATACATAGACACTATTTCCTGAACACCCACTGAATTGAATTTTGAACTGGTACTCACCATTTCCAACGGTATAACCTGAATGCTCTCGATAGAGGAAAGTTACACGTCCATTTAGAGCTGGGTTTGCATAATTACCAGAATCTTTCAGAACATCAATCCGCTCAAGTCGCGCTGCTCGTTTATGAACGACCGAGATAGGTATCGCATGTTGTTTGTCTGCGGGAAGTCCTTCAATCCATCGCCATACTGCGTCTATCTGGGTTGATCCTGGATATCTCCTTGCATCAGGGTTTGAGTTAAAATCAAACCCTTTAGGACTTTTAGCTTTTAGCCAACGAGGCAATCTATAGTTAGGGTTTCTAACAAAAATAACGGACAGCCATGTGTTTGGTTTACTCTCAAAAACACTGCTGATCCATTCTGTCTCAATACCTACTCCTGATGCTGGGGCGTTGTCTGCACGTTCGACATAATTTTCATCAACAACTAAAAGTACATGAGAAGCATCGATTACTTCTTGCATGAAGCCACTTAAACTCGAACCATAGTCGACTGCTTCGTCAATTTTCACCGTGTAACCCATTAAATGAAGTTGGCTTGCGAGTAGGTGAACCCACTCTTTATGCTCATTTGACGTCCAAGCGTATGAAATAAATAAATCCGTTTTCATTTGAATGTGTTTTCCTTATGTTCGTGACATATTGTTTAAATGCAATAGTAAACAAAAAGAGAATTTAAAAGCTACTCAGACTAGTGACAATAAGCACAAATTCATCAAACTGCTTCTCATCTTCGGATTACGATTTGTTAGTTTGAATATGTACCAGGGCAGCCCAAACAATGACACTCCCTAGCTCGAAAAGGGGCAGAAACGGGATAGTGGAATCTGTCAGAACTGATTAAATCATGGTTTGCGAACTGACAGATTGAGTCATGACTAATTCAGTTGATGATACCTATACGATCTCTTCGTATTCAAGGTCAAAGAAGTTGTTATCTGAAAGCTTCGCTCTTCGTAACACTATGTTGGATAGATTCTTTGTCCGGTTCTCATTGAGAGTCGCCACGATGCTTTGTATTAGTTTTACGGTGCTCTCAGGAAACTTGTAACCGACAGTTATGCTTTTTATGTATGCTGTAGCGTTATGAGTTCGGTTTGGATAAGTTGCTTTCTTGTAGTAGACCTTATCTTTCTTGTATGCAAACAACCTTACTTCTTTCTCATATGACCAGTCGCTGTTCTTAATTAGCATGTATTGATTGAAAAGATACTTGTCCTTTTTAATGAATCTTTGTTCGGGATGTAGGTATTGGATTTTTTCAATACCAACCTGATCTGGTAAAGAGCCTTCAAAGCAGTATTCAATCATGAGACCAGAATGGTTTTCTGCATAGTGTGACCACATCAGCATTGAGTTTTCATTATGTGAAAATGAACACAATCGAAAGTCAGGTCTAAGAACAACAAACTCTTTATCTTTAGTCAGATTCTCATGTGGCAGCTCGATAGGGTCATTGAGTTGCTCTGCTGATGCCAGATAGAAGTAGCCATTCACTAAAGCATCTAATGTGAACTTGTTGAAAGGATAATATTTATACAGAGAGTTTCCGTTATCGTGCAAGAACCGATGGGGTATAAAACCCTCAGTTAAACTATGATTGAATAGTTCGACATAATTTTCATATAGTTCTTTATCAATAGATGAGCTTGAGCGGTGCAAACAATATAGATAGTTGTTAATGATGGTGCTGTTTTTTTCACCACTAGACAACATAATATCAAGTGCAAGCTTAGCGTGCTCCAATGCGGAGTCGAAATCATCGAGGTTTTCGAAACATACACCGAGTAGATTGTTAACGGACATTGAGGACTCTAAATCAGAGAGGGTACTCAATGCTTTGTGATATTCACCTTTGTCCATCAGTAAACTAGCGATCTCAATATCATCAAGTTCTTGCTCTTTTGCTGATGCTAAACTGTCTTCAACTCGCTTGCTATGCCATTGTTCTTTTAGCTCTTGTAGAGTATCCACTAGTGAGTCATACAAGTGATGACCGATGAGGCTGTCATGACGCAGATTTGCCTTTATGTCTTTGTACAAAGCGTAGTTCGTTAACTGATGTAAATTGTCACGCTTTGCTAATATAGACTTGAGTTTATTGATGTTTACTAGAACAAGATATGCAAGATAAAGAGCTAGAACTTGCCCATCCCTGCCAGTATCGGTGTCTCCAAAGTAGTTTACGCTGTTGACATCTTTTTCATACTGTTCGTTGAGTGATTTGCCTAAGTACTGGGATGACAAAATGTGTTGTAACTTCAATACATGTGAAGAATGGATGAATTTTTCTTTCTCAAACGCACGCTCAACTAGCTCAATGACATCATCATAAGCCTTTGCTTCAAAACCATATTTGATGATTGCTTCTTGTGTCAGATTTGCTTTGCCTCTAGCAACTTCTTTCTTAACTTCTTCATAAGCTGATTCAGCATCACCTATCAGATTCAATCGCTCGTAATAACTGATCTTACTCCAAAAGGTGTCTTGATCAATATGAGCGTGTTGTCGATAAGGCTCGATGATTTTTTTAGGAATATATTTTGCTGAATTGATGAGAGAAATCCCATCTTTGAACTCTTCAAGATGAAAGTGACAACACAAAAGTATCTCGATTTGACTCTCAACTTTTTCATCTAGACAGATTGATTTAAGCAGCTTCCATTCATCAACAGTAAGTTCAGCGTTGATCAGATTTGGTGCATACAAGCTATGCATCTTATTAGTGACTATTTGAAAGTTACCTTCTTCATAACCAATAGAAATCGCTTTGAAGAAATGGCGTGGGTCGCGAGTTGAGCAGAACAGCCCCCAGTGAGCATGTGAGTTGTTTTCGGAGTATATTAATGCACGCTCATAGTGATACGCAGGGATCTCAGAGTCCCGAAACTCATCGTATAGCTTAAAAGCAATGTCACCTAAGTAGTTGAATGCTGACGCATGATCACCTTTAGCAGCTAAGATTTGATTGAAAGCAGGATCAGTTGGTTCTCCTTTGGCTTCTAACAAAAAGTAATAGAGACCAAGATTCAATTCATCTTCGTACCAAGACTCCTCTTTGTTCAAGTATTCTAGTCTAGAAAATCGTTTATATTTGAAGTCTTGCTTTACTTGAAAATCCATAAATCACCCAGAAATACGTAATTAGAACAAGGGTATATGATTAGCATGTGTTTGGATATAGAGCAAGCGTATAATAGACGGTAATTTGAGTTCTATTAATAGTAATGACTGCTTTTTGTGTCCCACAATCAATGGATGATAAATACCTCAAGCAAACACGATTCAAACACGCCGGTTACTTCCTATTTTTTCTCAATAAAGAGTTGATATGAAGAGAAGCTTACTCAATTAGCGTGAAGGATCTGGCCTTAGCCGTAGGAGGCCTCAAAGCGTAAGTGCGGCAGAGTTCCGATGAAAAGATGTGTGGATCCTTCAGGAACTGCCCCTCTTTCATTGGATTAGATTTGATAGGGAAAACGCACGCTCTCAGAATTGTGTAGAGTATTTATTCTAACAGGTTTAGGGGCATTTTCGAGCTAGAAAATGCCACGCGTGAAAATTCAGGTTGTGATGTTTTTGGACAAAGACGTGTCAATGACTCTCCCAATTTAGCCGCGCCTGAATAACTTTTAGTATCTCAAAATGCGGAAAGGCACTGTTGCTACAGGTGGCGATTTTGATAAGAACTAGGCAGTTTCTTCTATCTTCAGTTCATTGTGTCGGGTTCACTTGATGCAATTTTATTTGCCGAACATTCAACTCCCCCTGAATCGCTTATGCCCCTTAGTCTCTGATGTGAATACTTAACAGCAAGTTCAAGTATTAGTTTTAAAATACTTCCAGTTATTGCTCAAGGTAGATAAATACTGTACTAAATCTTTCTGGCTCTATGTCGGCATAGCCTACCAATCATATGCAATTGACATATATATCAATATCTTACATTTAGATCTTTATCAACATAACTAAAGTATTTAGCTGGTAAATTGCACAAAAATAATATGCATTTAAGTGAAAAAAAATGAAATACATGGCCATTGGATTAGTGCTAATCGCAAGCTCGGTATTTGCCAATCCACTCGATAACCTTAACTGGGAATATGAAGGTATATATGACGTACCAAATCAAGACGCAACGATCCTAGTTATGACTGAGCAGTCTTTGGTTAGAGGTGATGACGCAGCAATTTTAGAAGAAGAAATTAATGGAGTTCCTAGCTCTCCAAATGCAGTTCTTTTAAACCAAGATTTAAGCAGGTTTATTATAACAGAAAGCAGACCTGGCTTTATAAAAATGGATGATTGGGAAGAAAGTATTGATAGCAATGATTTACTTCAAGAGCTTATCGATAGTACAGAGGATGATAATAAGCATAGGAAAGGCGCGCTTCTCTTTATTGATGGATGGGCAGAGAAACCAACATTAAACAAGAAAGAAGCAACGATGTATTATGCTATAAGGGCGCACAGTAGTGAGAATGAGAAAATAGTTAATGCAAGAGCATTGAAATTATCTAGAGAAGGTTATAGTCAAATCACTTGGGTAGGATCTCAAGAGCAATTTATATCAGCGGAAGATAACTTAGCGCCGACTCTAGAACAGCTAAAGTATGAAAAAGGCCATACCTATAAAGACTTTGTTCCAGAGACTGATACGGTTGCAGCTTTTGGAGCTGGTGCTTTGATGTACAAATTGATCACAGGAAAGGTTGCAGGTAAAGGTGGATTAGCTATTGGAGCTCTCTTACTCGCCTTCGGGAAAAAGCTATGGTTTCTTATATTCTTGCCTGTGGTTTGGTTAAAAAACAAACTATTCAAAAAAGACAAATAGCAGTGAGGTTAATTACTGGGGCTACTGTACTATTTAGTCCAGATATCCTCGCAGTCATCAATAAGTGCACGCAATTTGGCCAGTTGCGAGATATTACTGCCAACGAGAAACACAATGATGCATACGAAAATTACAAGCTGAGAACATCGTCTACGCACACTTTTGGGAGATTCCTTTCACTACGCTGCTAGTCGCAACCATGAGAAAAAGTACTGTAATTTCAGTGTCACGATTTGTCACTAAGTCATTACGTTAGTATTTAAAGGGGCACTTTCGTGCTAGAAAGTGCCACAGGTAAAAATTAAGCCTATGAAGCTTCTGGACAGAAGTCAGTTAGAGTTGGCACTCTAAACTGTTAGATTCGAATAACTAAAACTATGGCGACGCTCGTCCTGACAAAAGTGACGGGCGTCGATCCATCTTCTGCTCATCCGAGCAATTTACTCAATAAAGAGGCGGCGGGCTTGTTCAACACCCGAATAAAGTGTCGGCTGCGCGACACTTATTTTTATTTGTTAGGCTAATTCATAAAGGTCTGCACATGGGCTTCAAGTGACTCCCTATGCATTTTCATTTGGCTAGGACTAAGGTCAAATTGAGATGTAAGTAAAAGACCAAAATGAGGTTTAAAGCCCTGATTCATGAAAGGTTGCTCTTGTTGTAACCTTGAGTGAGTCGAGACTAACTTATCGACAACTTGTTCTTGCTGACTGTCATCCATACTTTGAAGGATATGAGTAAGATTCCCAGCCCTAACTACATTTAGAATAAAGCTCAGAGTGAACTCTTTTGGTAGCTCTCCCAAATAACGATGAAAAAACGACAAACACCCAGCGACAGTTAGCCCAACGCGAAGATTGGGTTGAGGGTATAACTCAGAATTACAATTTCTGTATATTTCTTGATATATATCACCTAACGCTTTACCAATACTTCTGATAGCTAAATTTTGGTCTAACTTTGGTTCAATAGTTCTTATTAACTTACTTGTATTCGTCTTAAAGGTCATTAGAACAAGTAATATTTGAGAACCAAAATGGTCAGCTCTTGACTCTAGTGCAACACTATCAAGCTCCTCTTGATCTTTGTGTTCGTTGTGAAAATTTAGATAATGAGCTAACTCGTGACACAATATGATCAAAACAAATAGATAGTCTTCTATTTTAGTTATTTCATACTCGCAAATCCCTCGCGAAACTCGGATGCGGGCATTTACTCCGCTTCCTTTAATTGAAGCATATGAAATGTCATCTACATTTAGCTCTCTATTTACCGTAAAATTACCACTCGGAACAAAGAAGCTTTCAACATCAGCAAATGCTGCTTCTACAATTTCCTTACCTTTCACCATAGTCCTCATTTTTTGATTAGCCTAACGTCAAATTAAGTAGTGAGCAACGCCACCATCCACCTAAGCCATTGTTCTGTAAGCACTAAATCAAAGCAAACCGAAAATGCCGAGCGTTGGGAGTCTGCCTTAAACGCTTGTATGGATAATAAGCACTCCAATCGGGTAATGTGAGACCCAGGCTTTAGCTGCAACTAAAGCTTTCTATGTAGTAGTTCGTTTAAACGCTGGCTCCTCTATCGAGAGACCGATAACAAACATGAACGCTACATAGGACTTCAAGCATAAACCTCGAATAGTCGACTGGGTCTCGAACCCGCATTACGCAAGCATGAGTTAGCTTATTATGAATACCAAAATCAATCAAAGCATCAACGTTGGAGTTGATACCGGCAAAACACAATTAGACATCCACATCAGGCCACTAGACCTATTTTTCTCAGTAGAGAACAATGATAAAGGCATCAAAAAAGCACTCAAAACAATTAAGAGTCACAGTCCTGAACGAATCGTTATTGAAGCAACAGGCCGATTAGAAATGCCTTTTGTTCTTGCATGTGCAGAGGCTCAATTACCTATTGTCAGAGCAAACCCTGTCCACATAAAACGGTTCGCTGGTGCTATTGGCCGCAGAGCCAAAAATGATCGTTTAGATGCAGAATTGATTGCTCACTATGGAGAAGCAATCAAACCAGCTCTTACTGTCATAAAGCCAAAAAACATACGCCTAATGAGTGACTTAGTCATTCGCCGAAATCAGTTGTTATCCATGCAAACCATGGAAAAGAACCGAATCCAGATACTTCCCGCCTCTCTCCATCCGACTATCAAACCGATGCTAACCACGATAAAAAATCAAATCACCAAGTTAGAAGAAAAGCTCGTTAAACTCATTGAAGATAGCCCTGAATATCAGGCTAAAAACACAATCTTGCAGAGCGTCCCTGGAATAGGAAACATTGCCGCTGCATCAATAATTAGCAACGTACCAGAACTTGGTTACATCACAAATAAACAAGCGGCCTCACTAATTGGTGTCGCTCCAATAACACGCGAAAGTGGGCGCTACAAAGGTAAGCGTGTGATCCAAGGCGGTCGAGCGCAAGTACGCACAGTATTATATATGGCAATGATGTCAGCCATGCAATGTAACTCCGTATTCAAAGCAACTTATGCTCGACTTGTAGCTGCGGGAAAGCCTAAGAAAGTCGCAATAATCGCGTGTGTTCGAAAGATGGTTGTGACTCTTAACTCTATGCTGAGAGATGGCGCCATGTGGGATGAAAACACTGCCAAAAATTAATCATTGACGCCATAGTCGTTTGTTAGTTTATAACTTCCAACGCTTATATAGCTTCAAACATACCATTAAAACTAGAAGACTAATCGCATATCCAAGCATTGCCCAACTATTTTCAGGTGATTCAGATATAGTATAAAAAGCTGCCGCTGCAATGGCTAACATTAGTGGTTCAATCGTCTCATCAGGACCATCCGTAAACAACATGTAACTCAACTCTATACCTGCTGAGATTGCTAATGCATTACCTATATAAACAAAAGATTTAATGCCTAATATATGCTTATAGAGTTCATTTGAAGTAAACAGACCATTATCCGCAAAGTGCAAATTATCTAATAAATTGAATGTTTCCGCTACTTCTAGCAAACCTTTACTTGCCAATGTCACGATAAGAAAAAAGCCAATTAAAAATTGAATTCCTGTTTTAATAATTTTCATACATTTCGGGATTGGTGTTTCGTATAAATCAAAATCACCTTCTGGTTCAAGGAAATCTTTTCTATCATCTAGCGCCAACTGAAATTTTTCTCTTGCATCAGCTAAACTACTTTGATGTTCAGCTATGATTTCCTTCCGAAGCTCTTCTTTTATTATTGCTAACTGCTTTTCCATTTCTATTTATCACACCAAAAAAATTAAAAATTTCAATATATGAACTAACGCCTCATTAAGCGGAAATTAATGGTTGGTTATAATCGCGAAGCGATGGCCAACTGTTAATTTTCCGTTTAAATGACTTGTTATAACACGAGCTAGATATTTGGGAGATAAGGGGTCAATGCGGTTATTACTTTTTCTTTATTTTTACCCTTTGATATTCTCATAATTAAACTCACATACTCTCCTTTTTTCAAGCCTAATACTTCACCAATAGCTGTAAGCAAAGATTTACGATTATATAATCTAAGCATATCAAGGTAGTTCTGACTTTCTATTACAGCATTAAATTCACTTGCAACTTCAGAATAAATACTTTCGATATCAATATTACTAATAACTCCATTATATGACTCTTTAATTTTTTCTATTCCATTACTTTTATCGTTAAATGATCTAAGTTTATGAAGGATTTCACCTGACGCTCGCTTGGAAATTTGTACATCTAATTCATTGTTTAATGATCCCAAAACTTTTAACGTTACCTCAGCTTGTTTTTCATCATAATCAAATTCTAATGACTCACATGCAAGTTTTATAATTTCAGGAAGTATGAACAAATTCTCTACTTCAGCTACATCAAGAACATGTACATTATATTTCTCTAAATTTGATATTTCCGCACTGACTCTTCTATCTCTATCAATGATCCCTATAATATCTTTGCCTTGAATCAATCCTGACTCATTTAGTCCTTTAACAACCTGAATTACGTTCTCACAACTTCCCTTAGGCAAGACAAGGTAATTTTCATAAAACAGACTATATAATTGAAGATCAAAACTGTTAGGTGTTCCTTCTACAAATATTACAGAAGACCTTGCACCGAGAACTTCTAAAACTAAGTCTTCAGGAAGCTCATCAAACTCAGGTAAGGTAGTCCAATCCCAATTAGTTCCGTCATAAGATTTAACCCAAATTTTTTCCGCGCTAGATTTTTGAGCCGCAAAGTCGAGATCATGCGTAATATATATGAAGAGACAATCATTCCTTTCAATTTCAAGAATTGACCATAATTTAGAATGTATAGATTTATGCAAGTGAAGTTCTGGTTCGTCAATCACTAAGATTGAATTTTCCTCCGTAGTTAAGCATTGTCCTATCAAGTAAAAAACAACACGTTCACCATCGCTCATATCAGATGCATTATATGATCCGTGATCACCTCCAGATATTTTAGTTTTAACTCTCCCTGCTTCTATAATAAGTTCTCTATGTGGAAGAACTAATTCCCAAATAGACTTTATTTTGTGAAGGATAGAGTTATTTTGTGATGCCCGACCTTCTGAGTGATCCAGTGTTTTCTGAAAAAGCTCAGTAAATAGATATACCATTAACTTTTCATAGTCATTGAGTAGAAATGTAAAAGGTTTCTCCCCCCACCTTTGACTCTTTTTCCAATGAGAAGGGTTAGAACTCACAGCACTTACATCGGGATAACCGTACTTTAAATCACACTCTGCTTCTTCAATTGCTGAAGTATGGCTAAAATCGGGCATTGATAATGATTTTTGAGCTGAAATCCTACGGACTATATCCTTTTGACTACTTTCAAGTTCAAGCCATGCCCCTAACCTGGTCTTACCCGAGCCATTAGCTCCTGTAATTACAACTGATGAATCTACTGGGAAATTAATAATGTCGTTAGTATTACCGCTTTTGGGCAAGTTAATAAAATTTACCACATAAACCTCGATTTGAATGAATAGTGTTATAACGCCTGCATCTTGCGAATCCCCTCATAATTAGGCATAAAAACAATGAGGTAGACGCGCATCGCCGTCTTTGATCTAATGAATATCGCTGAACACACATTTCGAACAAGTGGGTTAACAATGCGCGACATTCAGATTCTACAACAAACCATACAAAACCAATGCCCCTCCATTCACAAAAAACGCGTTAGTTCTCTGATACTTGCTACAAGAAGTGTACTTGACGGCTCAGACTTAACGTTGACTAAACTAGGTCGGAAACTGGAAACTAATACCACGGTAAAACATGCGATCAAACGCGTTGATAGACTGCTTGGAAATCGCCAACTACATCGTGAAAAAGACCTTATTTATAAATGGCATGCCTACTTAATAACGGGCGCCAACCCTTGCCCTGTGATCCTTGTGGATTGGTCTGATGTTCGTGAACAACTTCGTTATATGACGTTAAGAGCATCCGTTGCACTTGATGGACGAGCCATCACAATCTTTGAGCAAGTTTTTGAGTATGGCCAATACAATTCACCAAAAAGTCACCAAACATTCCTCGATAAATTGCAGAGTATTTTACCGAATAAAATCAGTCCGATCATCGTTTCTGATGCGGGTTTTAGAAATACTTGGTTCCGCCAAGTTCAGGAGAAAGGTTGGTTTTGGTTAGGTCGTGTCCGAGGTGAAGTATCAATCAAACAACC
>NZ_JBGONI010000063.1:0-11077 GCF_041439035.1 Vibrio sp. 1F263 | reverse complement strand
AGCTGACGCTGTTGGCTTAGTAGAAAAACTGTCAACGTATTTTAGGACGAGACAGGCTTAGTAGTGAGTAGTGTATTTAGATTCGCTAGGTGCGAATTTAGAGAATCAACTCACTAAAATCGACATTAAACTTCTGGGTTGAAGTAATCTAAAACCACTTCGTGGTGAGTCTTAGTCTTGAACTTGTTGAAGACGTGTTCAATCTGACCTTCTTCATCAATTAGAAAGCTAATACGGTGCAGACCGTCGTACACTTTACCCATAAATTTCTTCTCGCCCCAAACACCAAACTGTTCAGCAACACTGTGGTCTTCATCAGATAGAAGTGTGAAGTTCAGAGATTTCTTCGCAACGAAATTTGGTAGGCGTTTAACTGGGTCAACACTCACACCAAGAACAACCACATTCAGATCATCAAGCTGTGCTTTGATATCACGCAGGCCTTCCGCTTGCACAATACAACCTGGAGTCATTGCTTTTGGGTAAAAATAGAAAAGGACTTTTTTACCTTTGAAGTCACCAAGAGATACGATATTGCCATCTTGATCTGGAAGAGAAAAAGCAGGTGCTGGAACACCAGCCGTTAGCGTATTCATGATATTTCCTTTTTAAAAACTGTTTTTGATAAAGTTGAGCGAGCCTTGTACAGATAGGCTCTGACACAGCGCGTCGAATTCTTCTTGTAGCTGCATCAAATTACATTCTGATTGCACAGAAGCGGTAATAGAGATATGGAATTGGTCGTTGTCGAGCTGAACTTTAGATTTATTGATGGTTCGCGCACTTAACGAATCGAGGCCGATGTTTCGGTCTGCGAAGAACTGGGTAAACTGCTCGGTAAGGCCGATTTTATCGTCTGACTCAACGAACACCTCTACTGTGTAAGAGTTCTCAATCACATCATGAGTTGAGGTTCGCTTCATAATCGTAATCAAGTCGTGCTCTTGTCCAAGCAAGGGCAGGGTGGTTTCAACGCGGGTGATGTTGTTTGCCTTTCCAGACAGTAGCATGATAAGCGTAAATTCTTCGCCAAATTGAGCGATACGGCTATCAATAATGTTACAGCCTGATTGGGTGACTAAATGAACCACTTGGTTGCATACACCTGGGCGATCAGTGCCCACAGCTGTGATTACTAGATGTTGAGTCATAAAATCACGTCTCTTATATTCCATTGATTCATGCATGTTAGCACAGTTAGCTAGAGGAATAAGTGTGTGCTTGGGGCTTTTATGAGGCACTTTGCTTCAAATATGTAACAAGTAATAGGAATATTTAGAGTGTTCAAAATTCAAAGAGTGGCGTGAGAGCATTGCTTACTTGTTACTGACATCTAGTGCTGAGCTATTCGCTAGATTGAGTGTAGGTTACCCAAATTCTAGGTCGAACGCCGTTATAAGTCGTTTTACCTCAAACATACGACAATATTTACTGCAGATGTTGCTGGTAAGCCACTTTAATGTCTTGTGTTTATTGATTGGCTTACAGTAACATGCAAAAAGAATAAATTAAGGGAGATAGACATGTTTTCAGGAAGTATCGTTGCGCTAGTTACACCATTTAATGCAGATGGTGAAGTGGATTTCGACAGCCTTAAAAAGTTAGTTGATCACCATGTTGCAGCAGGTAGTGATGGTCTGGTTGCGGTTGGCACAACTGGTGAGTCTTCAACACTCACTATTGAAGAGCATGTCAAAGTCGTCAATAAGGTCGTTGAATTTGCTGATGGCCGTATTCCTGTTATCGCTGGTACGGGTGCAAACGCAACTCACGAATCTGTACTTTTCAGCCGTTTGCTCAATGGTTCTGGTATTGCTGGTTGCCTGAGCGTAACGCCGTACTACAACAAACCGACTCAAGAAGGTTTGTACCAACATTACAAAGCAATTGCTGAAGTCAGTGACGTTCCACAGATCCTTTACAATGTACCTGGTCGCACTGCGGTAGACTTGTTGCCAGAAACGGTTGCTCGTCTTGCCGAGATCGAAAACATCGTTGCACTTAAAGATGCGACGGGTGATCTTGAAAGAATTGCAATTCACCGTGAACTTTGTGGCGAAGACTTTATCTTACTAAGTGGTGATGACTTAACAGGTCTTGAATTTGTTAAGCGTGGTGGCGATGGCGTGATCTCTGTAACGAACAATGTTGCAGCTGCTGATATGGCGACTATGTTCAAGCTAGCGAAGGAAGGCAAGTTTGAGGAAGCTGAAGCGATCAATGAGCGTTTGATGCCTCTACATAAGAATTTGTTCGTTGAGTCTAACCCTATTCCCGTAAAATGGGCGGTTCACAAAATGGGTCTGATTGCTGAAGGTGGCTTACGTCTACCACTGACTGAACTGTCAAAACCAGCTCAACCTGTTGTTGCTCAAGCAATGACTGAAGCGTGCATTTACTAAAAACGTATAAAGCAATGCCGAAGCGAACCTTCGGCATTTAGGAGTATAAATGAAGTATTCTCACCAGCTAGTGATCGGTTCACTGGCTGTTTTCGTTCTTACAGCATGTTCTGGCAGCCCGACTCAACGTCGCCAAGCCAAAGATGATTTTGAATACTTAGAAACACCTGAGTTTTCACAATGGCAATTGCCTGAAGATGCTCAGCCTCAGTTTTACCCAAACTTTGATATCCCAAGCGGTGAATTCAGTGGTGGTACCGGTCGTCAAGTGGATATTCGTCCTCCTCAACAGGTTCTTGAACTGATCCCAGGTGCTCGTACTGAGCGTCAAAATGGTGAAGTGACGTTATGGCTCCTTCGTGCTGAAGAGGCTGACCGAGTATGGCAAACGGCTGTAGATATGCTGACCCAGCGTAATATCGGCATTCGTGAACAGTCAGAAAATGACATTGAGACTGATTGGGTAACTTGGGTTTCTGAAGATGAAGAAGTCGAGATTGGTAGCCGCTATTCTCTCTCTCGTTTCCAAGCGAACAATCGCCATGGCTTCAAGATTAATCTGATTGATTGGCGTGAAGGTTCTGAAGAGAAACCAGTATCGGCAACCAATAAAGAGCGTTACAACGCGTTCTTGACGAATCTAGTGATGGCGAGATACGATGCAGATCTTCGTGCTGAAGCTGCGTTGAAAGCGCAAGAGTTGGTGAAACGTATTCCTATCTCAATGGGTTCGGACCGCAGTGGTTTCCCTGTGATCATTGCTCGTACGCCATATAACGTATTGTGGCAACGTCTACCTACCTTGCTACCGACGATGGGCTTTGAACTTGAAGAGCGTAATCAGTCTCAAGGTACAGTGAAAGCTAAGTATGCAGCGCCAGATGATGAATTCTGGGAAGAGATTGGCCTACAGCCTATTGACTTAGCGCCAGGTACTTACACTTTCTTGTTTGGTGATCTTGGCAACCGTACATCGATTAACGTAACGGATGCAACAGGTAAGCCTGTAGAAGAAGAGCTACTTAAGTCAATGGTACCGGTATTGGCACACGTTGCAGACCAAACCAAAGACAAGAAAGAAGCAAAATCTGAATAAGCACTGAGCAAATTTAGAAGAAAAAAAAAGAGGACATACAATGTCCTCTTTTTTATGTTTGTTAGTCAGTGTTTTATGTGCGTGTTGTCAATTTATGTTGTCATTTCGCTAACAAGAAGTCACACGCGCCTGACTTGTTGGGGCTAGCGCATCAAGGGCGTTAGGCTAAGTATTTTTGCTGTTAGTAGACTCATCTTTTTGAGCTTTCTCTTGGTTCTGTTTATCCAATTGATTGAGCTTGTCTAAGTCTTTTTCTGTTTTGTTACGACCTGTCAGATCCATATTAGCGGTCTGTTTGAGCGCAGCAATATTACCCACCACAACGCTAACTACGATGATGATGATAACCCAAGGGTTTGTAAGCCACTCTAACATAAGCGCTCCTAATGACTGATATTCGCGACGAAGCGCGCATAGATCTCGTCTAGCTGCTCCGCAATAATTTCATACCCTAATATTGGCTTAGATTGGAGTTGCTTGCCAAGTAAAGTGGGAGATAACTGTGATAAACACAACTGTGAAACTTTACGGTGGCTTATATGCCAAGGTTCTATTGCCACACCACCAAGGTCTTGGCTGTAAGGAAAGAAGAATCCAAACTGAGATGCGTTGGCAGACAGCCATTGGTAAAACACTTGCTGGTGGCCAGTGAGGTATTCCCATGGTTCCAGTTGTAGCTGAGTACCCTCAGGTAAGTGATTGCGAGCAAAGACATCAAAGTCACAACCCCAATGGTGACGACTCGCTCCGGGAAGCGCAGACCACCTAAGAATCGCCGACAACTTTTGATGTTCACTGAGTGTTGAAGCATCAAGTGGTTGGCTTTCTGAGTCTAATATCGGTGCTTCACCAGAAAACTTGCGGTTCCAAATCAGAGATTGCCTTTCATAGTCGCGAAAGCCACTGGCAATCTCCATTTTAAAACCAGCGAGTTGAGCAGCTTCAATCAAGTTGTTCAGTTCATCTTTGACGTCACTGTGGACCAAGAAGGTCTTGGTGCCAATCAGGTTAGGTTCTAGATGAGAATCTGATTGTCCGGTTAGCTGCTCTGGTGTCATAACGTGTCTCTCAATAATTAGATGCTATGAATCGCTGATGAAAAAACTACTTAGCGAACAGGTTCACTAATGTTCTTTCGTACATGTCAGTTAGTTTCTCTAAATCAGCCACTTTCACGCACTCGTTAACTTTGTGAATGGTTGCATTCACAGGGCCTAGTTCTACCACTTGTCCCTTCATGCGAGCAATAAAGCGTCCGTCAGAAGTACCACCTGTGGTAAGCAGTGCCGGCTTAACATCATTCACGTGACCTACTGCATCGACAATAGCATCAAGCAACGAGCCTGCGTCGGTTAAGAACGGGTCGCCATTGAATGTCCATTTTAAATCGTATTCGAAATCGTACTTGTCGAGTGTATTTGTGATTCTTTCAACGATGATGTCGTTGTTTAACTCTGTACTAAAGCGAAGGTTAAACTGAACATTAAATTCACCAGGAATCACGTTTGATGCGCCAGTGCCCGCACTTACATTTGGGATCTGGAAGCTGGTTGGTGGGAAATAATCATTACCTTTGTCCCACTCGGTCGTCGCCAATTCATTGATCGCAAGCAGAGAGCTGTGTACCGGGTTGTTCGCAAGGTGAGGGTAGGCAACGTGACCTTGTGTGCCTTTAATCGTTAGATCGCCAGTGATAGAACCACGACGGCCGTTCTTTACGACATCACCTACGTACTCAGTACTTGATGGTTCGCCAACAATACACATGTCGATGTTCTCACCACGAGCCATCAATGCTTCGACAACGCGCACTGTCCCGTTGATGAACGGGCCTTCTTCATCTGACGTGATAAGGAAACCGATTGAGCCTGTGTGATCAGGGTGCTTAGCAATGAACTGTTCTACAGCCACAACCATTGAAGCCAGAGAACCTTTCATATCTGCCGCGCCGCGACCGTGCAGGAAACCATCTATAATAGTCGGTTCGAATGGCTTAGTGTTCCACTGCTCAATTGGGCCTGCAGGTACAACATCAGTGTGACCAGCAAAAGCAAATAGGGGGGCTTCGGTACCACGGCGAGCCCAGAAGTTCGTCGTATCTTCAAATACCATCACTTCGATTTCAAAACCTAGCGCTTTTAAGCGTTCAATCATCAGGTCTTGGCAGCCTGCATCTTCTGGTGTTACCGATTGACGGCTGATTAGGTCTTTTGCCAGAGCCAAAGTTGGGCTGTCTGTCATCCTTGAGTTCCTTGTTTAAATTAAACGTCTAGTCATTAATTTCAGGCGTTGAACAGGGGAAGTTCAACGCTTTGTTATCTGTTCTAATACAGCTGATTACGCAAAAATAGCAGCGTATTGATCAGCTTTGAAGCCAATATGAAGCTTGCCATCGACTTTCAAGATAGGGCGCTTGATCATTGCTGGTTGTTCAACAAGCAGAATTACGGCTTTTTCTTCCGTTAATGTGTCTTTTTGCTCTTGAGAAAGTTGGCGATAAGTCGTACCACGTTTGTTTAGCACAAGCTCCCAACCAAGCTCTGAACAGAAGCTTGTTACTAATTCTTCAGTGATGCCTTGTTTGCGATAATCGTGAAATTCGAACTCGATACCTTCAGCTTCTAGCCATTTTTTTGCTTTTTTGATGGTGTCGCAATTCGGAATGCCAAACATAGTGATAGTCATTATTCTTCCTTTGGGTGATTTTATTTCGTTGTTATGAGTTGAATCCTATCAGGAAGCGGCAATTCAGACAAAATAGAGTGAGGAATATTTCATAGAGTGAAAAAAAACAGTAAGAAAATGTCACTATTGGAGACTTATTGATCAGCCTCAACATGTTGTCAGCAAAAAAAGAAATAATTGAGTTGCACATATATAGGAGGTGTCAATGGAGTTGAGTCCTGTTTTTGCAAGGCGGCTATATTTAGCATTGTTAGTGGAAAGCCTTGATAGGCCAAATGTGCCTAAACTCATCGAAAAAACGGGGTGGCCTCGTCGTACTATTCAAGATGTACTCAAGGCGTTACCGGGGATCGGTATTGAACTTATGTTTGTTCAAGATGGGCGACGTCATAATGATGGCTATTACCAATTATCCGACTGGGGGCCATTTGACAGTCAATGGGTTATCCAGCGTAAAGGCGATATAGCAACAAGCCTTGGATTTAGTGCATAAGCCAGCGAAAGCTGGCTTTCTTCTTTCTTCTTTCTTCTTTCTTCTCCTTACCGATTACCGATTACCGATAAGTCGAATTAGCGACACTGATAAGCGGTGCCCAACATGGTTACGGAAGTCGCAAAATCTTGGGGAAGTGTGAAAATTACGGTGTCCGCACCTAATCCAATAGCATTGGACTTTAGCTCATTCATTGCGCCTTGAATCAGAGTGTCGTTCGGGTAAAACAGATAACTATACCAGTGGCCTTCGCTGCCGGTGACTTCCCCTTTATATTCGCACTCGTTGATATCAATCAGTCCGTGGTAATCCATTTGTACTTGGTCAGATTTGCTATGTGGGACTGTTGTCGGTGTCGTGCACCCGACTAATATGCCTGTCATAGCTAAAGCGACTAATTCCTTTTTCATACATTTATCCTGCTATTTCATCAAATAAATCGCGAAACCTACCCAGCTTGCGATCAATAGTAACCACGGCAATTTGCTGGCGTGATTTGATGTTGTTTCAACAATTGTGTCTACATTGCTCTCTTCGTCTAGATTAGTTTGTTGAGTTTGCTTCTCTTTCTGTACGCGTTTTCTTGCTTTATCGGCTTGGCGGCTGCGTTCTTTTTGCTGTTTCTTGTAAAGTGCGATGCCTTTTTCGATACCTTGAGCAATTAATTTTGTTTGTTCTTTGGTTTGAGCTGGCTTTTGCGTCGCTTTGGCTATCTTCAGTGCTTCTTGTTGAGATTCAACAGACGGTGTATTAGTTTTCTTTTTCATACTGAGTTCGACAATTAAAACGGATTAACCAATAAGATAACGCAAACCTAGTTAAGTATGAATGATTTGCGTTAAAGTGTTGGTTTGAAAACAAGTGAAAGTGAGAGTTGTGCGGTACTCCATAGAACAATACGATAAACACGGCTTTTTGAAAGCCCCAATCTTATTATGGTTAGGTTGGCTGTTTCTTGCGAAAGCTTTGGTCGTTTTCATTGTTGCGGGCGCAAGCCGAGAGTCGGGAACGGATATTCTTGAGACCATCTATCCAGACCACCAGATGTTTTATGTCGGGATTGCGTTGAGTGTCCCTAGTTTGTTATTGATGTGGTTGTTTGGACTAAGATCTCCAGATAGAAAGCGCCTTAACAAAGTCGTGTCATGGGGACGTTGGGTTACCATGATGGCTATCTTGGCACAGGGCTCCCATACAATTTATTTAATCTATTTGGATAACGGATGGTTCCGTTGGTCAAATGCTATCACCCTATTATTGCTCCTCTGGTTAGCGCTTTATTTAACCAATAGCCATGCCGCTAGGGATTGCTTTAAAGTGGTTGAGCACGAAGACTGATTCTCATCAAAACATTTGTACCATTCACAATTATACTTAGAAGCTAAAACTGGAAGGAATAATCTATGCTTAATGTTTCAAATGAGCAGCCTAACGTTCAAAGTGCTATTTTGCCTGAAGCTGGGCCTTTCGCTCTTTACGTTCAACTTAAAGTGAACGCTAATACTGCTAATGTACTAGCAGAAATTCAAAAGCTTCCGACTCTAATCGACGAGCTAAACCAAACTCAACCTGATGCGAACCTAACGGCGTCGGTAGCATTCTCAAAAGCTTTTTGGGATAAGTTTGAGCAAGCTGCTCCCTCTGATCTAATTGATTTTCCTGCGCTTGGTGAAGGTGATATCACAGCACCGAGCACACTGTCTGATGTTCTGATTCACTGTCATTCAAACCGACATGACCTACACTTCTTCATCCTACGTAAATTGCTATCTGAAGTAGCTGCGGACGTGGAAGTGGTTGATGAAACTTACGGTTACCGTTTCCTAGACTCACGTGACATGACTGATTTCGTTGATGGCACTGAAAACCCGAAAGATGCACAGCGCGCTGAAGTGGCTATTGTGCCTGAAGGTAAATTCGCGGGTGGTAGCTACGTAATGGTGCAACGTTTTGTGCATAACCTACCAGCTTGGAATAGATTAAACGTATCGGCACAAGAGAAAGTGATTGGCCGTACTAAGCCAGATTCGATCGAGCTAGACGATGTTCCAGCGGCGTCTCACGTTGGCCGTGTGGATATCAAAGAAGAAGGCAAGGGTCTTAAAATCGTTCGTCATAGCCTGCCTTACGGCACAGCAACGGGCGATCACGGCTTACTGTTCATTGCTTACTGTAACGTTCGTCATAACTTCGATGCGATGTTAGAGAGCATGTACGGCGAAACAGATGGCAAAACAGACCAACTGCTTCGCTTTACTAAAGCCGTTACTGGCGCTTACTACTTTGCTCCTTCAGCTGAGATGTTGAGTGCATTAACGATTAAGTAAGTCGTCTCAAATAGAATAAACAAGGGAGCCTCAAGGCTCCTTTTTTTAAAGTTTTATATAAATAGGTCGATACAAGAGCAATCGTAAGTTTTATCATCTTTTTGTAAGTGTAGGTCTATGGCTATAACTGTTAATACAAATGTTTCAGCATTAGTGGCTCAGAGGAATCTCTCTAATGCCAATAACATGCTGAACCAATCTTTGGAGCGCTTGGCTTCAGGGAGTCGTATTAATAGTGCAAAAGACGATGCTGCTGGCTTACAAATCTCTAATCGATTAGAAACACAGATGAGCGGCATCGATGTTGCGGTTCGAAATGCTAACGATGGTATCTCCATTATGCAGACAGCAGAAGGGGCGATGAATGAAACCACTAATATCATGCAACGCATGCGAGACCTGTCACTGCAAGCGACTAATGGTTCGAATAGCCAATCGGAAAGGACGGCTATTCAAGAAGAAGTAACCGCCTTAAATGATGAGTTAAACCGAATTGCGGAAACCACTTCATTTGGTGGGAAAAAGCTCCTTAACGGCAGTTTTGGTAGTTCGTCATTTCAAATTGGTGGCAGCTCTGGTGAAGCGGTGCAGATAAGTTTGAAAAACATGCGCACTGATGACATCAACATGGGCGGCTTTAGCTATGTTGCCAATGGCATGGCAAGTGACTCGTGGGAAGTTAAATCTAACCAAACAGATATGACGATGGCGTTTACCGATCGTTTTGGTCAGCCTCAAGAGATCAACATTAACGCCAAAGCGGGCGATGACATTGAAGAGCTAGCGACTTATATCAATGGTCAAACGGATCTGGTTTCGGCTTCCGTCAATGATGAAGGGCAGCTTCAGATCTATATGTCAGGCGAAGACACGGCAGGCACGATCTCTTTCTCAGGCTCGTTAGCCAGTGAGCTTTCGATGTCGGCGGGTTATTACGAGTCAGTCGATGATATTAATGTCACTGATGTTGGTGGAGCACAGCGCGCCGTGTCTATTTTGGATACAGCGATGAAGTATGTTGATAGTCACCGTTCTGAACTCGGGGCGATGCAAAACCGCTTTGACCATGCGATTAATAACCTTGAAAATGTTCATGAGAACTTGGGGGCATCAAACAGTCGAATCAAAGATACAGACTACGCCAAAGAAACCACTCAAATGCTCAAACAACAAATACTGCAGCAAGTCAGTACCACTATTTTAGCTCAAGCTAAGCAAGCGCCGAACTTAGCTTTAACGCTGCTAGGCTAATAAATTAGGTTAATTCTTATAAAGGTATTCTCGGTTAACTAAAGTCCTTTGGTTAATTAAAACACAATATTTCCCCCGGCTGACGTTTCGACAACTTTAGCCTTTTTCTCATCTTTTTTTGATAATTTCACTGCCAGTCACGCTTTCTTATCCTTTCTCGCTATTTCTTTAATTTTGTTGCTTTTTTTCTAAAGGTTTCAGCATTCACGCCGTTATTAAAAGTAACTTAGAGATAACTACTTGGTTTTCCGAGACGTCGGAAGCCGCTATACCGGAAAATCAATTGGAGAAATCACCATGGCAGTGAATGTAAATACCAACGTATCAGCAATGACAGCACAACGTTACCTAAACAGTGCAAACAGCGCTCAACAAACATCAATGGAACGCCTATCTTCAGGCTCTAAAATCAACAGCGCAAAAGATGACGCTGCTGGCCTACAAATCTCGAACCGTTTGAACGTTCAGAGTCGCGGTCTTGATGTTGCTGTACGTAACGCGAACGATGGTATCTCTATCGCTCAAACAGCAGAAGGTGCGATGAATGAAACATCAAACATTCTACAACGTATGCGTGATTTGTCTTTGCAATCAACAAACGGTTCAAATACTAAATCTGACCGTGTAGCAATCCAAGAAGAAGTAACGGCGCTTAATGATGAATTAAATCGTATCGCTGAAACAACCTCTTTTGGTGGCAACAAGCTGCTTAACGGTACTCACGGTACTAAGTCATTCCAAATTGGTGCAGACAATGGTGAGGCAGTAATGCTTCAACTGAAAGACATGCGCTCTGATAACGACCAGATGGGCGGAAGCAGCT